>SMWZ01000102.1 GCA_004356455.1 Deltaproteobacteria bacterium
ACGGGGCTCGCGTACGGCGCGCGCGGCCTGCTGATCACCGACTGGGGCGACAACGGCCACCTTCAGCCCGCGAGCGTCTCGCTGCCCGCGTTGGCCTACG
This sequence comes from Deltaproteobacteria bacterium, assembly GCA_004356455.1. Lineage (GTDB taxonomy): Bacteria > Myxococcota_A > UBA9160 > SZUA-336 > SZUA-336 > SMWZ01. The sequence continues at coordinate 101 of SMWZ01000102.1, forward strand.
GAGCGGCGGTGAGCTGGTGCGCCGAGACCAACGCCGAGCTCGAGCTGGAGCCGGAGCTCGCGCTCTTCCTCGTGGGCGATCCCGACACCTCTCGGGCGCTGATACGTCTGGGCTCTGTGTACCAGCAGCTCGGGCTACACACGCTAAACGGCAGTCCGTTGGCGCTGGCGCTGCTCACGCCGCTCAGGGGACGCTTTCCCGCCTGGGGCGAGACGAACGCGAACGAACTGGCCGGCGTGGTGCAGACCCTCGAGGAGGAATGCGAGCGTCTCGCGCCAGGCGAGCTGCGCCAGGCCGCGGCGCTCGCGCGCCACGGCGCCTGGCGTCTCGAACACATCGCGCTCAACCGGGGCCCGCCGCTCGAGGAGCTGCGGCGGGACCTCTCAGCGCTGATCGAGGAGCAGGCGCGCGTGTGGCGCCTGCACAGTCGGCCGGGCGGGCTCGAGGACAGCCTCGCACGCCTGGTTATCAACTAGGGCGCCGACGAAGTCCGGCGCCCGCGCGCAGGCGATAAGGCAAAGCGGAGCTTTGCCGTGCCGGCAGGCGGGCTTGACCCGCCGCTACCCGGCCAGTCGCGCTCGCCGCTAGCGCGCTAAGACTAGACGCGGGGACGGAAGGGGCGCGCCAGATCGGCCGGGGGACGCACGCGGCTCGCGAAGAGCGCGAGCACCGCCAGCGTCAGCAGGTAGGGGGTCATCAGTAGCAGGCCGTAAGGGATCTCCAGCCCGCGCGCCTGCAGCCGAAACTGGAGCGCGCTGGCCGCACCAAAGAGGAGCGCGCCAGCCACGATGCGCAGGGGCCGATAGCCTCCGAAGAGCACCAGCGCCAGCGCGATAAAGCCGCGCCCGCTCGTCATTCCCTCGACAAAGGTGTCGGCGATCCAGAGCACCAGCGTCGCCCCCGCCAGCCCCGCGCAGGCACCGCCGAAGAGCGTGGCCGCCCAGCGGATGCGTAGCACGCGCACGCCCTGTGCGTGCGCCGCGTCGGCGCGCTCACCCACCGCGCGCAGCGCCAGCCCGAGCCGCGTGCGCGCGAGAAAGAGACCCACGCCAAGCACCAGCAAGCCGGTGAGCACGACGAAGACGAGCGCGCCCGGCTGCGGCGCTGTGGCATGTGCCAGCTCAGGCGGGAAGAGCACGCGATAGAAGGTTCCGGTCGCGCCGAGTGCAAACAGGTTAAGCGCCGCCCCGCACACGATCGGATCCGCGCCCCGCCAGAGCACGAAGGCCGCGAACAACGCGGCCAGCGCCGCGCCGGCCGAGATCCCACCCAGCACAGCGAGCAGGCCCGAGCCGGTAGAGACGCCGACAGCAAAAGCAACCAACGCCCCCACCAGCATCATGCCCTCGATCCCGATGTTGAGCACCCCCGCGCGCTCCGCAACCAGCTCGCCCATGGCCGCGATGCAGAGGGGCGTGGTCAGGCGCAGCAGCGAGAGCAGTAACGCGAGCGTTCCGGCGTCCATTACGTTCTTTCGTCCTTCAGTCCGTCCGCCGCGGCAGCGCGAAGCTGGCCGAGATCAGGATCACGAGCGCCTCGAGCAGCTGCACCGTGACCGCGGGCACCGCGGCCACGCGCTGCATGGCCCCGCTTCCCGTCGAGAGCGCGGCAAAGAACGCCGCGGCTGGCAGCACCCCCAGCGGATGCAGGCGCGCCAGCAGGGCCACCGCGATTGCCGTGAAGCCGTAGCCGGACGAGAGATTCTCGAACAGCCGCCCCGTCACGCCGCTCACCTCGAGCGCGCCGGCCAGACCCGCGAGCCCGCCCGAGATCAGCAGCACCCGCACCAGCTCGCGTTCGGGTCGGATGCCCGCGTAGCGTGCGGCCTCCGGCGCCAGTCCCACCGCACGCAGCCGCAGTCCCGCTGCCGTGCGAAAGAGCCCGAACCAGAGTGCGGCGGGGAGCAGCAGCGCCAGCACCAGCCCGCTGTGCACCCGCCCCGTGCCCGGCAGCAAGCCGAGCTGCGCTGCCAGCGGGAACAGGTCACTCTGCGGGTAGGCGCCACTGGCCTCCTGCAGCGGCCCGTGCACCGCATACGCCACCAGCAAGAGCGCGACGAAGTTGAGCAGGATGGTGGAGAGCACCTCGGACACCCCGCGGCCTACGCGCAGCGCCGCCGCTATGCCCCCCCAGAGCGCACCGGCCAGCGCTCCGCCCAACACGACCAGCGGCAGCAGCAGCAGCGCAGGTGCGTCGGGCAGTACGCGCGTGGCGAGCGCACTGGCCGCGAGCGCGCCCAGGTAGAGCTGCCCTTCTCCGCCGATGTTCCAGACGCCGCAGCGGAAGGCCAGGGCCACGCCCAGCCCCACCAGCAGCAGCGGACACATACGCAGAAGAGTGTTCTCGAGCGCGTTGCGATCACCGAAGGCACCGCCCATGAGCGCGCCCAGCGCGCGCAGCGGATCGGCCCCCAGCAGCAGCAGCAGCAGGCCCAGCGCGACCAGCGCGATTCCGATCGCGCCCAGCGGCGCGAGCACGCTGCGCCAGCCCCTCACGCCGCTCCCTCGCCCAGCATCAGGCGGCCGATCTCAGCGCGATCGTGGTGCGCTGGATCCAACGGCAGCAGCGCGCCGCGAAAGAAGACGGCGATGCGGTTGCCGAGCTCAAGCACCTCGTCGAGATCGGTGGAGATGAGCAGCACCGCGCAGCCGCTGGCCGTCAGGCTGCGGATCTCCTCCCGCACCAGCGCGGTGCCCGCCACGTCGAGCCCACGTGTCGGGTTCACCGCCACCAGCACTCCCGGGCCGCCGCACAAGGCGCGCGCCACACACAGCTTCTGCTGGTTGCCGCCCGAGAGTACGCGTGCGGGAAGCTCGGGGCGCGCGCGAATCCCGAAACGCTGCAGCATGTCCAAAGCGCTGCCGCGCAGGGCGCGTGGGCTCAGAAAGCCGTGGCGATGTGCCGCCTGGGGCAAAGCCAGGTTCTCCTCGATCGCGAGCTCCAGCACCAGGCCCGTGCGTTCCCGCTCGCCGGAGAGCAGCGCCAGGGGCGGGCACAGCAGCTCGATGCTCCCCGAGTGAAGCGTGCGCACGCCCGCCAGCACCTGCTCGAGCGGACCCTGTCCGTTTCCGTCGATCCCCCCCAGCGCCAGGATCTCTCCCGAGCGCAGCTCCAGCTCGATCCCGCTCAGCCCCTGCGCTCGCACAGCCTCGAGCCTGAGTGCAACCTGGCCGGGCTGCGTCTGCGGCGGCTGTCCCGGCGGTGGCGGCGCCTCGCCCAGCATGAAGCGGCCCAGCTGCGCGGCATCGAGGCCCGCTACCTCGCGCGTGATCACGTTCAGGCCGTGACGCAGCACTGTCACGCGGTCGCAGAGCGAGCTGACCTCCGTCAGCTTGTGCGAGATGAGCAGCACCGTGCGGCCCTCCTCGCGCAGCCCCGACAGCCAGGCCAGCAGGAGCTCGACCTCAGAGGGCGCCAGCACGGCCGTGGGCTCATCCAGGATGAGCAGCTTCACATCGCGGCCGAGCGCGCGCACGATCTCGAGTCGCTGTTGCTCGGCCACGGCGAGCTCGCCTGCGGGCCGGTCCGGATCCAGCCCGAGCTGATAGCGCTCAAGCAGCTCGCACGCGGCCGCGTGCCGCCGCGCCAGCGACCCGTGCTGCCCCAGCATCAGGTTCTCGGCCACGCTCAGCGCGGGCACGCCCATGAAATGCTGGTGCACGAGGCCGATACCCAGCGCGAGCGCGTGATGCGGGCTGGTGATCGACACCGGCTCATCGTCGATCCGGACCTCACCACGGTCGGGCTCCACCAGGCCGTAGAGCACGCGCACCAGCGTCGACTTGCCCGCGCCGTTCTCGCCCAGCAGCGCGTGAATCTCCGCCGGCTCGAGCTCCAGGTTGGCCCCGCGCAGCGCTTCGGTCGCAGCGAAGCGTTTGTACACGTTGCGGAGCGCGACCTGGGTCAATGCTCAGAACCCCGCGCGCGGAACCTCGAGCGCCCCCTCCTTGATTCGCGTCACGAGAGCGTCCGCCTCCCGCTTCACGTCCGCGGGCACGCGCGCGAGCAGGCCCTCGTTCCACTCGATCTGGATCACACCGTCACGCAGGCCGAAGCGGATTGAGCGCGGCTGGAAGCTGCCCGACTCGACCTCGCGCGCAACCAGCAGCAGCGCCTGCGGAATGTCGATGGTCGCCGAGGCCAGCACATGCTCGGGCGCCAGCGCGTTCTGGTTACGATTCGCGCCGAAGGCGAGCACGCCCTCGGACTCCCTCACCGCCTGGAAGAAGCCGTGCGCCGCCTCGTTCAGGTTGTGGATCAGCACGTCCACCCCCTCGGCGATGGCTGCCAGCGTGGCCTCGCGCGCGGCCGAGACGTCGGTCCAGCTGCCGATGTAGGAGACCGACACGCGCACCGTCGAGCGCGCGGCCCTGGCCCCTGCCTCGAACGCCATGAAGGTGCTGGCCACGGACGGCACCTTCACACCGCCCACCGCCGCCAGCCGCGCCCGGCGCGAGATCGAGGCCCCCACGTACCCGAGCACGTAGGTGGCCTGCTCCAGCTCGAACACGATGGGCGACACATTGGGGCGCACGGTGGAGCCGCTGGTGGTGATGAAGACCGTGTCGGGGTACTCGCGCCCGACCTTGGCCGCCGCGTCCTGAAACTCGAAGCCATGCCCGAACACCAGCTCGAAGCCGCGCGCCGCGAGGTCGCGGAAGCCCTCCTCGACCTGCTGCGGGGTACGGGTCACCTGGTGCGCGATCTCCGCGCCCAGCTCCTCGCGCACGCGCAGCAGTCCCTCGTAGGCGCTCTGGTTCCAGCCCGCGTCCCGGATGGAGCCGGGCGTGAGCAGCCCGACCTGAAAAGCCTCGGGCTGTGCGTCCTGGGACCGTTCGCAGGCCAGACATACGAGCGCCAAAAGCATGCACAGGAACCGCATTGCTGGCGCGAAGCATATCCGGGCGTAGATTCAGGCGCATGCATCGCGATCTGCACGCCGTGACTTTCGACTGCTGGGGCACACTCATCTACGAGCCCAAGCGCGAGCAGGGGGCGCTGGCGCGCCGAGAGATCTTTCGCAAATGCCTGCAGCAGCACGGGGTCGAGGTCACGGAGGAGCGGGCCAGCGACGCGCTGCGTGAGGTCTGGCTGCGGCACTGGCGCGAGTGGCAGGCGGGCATCTCCAGCGACGCAACCGACATGGCCGGCTGGGGACTCGAAGCCTTCGGCATCCACGAGCGCGCGGCGGTGGAGCGGCTGGGGTGTGAGCTGGCGGAGGCCTCGCTCGAGCAGGAGGTGCGGGCGCTGGACGGCGCGCGCGAGACGCTCGAGCAGCTGGCGCGGCGCGAGATCCGGCGCGCGCTGATCTGCGATACCGGCTACAGCCCGGGTCGCGTGGTACGCCAGCTGCTGCAGCGCGAGGGCCTGCTCGAGTTCCTGGAGGTGCTCATCTTCTCGAACGAGGCGGGAGTGCCCAAGCCCAACCCGCGCATCTTTCAGGCCGCCCTCGACCCGCTTGGGGTCGGGCCGGAACAGGCGCTGCACGTGGGCGACCTGCGGCGCTCCGACATCGCCGGTGCCCACGGCATGGGCATGCGTAGCGTGCGCATTCGCTGGCAGAACGACGACACGAGCGACCTACCGGACGCCCATGCGGTGGTGGACTCCCACGCGCAGCTGCGCGAACTGCTGCACCTCGACGGCAGTTAGCTTCGCGTCTGCGCGTCGGTCTGATCGACCAGCCCCAGCACGTGCAGCACCCGCGCCTCCGACACGTACGGCTCGAGCCCGCTCTCCACACGCGCGATGAAGTGGTCCAGGTCCTCACGGAAGAGCGCCCCGGGCGGCTCCCGCGGCGGATCCTCGAGCCGCCCATGCTCGCAGCGCAGCGCCCAGCGCGTCTGGCGCGGAAGCCCAGGTCCGCGCTCCTCGATCAAAAGGGCCTCACCCCCCCGGCGGAAGGCCAGCCCCAGCTCGAGCCGATAGCCGCCGCGGCCGAGCGGCTCGACCCGCGCCTCGCGCACCTGCGCCTCGCCGAACAGATCCACCAGACGATGCAGGCGCGCTACGGCCCGCAGCGCCGCCGAGCCGGCGCGCTCGGCATCGCCGATCCAACCTTCGTCCGGCGCCGTAAACACCAGCCCCCCTCCGAGCAGACCCCCGAGCTCGCGAACACGCTCCCGCTGATGCTTCTGGCTCGGCGAGAGCAGCTCGATGTGCTCGACGTGGAGCACGCGCTCGTGGCGTCGGGCGCAGGCGAAGAGCTCCGCGCCCTCAGCCGCCGTCTCGGCCAAGGGGAACTCCACCAGCACGTGCTTGCCGCGCTCGAGGGCGGCGCGCACGGCGGGCGCGTGCTGGCGATTGGGCGTGCACAGGATCACCCCATCGATGTTGGGATCCTCGAGCACGATCTCGAACGTCGCCTCAGCCGGTCCGAGCTCACGGCTGACGGTCGCCGCCAGCCGGGCGCGCGGATGACCTTCGAGCGCGCTCACGCGCGCACGCCCGGCCCGCCCCAGCCCCACCACGGCCAGCGCGAGCGCCACGACTCAGAGCCCCAGCGCCGAGCGCAGCACCCGGAAGAGCTCCACCTGGTCGAGGAAGCCGTGCACCTGCTCGGCGCCCGGGCCTCGCGCCGAGGCCACCACATCGCTGCCCTCGTGCGTCGCGAGCAGCAGCTGCAGCGCCGAGCGCGGTCCGTTCGCGAACAGCAGCGTGTTCATGGGGTTGCCGTCGGCCGTCCGCAGGTAGTCCGGCAGTCCGTCGCCGTCCTCGTCCTGGCGTTCGATCCCGAGGCCGCGCGCCGCTCCCAGAATGGAATCGCCCACGAGCGGGTAGCCCGCAATCACGAGCGGGCTACCGTGGTCCGAGGTCACCAGAATTAGCGTGTCTTTCTCATCGGTGGCGCGGCGCGCCACCGCCACCGCCTGATCGAACGCCAGCAGCTCCTGCAGCGCCGCGCGCGCGCGGTTCTCATGCTGTGCGTGATCGATGCGGCCACCCTCGACCAGCAGGAAGTAGCCCGACTCGTTGCGCGAGAGCTGCCTCACGGCCAGCTCTGTGAGCTTCGCCAGCGAGGGCAGCGTGTGCGCCTCCCCCTCACTGGGCTGATCCACCGTGTACGCGAAGTGATCCGGAGCCAGCAGCGCCACGATCCGCTCTGCTTTCGCCTGCACCGCCGCCTCCAGCGCCGCGCCGGTCACCACATAGGTCACGCCCTGCGCGCGCAGCCTCCCGCTCAGATCGTACGGGCTGAAGAAGCGTCGGCCCCCGCCCACCACAAAGCTCAGCACGCGCTGAGCGACCAGCTGTGCGGCGATCTCCGACTCGAGCTCCCGCTCATCCACGTGCGCGTACAGCGCCGCCGGGGTGGCGTGCGTAATGCGCGTGTTGGTCACCACACCGACGGCCATACCGGCCTGGGCGGCGAGCTCGGCCAGCGAGGGGATGGGTACAGCAGCCGGCACGCAGGGATGAACCGGGTTCGGTGAGCCATCGGGCCGCCTCGGCAGCGAGCACGCTCGCTTCGTCTCCGGGCTCATACCGATCACGCCCATCCGCACGCGCTCGCCGGCCAGAATGGCCGTGGCGCTGGCGGCGCTGTCATTCACCAGCCGATCCAGGCTGTAGGTCCGCACCAGGGCGACATGCGGCAGCTCCAGCGCCAGCTTCCCCCCCGGCCCGGGGCCGTGGATGCGGGCCGCGGTCAGGGTGGAGATGGCCATCCCATCGCCGATGAAGAGGATGGCGTTGCGCGCGGGCCCATTCCGCGCCGCCCCGAGGGAGCACAATGCCAGCAGAGACAGAACCGCCAGAGAAGCGTGTGAGTTCATGGCTGCGAAGACTACCAGAGCTTAGTATGATGCTCAGGGGAAGCTTCAGGGGGGCAGACATGGCAACGGCACGCAAGAGCACGAAGAAGGTCGCAGCCAAGACATCCACGCGCGCGAAGGCTGTAAGCAAGCTTCAAGCGCAAGCCACCCCGCGCAAGGCGGCGAGCGCCGCGGGCAAGCGGACGACCCATAAGACGCCCTCGGTGGAATCAGTGGCGCGCAAGATCGTGCGCGTCACCAAGAATCCGGGCCAGCTCAAGCTCGCCGATCTCTACTCAGAATCGTGTTCATCGATCGAGCCCGGCCCGGGCGAGCCCGTGGTGGGCCTGGAGGGGCTCGAGCAGAAGCTCGCCTTCTGGACGTCCATCGTCGAGCAGCAGACCTGGAAGGCGCGTAACGTCTGGATCAAGGGGAATACCATCGCCATCCAGTGGGACGCGGATCTGAAGTTTAAGGACGGCCGCAGCGTCGCATTCGAAGAGGTGGCGGTACATGAGGTGCGCGGAGGCAAGATCGTGGCCGAGCGTTACTACTACGATCCCAGCGTGCTCACGCCCCCGCCCGAGGAGGTGGCTCCCGAGCCTCCCGTCAAGACCCGGCGCACGGGGCCCGATCCAACGCCCCCCGCGGGCTCACCGCCGCTCGATCCCATCGATCTCTAACGCGGTGCGGGGTGTCCTAGGCGGCTGGCTTCTCGCTCTCGTTTTCGCGGGCGGGGCGCTCGCCGACCCCCCGCCGGGCGCAGCCCCCTTCCCCCCCGAGCTCGAGGCGCGCCTGGCGCAAGCGCTCGAGACCTCCCCGTCCCGTACGCAGCCCCGGACCCGACATCGGATGCCGGACGGCAGCCCGCGTTACACCAACCGGCTGATCCTCGAGCAGAGCCCCTACCTGCTGCAGCACGCGCACAACCCCGTCAACTGGTTTCCCTGGGGCGACGAGGCCTTCGCCCAGGCCGAGCAGCTCAACCGCCCAGTGCTGCTGAGCGTCGGCTACTCCACCTGCCACTGGTGCCACGTGATGGAGGAGGAGTCCTTCGAGGACCCCGAGATCGCGGAGTACATGAACGCAAACTACATTGCGATCAAGGTCGACCGCGAGGAACGTCCCGACGTCGACGACGTCTACATGGCCGCGATCCACGCCATGTCGGGGCGCGGCGGCTGGCCCATGACGGTCTGGCTCACACCCGCGCGCGAGCCCTTCTACGGCGGCACTTACTTTCCGCCGCGCGACTCGCCCAACGGCAAGCGTCGCGGCTTCCTGACCGTATTACGTCAGCTCTCCAGGTTCTACGCGCAGGACCGCCTCAAGGCCGGCCTGCGGGCAAGCGCCATTGCCGAGACGATCCGCGAGGCACTCGCCCCCCCGCCCTCCGTCGGCGTACCCGGCAGCGATGACATCAAGCGCGCACTCGCCCATTACAAGCGGCGCTTCGACGCGAAGAACGGCGGCCTGAGCAGGAGCAGAAAGTTCCCCTCCTCGTTGCCCATCGTGTTACTGCTACGCAGCTACCGCCGCACGGGCGACGCCGAGCTGCTGCAGATGGCGCGCAAGACCCTGGACGCCATGCGACGCGGCGGAATCTACGACCACCTGGGCGGCGGCTTCCATCGCTACACGACCGAGTCCACCTGGACCGTCCCTCACTTCGAGAAGATGCTCTACGACAACGCGTTGCTGGTGGTCGCCTATCTCGAGGCGTTCCAGGTCACGAGCGAGGAGGCCTACGCGGCGGTGGCACGCGACGTGCTCGACTACGTGGCGCGCGAGATGACCTCCCCGCACGGACCCTTCTACTCCGCCACCGACGCGGACAGCGAAGGCGAGGAAGGCGTCTTCTTCGTCTGGACCCCCAAGCAGATGCGAGAGGCCGTGGGTCCCGAACACGCGAAGCTCGCGCTGTCGGCTTACGGGCTGGCCGGAAAGCGCCCCAACTTCGAGCGCACCCACTACGTGCTGCGGCGCGATCTCTCGGTCGAAGAGCTGGCTGCGGCGCACGGCATGACACCCTCCGTTACCGCGTCTGCGTTGAAAGAGATCCGCGCGAAGCTGTATCAGGAGCGCGCCAAACGCGAGCCGCCCCTGCTGGATGACAAGCAGCTCGTGGCCTGGAACGGCCTCATGATCTCCGCCTTCGCGCGCGCGGGCCTCGTGCTGCGCGAGCCCCGCTACGTGGAGCAGGCCGCGCGCGCGGCCGCCTACCTGCTCGAGCACGCGCGGCCGCATGGGCAGCTGGCGCGTTACGTGCGCAACCAGAAGCCCCACGGCACGGGCTTGCTCGACGACTACGCCTTCCTCGAGGCGGGCTTGCTCGACCTCTTCGAGGCCACGGGCGATGCGCGCTGGCTTGCGGACACGCGTGCGCTCCAGCGCGACCTCGACGCGCGCTTCTTCGATGACGAGGCGGGTGGCTACTGGATCTCCCCCGACGACGGCGAGCGGCTGCTGGTGCGTGCCAAGCCCGCGAGCGATGGCGCCCTACCGAGCGGCAACTCCATCGAGGTAATGAACCTGCTGCGCTTGTACACGCTGACTACGGATGGGGACTACCAGATGCGCGCCGAGATGTGCGTACGCGTCTTCTCCGACTCCCTGCACGCGGCGCCCACGGGCCACGCGCGCATGCTCGAGGCGGTCGACTTCATGCTGGACCGTCCCAAGGAGATCCTGATCGTCACGCCCGAGGGCCGCGACGGGGCCGAGCCCTTCCTGCGCGAGCTCGCCGGCGTCTACCTGCCCAACCGCGTGCTCGTGACCGTGTCGGAGTCGGAGGCCAAGGCGCTCGTGCCTGAAGTTCCCTGGCTCGAGCGCAAGCGTGCGCTGCGCGACGCGCCCACCGCCTACGTGTGCGAAGACCGCGTCTGCGATCTACCCGCGCGCAGCAGCAAGGTATTCGGCGAGCAGCTGCGGAAGAAGCCTTACCCCTACCCCGAGGGCTAGCCGGCTCAGCCGGCGAGCGTCATGCCCCCGTCGCAGACGACCGTCTGCCCCGTGACCAGATCCGAGCCCGTGATCAGGCTCAGCACTACGGCCGCCACGTCCTCAGGCTCGCACACGCGCTGCAGCACCGAGCGCTGACGCGCTCCCTCCATCACGGCGTCGTACAACTCGCCCAGCCCGGCCTTGAGCCAGCGGCCCTTAATCGCCCCCGGCGCCACCCCGTTCACGCGGATCTTGGGGGCCATCACCCGCGCCAGCGCCAGCGTCAGGACGTTGAGCGCCGCCTTGGAGGCGCAGTAAGGAATCGAGCTGCCCACACCGGTGCTGCCCGCCACGCTCGAGATGTTCACAATCTCGCCGCTGCCCGAAGCCTCGAGCGCGCTGCGCGCGGCCCGGCTGCACTGGAAGGGCCCCTTCACGTTCACGCCCATCAGCCGGTCCCAGTCGTCATCCGTCACGCGCTCGAGCTCGTTGTGGGGAATGAATACCGTGGTCGCGGCGTTATTCACCAGAATGTCGAGCCGCCCGAACTCGCGCAACGCGGCCTCCACCATGCCGCGGCAGGCCGAGTCCTCGGCCACGTCGCCCTGAAAGGCGAGCGCGCGCACGCCCAGGCCCGAGAGCTCGGCCGCCGTCTTCTCGGCGTCCTCGCGCGAGCGGCTGTAGTTGACGAGCACCGAGCAGCCCCGCCGGGCCAGCTCGAGCGCCGTCGC
>SMWZ01000103.1 GCA_004356455.1 Deltaproteobacteria bacterium
CGAATGTGGCGTTGGCATCTGGCTCACCTACAACGGTGGAGAGGCGATCGGCTTTTGTGGGTTCCGTGCCTTCGAGGAGCCCTATCCCGAGCCCCAGATCCTGTACGCATTCACCCGACCTCACACGGGAGCGTGCGTACGCTGCTCGAGAGAGAGGGCAGCGACGCGAGCGGCGAGATCTTCGAATCGATCGTAGCCAGCGAAGGTGTACGCATCGAACGCAGCGTTTCAACCGGTCAATGCAGCGCGGAAGGGACCTGGTACGAGCAGGACGAGCACGAGTGGGTCATGCTTCTGCAGGGTGCTGCGCGGCTGGCTTACGTAGACGGGCAGATCGTGACTCTCGGGCCGGGCGATAGTTTGCTGTTGCCCGCGGGTTGCAAGCACAGGGTCCAGTGGACCGAAGCCGGAACCCCCACCGTATGGCTTGCCGTGTTCTTCCGCTAGCGCCGCTGCTACCCGCCATGGCCTTGGCTAGTCTCCAGATTTCCCCCTCATCTCAATCTGCTAGAGCCAGCATGTTTGTTATCGAGCTAGCTCAAGGTGCTGGGCCCGGGGTCGATACTCACCTGGTCATATCCTGTGTACACTGGCGAGAGTATAGTCTCCTGTCATGTTGAGCCCTGCCAAGAACCTCTTTGTGAGTATCCCGACTGGGTCCGGGGAGCAGATCCTTCACCCCGGAACGGTCATTTCCGTTGAAGACAAGATCTACACCGTGCAGCTCGAGGAGGAGAACCTGCTTACGAAGGCGGGTCAGGAGGTCTTGATCTACTACGAGGTCGAGCGCACGTTCATGCAGGAGCTGGCCTGGATCGAGAACGTTCTACAGGACGATCCCAAAGCCGCGATCAGCCTCGGGACATCGGGTAAACCCATCTGTGCTGAGAGCCGCGCGTGTTACCGCGTCCCCGTCGCCACCAAGAATCTAAGCGCCAACGTTGGCTTGGAAAAGGGCTGCAAACTGCTGGAGGTGAGCCAGGCCGGCTTCGCGATCATCGCCTCCCATTCGCTCCCCAAGGGCAAGCTCATCGAGGCTACCCTCTGCTATGGACACGGAGAGTTCAGTGGCAGAGCACGTGTCCAGAGCGTCAAGGAGCTGGGCCATGGTCGAAGACGCTACGGCTTCTCCTGTGTGGATAAGAAGATGGCCCATGGGAGTCTTCCCCGAGGCCTGCGTGTGATCAGCATGGCCATCCAGCGCGACCACCTGGGCGGCTCTCGCCCCTAGAGGGCCCGCCTTCGCGAGCGGCTTCCGCACTTCCCGGGGGCTCAGCCTTGCCATCGGGAGTTGCCGCTCTTCCCCCAGGGTGTCGCTCGCCCTAGACAATCGAATCAGTCAGCCGCTTCACGGTCCTGCCTTTCTCAGGCGACGCTAAGTTGACAACGCCGTTGACTTTCCACATCGCGTAGGGCCAAAAATGGGCGCAGAAGCACGGGAGTAAGTGCTGATAGCGTGTGGGGAGGAGCACCACACGTCAACCAGAACCTCATCTCATCGCGGGTTCACCGGTTTGGCCGTCGCGTTTCTGTTCGGGGGGTTGATTACGGTTGCCGGAACCGCTCGAAGCAGCGCCAATGAGTGCCGTCAAGGATGCAACCTCGATAAGAAGTTGCCTTAGAGGATGCGGCGCTGACTTGGGGGCCTGTGGCGATCCGGTCATCAACGCAGGGTGGGATTGCGCAAGAGCCTGCCGACAGGATCCCGATCGCTTGGGATGCCTGCGACTATGCGTAACTACGGCTGCAGCAGCTGCGGTTGCTTGCTTTGAGGACTTTGAGCTGTGCCTCATGGCCACCTGTCCCGAGCCGTAACGCTGCATCGGATGCATTGCCAGCTTGATGGGCCGCAACGGCCTTGTTGTACCCCTTGACGTGACCCTCGAAAACTCTCCCGCTTAATGCCCCGAGCCTAGTGCCGCCGCCTCTCTAGGGTACGAGGCGAGAGAAGCGGTCCTTGTACTCGCCGTGCACCCAGAAGTCGAAGCACTCGCTCACGTCGAGCGCCAGGAGGCGCTGGCGGGCGCGGCGCGGGCCGGCGAAGCCCAGGGCTCGGCCTCGTGCCAGCGGCGTGAAAGCCAGGTCGAGGACGCGATCCTTCTCGGTGTAGTACAGGAAGGTCGTGCCACGGGCGAGGCCCGAGAGCTTGTCGGCCACATCGTCCTCGCGCACGGCAGGTGCGCACAGGTGGATCTCGGCCGGGCGCAGCCCGGGGTCGAGTCGCGCGGCAGCCTCGATGACCTGGCGACACCCGAGCGAGTGGGCCACCACACGGACATCCTTGCCCCTCGCGGCGAGTTCGCGGAGCTGAACCGCCAGCTCGTCCGCCAGCTCGCGCGCGTTGCGCGAGGCGGTCATGTACTGGTAGACGAAGAGCGCGAGGATCGTTGCCAGTTGCTCGCCGGCGATGTAACCCAGGTGGCCCAGGGAGGCGGCGCGTCTTACGTTGCGCACCACGCGTATCACATCGACGACACCCTTGACCGCACCCACGGCTGCAGTGAGCTTTCCGAAGCGTCCGGACGGCCAGTGGTAGCCGAAGGCATGGCGCCCCCAGCCGTGGGTCTTCTCGAGCTGCTCGTGGCAGGCCAGCCAGCTCCCGAAGCGGTCGGGATCCTCGCCGCGGCTGAGGAAGCCCTTCACGTAGAGCGTAACGTCGGGGTCGCCCTGGCGCGCAGGACGCAGCTCGAGTAAGCGCGCGGTCCCCATCACTCGCCGATTCTAGGGTTCGCCGTCGATCGCGTCAGCCGCTTCGAGTCCTGGGGATAGGCCACACTCGAGCTAGGCGCGCAGCTCGCGCTCGAACCGTACAGCGGTGGGCCCGTGATGTCTGGGCTCACATGTGAAGCTCGACCACGTCCCCATCCGAGAGAACGTGTTCAAGCTGGACGGTCTGTCCGTCGAAAAGCCCCTCCCCCCAGACGCGCGCCGACTTGAGCTCCTCCACCAGCTCCCTGTGAATGGTCTCTCCCAGATCGCGCACCGTCGCGCCGCGTGACAGCGTGAAGGGCCGTTCTCGCTCCGTGGGCTTGCCCGGCTTCTTCGTGTAGACGCGGATGATCTCGAGCGCCTCGAAGCAGGCCCGCTTCAGCTCGTCGACGCCGCGTCCGTCCACCGTGGAGACGGGGAAGATCGGCCAGGGGTGCGGCAACAGCTCCCGCAGGATCTCAACATCTTCGGCGCTCTCGGGCTGATCCGCCCCGGTCACGACCAGCAGCGCTCGCTTCCGCACCCACCCTGTGCCCTTGTCGCTGGGCGTCGTCCCCCACGGAACCGCCTGCAGGTGCTTCGACCCCAGCAGCCGCACGGTCGCCTCCAGGCCGTCCAGGGAGTTCGATTGCTCCACGACGATCCAGATCAGGTCGGCGGCGCGGACCAGATCGAAGACCCACGGCTCGATGTGCTCGTCCGAGAGCGGAGGCAGGTCGACCAGCTGGAAAGCCGTGTCCTCGAAGGGCATCATCCCCGGCACCGCCTCGCGCGTGGTGAAGGGATAGTCCGCGACCTTCGGCGTCGCATGCGTGAGTCGGGCCACCAGGGACGACTTGCCACCGTTGGGTGGACCCGCGAGAGCGATCTGCCCGGCGCCCTCCCGGGCAATGGAGTGGCTGAGTGATCGGGTGCTTGCCTTCTGCGCCGGCTCCCGCCTGAGCTTCGAGATGCGCGACTTGAGCGAGGCCTGCAGCTTCTCCGTCCCCTTGTGCTTGGGGATGAGCCGCAGCATCTCCTCGAGCGCGGCCGACTTGTCTGCGTGGGTGCTCGCCGCCCGGTAGCGCTCCTCCGCTTTGTGGTAGGTCGGGGGTAGATTGGCCGACATCGGAGCGGACGCGTTCGCTCAGGCCGAAGACTTTGCCGTAGGGGTGAAGCTCACGCGCATCTCCTTTACCCCGTTGATGAAGTTGGAGCGCAGTCGCCGCGGCTCGGCGGCCAGCTCGATGTCGGGCAGGCGCTTCATGAGACCCGCAAAGATCTTCTGAAGCTCCATGCGGGCAAGGTTCGCGCCCAGGCAGAAGTGCTCGCCGATGCCGAACGAGAGGTGCGGGTTCGGGTCTCGGGTGACGTCGAAGGTGTCGACATTGTCGAAGACCTCTTCATCGCGGTTCGCTGCGTGATACCAAAGGATGACCTTGTCGTTTGCCTTGATTTCGGTGCCCCGGAGTACCTGATCCTTCATGGACGTCCGCCGAAACGAGATCACCGCCGGGTTGAAGCGCAGAATCTCCTCCACGGCGGTGGGAATCAGCGACGGGTCTTTGATGAGCTTGTCGCGCTCACCCGGATTGCGAATCAGATCCCACATGCCGTTCGTCGTGACGGTTCGCGTGGTCTCGTTGCCCGCGATGGCCAGCAGCATGAAGAAGGAGTTGAACTCGATCTCGCTAAGCTTGTGACCGTCGACCTCGGCTTTCAGGAGGGCGGTGGCGAGGTTCTGCTCCGAGCTGTTCTTGTAGCGTTCTTTCAGCTTCCCGGCGTACATGAACATCTCGACCGAGGCGGTGGAGAGATCGCCATCCATGAGGCTGGGACCATCCGGGTTGTACTCGGGATCGTCGAATCCCACCATCTTGTTTCCGAGCTCGTAGATGGCCTTTCGGTCCTCCTCGGGGACGCCCATCATCTCGCAGATCACGCCCATGGGAAGGGGGGCCGCGAGATCTTCGACGAAGTCGCACTCGCCCTTCTCACAGACGTTATCGATGATCCGGTCCACCATTTGGTCCACAGCCACGATTAGGCCGTCGATCATGCGCGGCGTGAAGGCCTTGTTCACGATGGCTCGGTACTGGCGATGCCGGGGCGGATCCATGTTGAGCATGATCTGCCGCAGGCCAACCAGGGACTCCGGATTGGGGTCCCGCGTCAGCGCGGACTTCTCTTCGGACGAGTAGCCCTCGGGATCCTTGGAGATCGACTTCAGGTCGTGGTACTTCGTGATGCACCAGTAGTCTTCCTCCCCAGGAGCACCCGCGTGGCGGAAGACCGGCGCCTCGTTTCGAAGGAGCTTCCACTGGTCGTGGGGCGGACCCTTCTCGAAGGTGTCGAGATCGTTCAGGTCGATATCCGAAAGTTTCATTGAAATTCTCCCGTTACAGCACGACAGCCCGCAGGCGCGAACCGGCTCGACTCCGCCCGAGAGTCAAACCCACGAGGAGGCCGCGCCCGGGAGTATGGCACGCACCGTGCGGACCGTGGTCCTCGGTCAGCCGGCCCCTGAGGAGCCTATCGCGATCCCGCCTGATTTGCGAGATACGCCTTCAGCTGGCGGTCGTGGCGGCCGCCGGCACCCGGGGCGCCGCTGGTGACATAGGGCTCCCAGCGCGGCGGGCGCGCGGCCTCGGGCTCGTCCCCCATCACGGTACAGCGTTGGATGATCCGCTCCTCGTCGAAGTCGTCGAGGACGAAGTGCTGGGTGCAGCGGTTGTCCCACATCGCGATGGTGCCGGCGCTCCAGCGATAGCGGGCCGTGAAGCGCGGGTTCGAGGCCCAGCGTGTGAGATGTCGCAGCAGCACTTCGCTCTCCTCGTGGCTGAGCTCGACGATGCGCCGCGTGAAGTGCTGGTTCACGAACAGCGACTTCCGCTTCGTGA
This sequence comes from Deltaproteobacteria bacterium, assembly GCA_004356455.1. Lineage (GTDB taxonomy): Bacteria > Myxococcota_A > UBA9160 > SZUA-336 > SZUA-336 > SMWZ01. The sequence continues at coordinate 5,589 of SMWZ01000103.1, forward strand.
CCGGGTGCACGCGGACGACCGGATGAACCGACATGTTCTCCGGCTTCCCGTGCGGCTGGGCGTCATGCAGCGCCGTCAGGCCCTCGCAGAGCTCCTGGAAGGGCGGCGAGAGCTCCTCGTACGCCTTATACATATTTGCCCACAGCGTGTCGCCGCCGACCGACGGACACTTCAGCATATTGAGGATCGCCAGCACCGAGGGCTGCGGCTGGCAGGTAAGGTCGCTGTGCCACTCGTCCGCGATGGCACCCCTCGAGGCCCGCAGCTCGAAGAGCTCCTGTAGCTCGGACGAGCCGACCACGTTCGGGTGCCCCTCGAGCTTGCCGAAGTGCCGCCCGAACGCGATGTGCGCTTCCGGCGTCAGATGCTGATCCGGGAAGAACAGCACGAGGTGCTCGATCAAGAGGGACTTGATCACGTCGGCCTCGGCCGGGCCCACCTGCTCCAGCGAGATCCCCCGGATCTCGGCTCCGAGAGAGCCCGAAAGCCGGGCGACATCGAGATTCTGTGCGTTCGTCGAGGTCGCCATCACTCCCTCCCTGTTGATCCTCGCCGGAGTATCTCATGCAGCATCCAATCGGGCGAGGTCCCACCGGGGCGGACGGGGTCGCACTTGTACTCGGCCACGCGTGGCTCGACCTTTGCGATGCTGCTCTCTTTATCGAGGTCGCTCCGGAAGGTGGGCTCCTGCTCTAGCTGCTCTCGCGCCAGGGCCGCTAGTGGGAGCCCAAACGCATGGCATAATGTCTGCGGTGCCCGCCATGGATGCTGCAGACTCTCGCCTCCGCCCGACCGCGCTCGAGACCGCGCGGCTCTGGACCCTACACTTGCTGTGCCTCACGCTCCCGCTCCTGTCTTTCAGCTTCCTGGTGACGGGGCCCCATGCCTGGTACATCGCGCTCCTCTGGGTGCTGCCACTGCTCCTGATCGAGGTCGCCGACCAGCGATCGCACGGCGAGCTACGCCAGCCGCTTCCGGGTCTGGCGCGCTGGCCCTTCGATTCGCTGCTCTTTCTGCTCGTGGGGCTCCACTTCGTGAACCTGTTGCTGCTGGGACGTCTGTTCGCGCAGCAGAGCCTGCTCTCGATGGACGCGTTCATGACGCTGGTGATGGTCGGGGCCAACTCGGGCTTCTCGGGCATTGTGGTGGCCCATGAGCTCATCCACCGTCCCCGAAGACACCTCCAGCTGCTGGGCCGCGCCATCCTGTGTACGGTGATGTACGAGCACTTCTACACCGAGCACGTGCGCGGTCATCACGTGCGCGTGGGCACTCCCGAAGATCCGGCGACCGCGCGCTTTGGCGAGCGCTTCTGGGCGTTCTACCGCCGGACTCTGCCGGCGCAGTTCAGGAGCGCCTGGCGCTTGGAGACCACGCGGCTGGGCGACCCCGCGATGAGGCTCTGGGATCCGCGCATCCTCCGCAGTCGCGTCCTGCACGGCCTGGCGGCCGAGTGGGCGCTGGCCTTTGCGATGCTGGCCATCTTCGGCGCCGCCGCGTTCGTCATGTTCCTACTGCAGGCCTGGCGCGCGATGACGCTGCTCGAGTACGTGAACTACATCGAGCACTGGGGCCTGACGCGTTCCGGCCAGAAGGTTCGGCCGATCGACTCCTGGGACACCGACTCCTGGTTCACCCTCTACGCGCTGGTGGGCCTGTCGCGCCACGCCGAGCATCACGCATTCGCCTCGCGGCCGTACCAGCAGCTACGATGCTGGGAGGAGAGCCCGAAGCTGCCGCGGGGCTACATCGCGCTGCTGCCGCTCGTCCTGCTCAGGAACCAGAAGTTCATCGAGATCATGACCGAAGAGCTTCGACGACGGAAGCTGGGCCCGTTCGCCACCGAGGCCTGAGCGAGACGGAATCCCCTGACGGTCGCCGATCTCTTGCAACCAGACCGGACCCCCCGTAACCTCGCCCGCCCATCAAGCGGATGGAACAGCGATGCTGCGGATCGAAGGACTCAGCAAGAGCTACGGCGCGCGCGAGCTCCTCAGCGGGGTCAACCTCCACCTGCGACCCGATGACCGGATCGGCCTTGTGGGCCGCAACGGCTCCGGAAAAACCACGTTGCTACGCCTGCTGGCAGGGCAAGAGGTCCTCGAGGATGGACGCATTCACCTGCGCAAGCAGGCGCGGCTGGGGTACCTGAAGCAGGAGGTCGAGACCGGCTCGGAGCGCCCGGTGATCGACGAGGTCCGGACCGCCCAGGAGCCGATCCTGGCGCTCGAGCGGGAGCTGCGTGCGATCGAGGACGAGATGGCGCGGCTCGGAGCGGGAGGGCAGGCCGTTTCCGGCGAGCTGGCATCGCGCTATGACGACGTGCGCCACGCGTTCGAACGCGCGGGAGGCTTCAAGGCCGAGGCACTGCTGCGCGGAACGCTGGTCGGGCTGGGGCTGGTTCCCGAGATGTGGGAGCAGCCACTGCGCAGCCTGAGTGGCGGCTGGCTCATGCGGGTAGAGCTGGCCAAGCTGCTCCTGGCTCGGCCCGAGGTGCTGCTGCTCGACGAGCCGACGAACCACCTCGACCTGCCCTCGATCCGCTGGTTCGAGGGCGTGCTCGCTAGCTACCCCGGGGCCGTGCTGGTCGTCTCTCACGACCGCACCTTCCTCGATCGGCATGCCACTGGCATCGCGGAGATCGAAGCGGGGCGACTGCTCTTCTACCGCGGGAACTACAGCGCCTACCTGTTGCAGAAGGCCGAACGACTCGAGGGGAGCGCTGCTCGACGCAGAAACCTGGATCACCAGATCGCGCACATGGAGCAGTTCGTTGAGCGCTTCGGGGCCAAGGCCAGCAAGGCGACTCAGGCCCGGAGTCGCAAGATCGCGCTCGAAAAGCTGCGCGCCGAGCGAGACGGGCTCGAGACCGCGGTCCGCCAGAAGTCCATGCGCGTGCGCCTCGAGAGCGCGGTGCGTTCGGGGGAGCTCGTGCTGCGCTTGGAGCAGGTCCGCAAGGCGTACGCCGATCATCTGGTGTACGAAGGCCTGGACCTGGAGATTCGACGGGGCGAGCGCATCGCGCTGGTAGGTCCGAACGGGGCTGGCAAGTCCACGCTCCTTCGGCTTGTGGCGGGGGTCCTGCCGGTGGACACCGGAACACGCGAGGGCGGCCACAACGTGAGCACCGCCTTCTATGCGCAGCATCAGCTGGACGCCCTGCAGCGAGACCGCACGGTGCTGGAAGAAATGGAGGCGGATGCCCAGACGCGCGACGTCCCGCGGCTACGCAGTCTCTTGGGTGCCTTTCTGTTCTCGGGCGACGACGTCCAGAAAAAAGTGTCGGTCCTGTCGGGCGGAGAGACCGCGCGCCTCGCACTGGCCAAGCTCCTACTCCAACGGGCGAACTTCCTGGTGCTGGACGAGCCCACGAACCACCTCGACATCGAGGCGCGCGACGTTTTGATGGACGCGCTGGCGAACTACTCCGGCACGCTCCTCTTCGTGAGCCACGACCGGCTCTTCATCAACGCGCTCGCAAACAAGGTGATCGAGATCACGCGCGGAGAGCGTGCGGCGCGCGTCCGGCACTTCGTGGGTGACTACGACGACTACATCCGCAGGCTTGAAGCAGAAGAGGTGAGGTCGCGAGAGACGAGCGAGCCCGACCCGATCCCGGAGCCTCGGGCCAAGCGAGGGGGCGGGCGTGCGTCCCGCGAGCAGGAACGGCAGCTGCGCAAGCTGCGCCAACGGGTGCACGAGCTCGAGGCGGAGATCGAGACGACCGAGCAGCAGATCGAGGCCCTCGACTGGAAGACTGCGGATCCGGGGGTTGCCCGGGACGGGGAGAAGATGCGGGAGCTGCGAACGGCACGCAGGGAGCAGGAGCAGGCACTGAACGAGCTGTACCGGGACTGGGAGCGGGTCAGCTTGGAGATCGAGGCGACCGAGGACGGCCTCCGAACAGGGGCCAACGGCTAGTCCGACTGGGATCGCCAGGCTTGCTACTGACCGGAGCGCTCCGCTGGCGCCCGCTGCTCCCGCAGCGCGCCCAGCTGGCGGAATTGGTGGACGCGCCAGCCTCAGGAGTTGGTGTTCGCGAGGACGTGCTGGTTCGAATCCAGCCTGACAGCTCCTGAAGTGGACCCGCTTCGGGAAAACACTCGTCGCAGGTGGGGCAACGCGGGTCGCCAGACGAGCGAGCCGTAGCCAAAGCCCCAGAAGGTCTCGTCCTTGCGCGCATCCGACAAACTGTCGGCTACAGTAGGGACCATGCTCGAGGGTGTGGAGCCCAGCTGGCTTTCGATTCTGCCCGCGGCGGTGACGATCGTACTGGCCTTCGCAACCCGCCAGGTCATTCTCGCTCTCTTCGCCGGCGTCGTGTGCGGCGGCCTGGTCCTGGCCGCGCGCACGGGTGATTGGGAGGACCTCAACATCGTTTCGCGGTTTCTCCTGCCGGCCATCGGCTCGGCCTCCTTCGCGCAGATTCTGATCATCTATCTCTGGTGTCTGGGTGGGCTCGTTGGCATGTGGGGGGCCACAGGCGGTGCGCGCCACTTCGCGGAGACGGTCGGCGGAAAGATCGCGCGGGGTCCGAAATCCGCGCTCTTCTTCGGCTGGCTTGTGGGCGTGCTCTTCCACCAGGGCGGTACCGTGAGCACGGTGCTCGCCGGAACCACCGTGAAGCCGGTCACGGATCGCTACCGCGTGAGCCACGAGGAGCTGTCCTACGTCGTGGATTCGACCGCGTCCCCGATCGCCACCCTGATTCCGTTCAACGCCTGGCCGCTTTACGTCGCGGGACTCGTGGCAGGCACGATTCCGCTCATCCCGACGGAGCAGCGGGCGTACGAATTCTTCATCGGCTCGATCCCGTACAACTTCTACGCGCTGCTGGCCGTGCTCTCGACGCTGCTGTTCGCTCTGGGCTGGCTCCCCTGGATCGGCGCGAGGATGCAGCGGGCCCGGATCCGGTCTCGCGAAACCGGTGCCCTCGATGCGCCCGAGGCGGAGCCGATGCTGGCCTCCGAGGCGCCCGCGTCGAGCGATGCGGTGGGCGGGGCACCCGCCTACTCGCCGAGCCTCGCGGATTTCGTCGTCCCGATCGGGGTCCTGCTGTCGATCGCGATCGTGCCCTACGTGGTGTACGGGGCCTTCCGGATCAACGAGGCGTTTCTGAGCGCGGTCCTGTCGGCCATGCTCGTCGCCAGGCTGCGCGGTATGCGGCTCCGACGAATCATGACGGCCTTCGTGCACGGCTGTCAGAGCATGACCATCGGCGCGATCGTGCTCGCGCTCGCCGTGACGCTGAAGGAGGTCGCGGGTGCGCTCGACACGGCCGGATTCGTCGTCACGCTGGTCGGAGACGCGGTTCCTTTCGTGGCCCTGCCGGCCCTGCTCGGCCTGATCTGCATGATCATCGCCTTCTCGACCGGGACCAGCTGGGGGACCTACGCGGTGGTGTTCCCGATCGCGATGCCGCTGGCGTACGCGCTCAACCCCGATCCGACCTTCGTCTCCGTCTGCTTCGGCACCGTGCTCGGTGGAGCGGTCTTCGGCGACCAGTGCTCGCCGATCTCCGATACGACCATCCTCTCGAGCATGTTCACGGGCTGCGACTTGATGGACCATGTGCGGACACAGCTTCCGATCGCTCTGGTCGCCGCGGTCCTGGGCATCGCGCTCTCGACACTGATCGCCGCGTCGCTGTGAGGCCCCGAACCCGCAACGACGCGGACTGGCGGACCCCTGCGTCAGCGCTGCGGCTCGATCGCCGGGAGCCCCGTGCGTGCACGGTACCACGCCGTGTCGTTTAGGTGCGGGAAGTCCTCGTCCGGCACGGGCACATCGAGGAAGCGGCAGATGGGCTCCCAGCCGTCGCCCGGCTGGTAGACGAGCAGTCTCGAGGCCGGAATCGCATCGATCACGGCCTGGTTGTGCTCCTCGAATACGCGCTTGGCATGGGCGCGATCTTTGAGGCGGCCCTCGAAGGTCCGCTCGAAGATCAGCGCGTACACCATTCTGTGGAAGTCGTGGAGGGCCTCGGGCGCCCGCTCCGGGGGCCCCTGCGTCATCACAAGGTAGATGGTATTCATCATGCTGTCGTACCAGCGGTCGGCGTCGCGCAGCGACAGCAGGACCTTCGCGTCGGGGTAGCGTGCGACCAGCTCGCGCCAGAAGGCCGCTGCCGGCCAGTCGACCGTGGCCCGATACCCCTGGAAGATCGCGTCCCAGTCGGGGGAGCCGCTCTGCGTCTGCTCGAGCCAGTGCCGCCCCCGCCCCGGTGCGGCGAGGACCTCGATCATGTGGTAGCAGGGCGCGTACCCGATTCGCTCGAGCGCGGCCTTGAGGGAGAGCGTTCCGGTGCGCCCCAGGCCGGCCCCGATCACCTCAAGTGCCATCGAAGCTCCCG
>SMWZ01000104.1 GCA_004356455.1 Deltaproteobacteria bacterium
AGGCGTGGTACCGCTCGCGATGGCGGCCGCGGGGGTCTCCGGGTCGCGTCCAGCGCGGAGCACGCGCTCCACGATGTTCTCGATCCAGGCGGTGGCCATCAGGATGACCAGCGTATCCGCGCTGCGCGCCAGACCCTCCCAATCAATGCGCCGGTCCTCCTCGCTCTTGCCACGGTGACCCGTAATCACCGCCACCGAGGATGAAAAGCGGCGGTCCGTCACAGGAATGCCCGCGTAGGCGGGCGCCGCCAGGATGGAGCTGATGCCCGGGACCACCTCGAAGGGGATGCCCGCCTCGGCGAGCACGCTCGCCTCCTCCCCGCCGCGCCCGAACACGAACGGGTCTCCACCCTTGAGGCGCACCACGTAACGACCCTCACGCGCCTTGCTCAGCAGTAGCTCGGCGATCTGATCCTGGGGCACGCCCCTCGAGCCGTCGCCGCGCTTGCCGACGTCGATGCGCTCGCAGTCGGACGACGCCAGCTCCAGGATGGCCGTCGGGATCAACGCGTCATATAGCAGGACCTCGGCTGCGCGGATCTCGCGCGCAGCGCGTAGGGTAAGCAGATCGGGATCGCCAGGTCCCGCGCCCACCAGTACGACGCGTCCGCTCACCCCTGGGTCTCGAGGATGCGGCGCGCACCGCGTTGCAACAGCTCGCGGCCCAAGGCCACACCCAGGGTTTCCGGCGCGCGCAGCTCCCCCTCCGCCGAGCCCTCGATGCGCTGCTGGCCGTCGATGGAAAGCACCAGCGCCCGCACCCTGAGACGCACGCCGTGGATGGTTGCATGCACGGCTACCGGGGTATGACAGCCGGCGCCGAGCTCGAACAGAAAGGCACGCTCCGCCCGGACCTGCGCGGCCACATCGCTGTCCTCGATCTGCGACACGATCTGCTGCACGTCCTCATCGTCGATACGCACCTCGACCGCGAGCGCACCCTGCCCGCCGGCCGGCACATAGCGCTCGGGATCGAGCGGGTCCAGGATCTGCTCGTCCAGACCCAGCCGCACCAGACCCGCGGCTGCCAGGATGACGCCGTCCAGGCCCATGCTCTCGATCTTGGCCAGGCGCGTGGTCACATTGCCACGAATAGGCACGCTCTCGAGGTCCGGACGCAAGGACTTGAGCAGCGCGATCCGCCGCAGGCTGCCCGTCCCTACCTGGCTGCCAGGCGGCAGGGCCGCGAAGCGCCGGCCCGGCGCACCGATGAAGACGTCGCGCGGGTCTTCGCGCTCGGGGTAGGCGCCCACCGTGAGCCCGTCCGCGAGCTCCACAGGCATGTCCTTGGCGCTGTGCACGGCGAGGTCGATCGTGCCGTCGAGCAGCGCCCGCTCGATCTCGCGCAGCCACAGCTCCTTGCCACCCTCCGTCGAGATCGGACCCTTGAGCCGGTCCCCGCTGGTCTCGATCTTCACCAGCGCCACCTCGTGGCCCAGTCCTCGCAGCAGTGTGGCGACCCGATCCGCCTGCGCGATCGCCAGCTCGCTGCCACGTGTGCCGAGGCGAAGCGTCTTCATTCCTCGTCGTCCTCCAACTCGAGCCCGAAAAGCCGGCGCGCGGCGTCGGCGTAGTAAAGCCCACCTGCCAGCTCGGTCTCCGCCCGAAGTCGCCGGAGCGGCTGATGCAGCAGCTTGGCCACGATCCTCTCAGCCATGCGCTCGAGCACCTCCGGCGAGGCCTCCGATCCCGTCGCGCCCGACGCAGCGCGCCGGGCCTCGCTCCGGGCCAGCTCGTTGGCGTACTGCACAAGCTTACGGATCGTGGGCACCAGGGGAAGCTGAGCACGCCAGGCCTCGAAACGGTCGCGTTCGGAGGCCAGGATCGCCAGCGCCGCCTCGAGCGCCGCGCCACGCTGAGCGCGCCCGCGCTCCGCCACCCGTTCGAGGTCGTCCAGGTCGTAGAGGTAGACATCCTTGAGGGTGTTGACGCTGGGCTCCACGTTGCGTGGGACGCCGAGGTCGACGATCAGCAGGGGTCGGCCCTGGCGCCTCCGCATGGGACCCTCGAGCTGCGCGCGCCCCAGCAGCGGTCGCTCGACCTGAAGCGAGCACAGCACCACGGCGGCGGCCGAGAGCTCCTCGTCCAGGGCATCGAGTCCAGCGGAGCGCCCGGCAAAACGCCGCGCCAGCCGCAGCGCCGACTCGGGCGTGCGGCTCAGGACCGCGACGCTCTCCGCCCCCGCCTCCTGCAGACCTCGCAGGGCGGACTCCGCCATCGCACCCGACCCCAGCAGCAGCACCTTCTTCCCCGCCAGCGACTCAAACAGCTCGCACGCGAGCTGGACGCCGATGCTGGCCAGCGAGACCGGGGACGCACCCAGGCCGGTCTCGCTGCGAACGCGCTTGGCCGCGCGAAAGGCGCTCTGGAAGAGCCGGTTGAGAATCGGACCCACGCTCCGCCCCTGCACCCCGGCGCGATACGCCGCCTTGACCTGACCCAGGATCTGGGCCTCGCCCAGCACCATCGAGTCGAGGCTCGCCGCCACGCGCAAGAGGTGCGCCACCGCGTCGGCATCGCGCAGCTCGTAGACGTGGGCGACGCTCGCGCTTCCATCCCCCAGCTCGTACCGCAGGAAGTCCAGCAGGTGCTCGAGGGCGCGTTCGGGGGAGCGTGAGACCGCCAGCACCTCGGTCCGGTTGCAGGTGGAGATCAGAGCCGCCTCATCGATGTCGGAGCCGCGGACCAGCTTCTCATTCAGGCCGCTGAGCGCGGACTCGGCCACCACGTAGCGCTCGCGTATGGCCACAGGCGCGGTGTGATGGCTGAGACCGACGAGCACCACGTTCATGCGACCGCCCCCAATAGACGGATGCCCACGTACGAGAAGGCCAGCAGGGCGAAGCCCAGCACCACGCCGCGCGCCGGCAGGTGGCCGTGTTGGCGCCGCACCACCCGCAGGCCGACGGGGAGGAGATAGACCGCCCACGCGCCCAGCAGCCACAGGCTGTGGCCGGTCCAGGGACTGACGCCCCGGTCCGCGCCCCACACGAAGCCCGAGATCACGCCCAGCGTCAGCAGCGGAAAGCCCAGGCTCAGGCTCAGATGCTCGAAGCGGTCCAACCCCTCCAGGGAGGGGAGCCCGAGGCGAGGCCAGCGCTTATGCTTGAGCTGCCGCTCCTTGGCCAGGTAGGCGAGGCCGGCCAGGCTTGCGAGAGCCAGCAGGCTGAAACCTCCCGCCGAGAGCAGCACGTGGGCATGGGACCAGGTGCCGCCGCTGTGGGGGCCCGCAGCTGCGGGGCTCAGCCAGCGCAGCGCCGCGTCCGCCGCCAGCGTGACGAGGCCCGCCGCAGCGCCCACCCAGACTCCCACCGAGCGGATCGGGAACATGCGCAGACACAGCAGGTAGGCCACGACGATCAGCCACGCGATCAGGGAGAGCGCGGCGGGGAAGCTCTCGAGCGACACGGGCGGCGTCTGACGGTGGAGGCCGATGAAGCCCACGGCGTGAAGCCCGGCACCGAGGGCGAGCAGACCCACCATCCCGCCCGCCGCGCGCGGGCGCGTGCGAGCCAGCGCGCCCAGCGTGCCCGCGGCCAGGTAGAGCAGCGCCGCCAGCTCGTAGGTCAGGTGGGTCATCGCAGTCTCATTGTCGCAGCTTCTCCATCTGAGCCAGGATGCGGCGGGCGTCGTCGACGTCCTCGAAGACGCGATAGGCGGGCTCTCCGAAGAGCACGAAGCGGATATCCTCGACGGAGGTCTCCCCATCGAGGTGCTGTCGGGCCTCCTCGAGCATGATCTCGGCGCAACGCTGAAGCGAGAGGCCTCCGACCCCCGTCCCAAGCGCCGGGAAGGCGATGGATCGGAGCTCGTGCTCGCGGGCGAGCTCCAGGCAGCGGCGCGTGCTGGCACGCAGCGCCTCCTCGGTCGTCCGGCCCCCCAGCTCCATGCTGGCGGCGTGGAGGACGTGGCGGGCGGGAAGCCTGCCGGCTCCCGTCAGCACGGCCTCGCCCACGGCCACCGGAGCGAGCCCGTCGCACTCCTCCTGCACGGCCGGACCGGCCTGCTCCCGGATCGCACCGGCCACACCCGTTCCCAGCTTGAGCTCGGTGTTGGCGGCATTCACGATCGCGTCGACCTCCTCCCGACAGATGTCTCCCTCGAGCAAACGAATTCGGCCCATTCCATGTCCCTCGGGCGGCGGGCCGCGGCCTCGCCGCTGGGGCGCTGTGCGTTCCGCTGCCGCACAACCCCCGGCAGCGGATTGGGCTCCGACGCGCCCGCAACCCCATTTTCGCCGTCCTCCGCTGCGGAGGCAAGCGGTCCTCGCCGCCTGAGGGTCAGAATCCCACCACATGCGGCGGCATTCGTCCGGCACCCTGTGGGCCCTGCTGCTGCTCCGCCTCGGCTGCCCGCTGCCGCAGAGCTCCTTTGCCGTGGTCTCGCTCGAGCAGGCCCTGGCACTGGTGCGCGACGGGCAGCTCGAGCTCGTCAACGCCGCCCGCCCGGACGCCGAGCCTCCGGCTCCGAGCCCGGGCTTGACGGACGGACCGCCCCCAGGCGGCGGGCTCCTGATCGGCGCGACGGAGCAGGACGCTTTCCGTGCCGCGACCGCGCTCGTGCGCTCGGGAAACCATCCGACCTACCTGTGCATCTCAGCCAATGCAGACGAGCGGGGCAGCCTGTATGCTCTCGCACTGGAACTGGGGGAGATCGTCCGAGATGAAAGTTATTGACGTGACCGACGCGAACTTCGAGGACGAGGTGCTCAAGTCGCAGAAACCCGTGCTGATCGACTTCTGGGCGGAGTGGTGCGCACCCTGCCGTCGGCTGACACCCATGATCGAGGAGCTCGCGGGCGAGTACGGCGAGCGTTTGCTGGTGGCCAAGGTGGACGTGGAAGCGAATCCGTCGCTGGCCGCCAGGTTCCAGGTGCGCTCTATCCCGACCCTGCTCTTCATGCGCAATGGTGAGGTCTCCGAGTCCCTCGTCGGCCCTCCGGCCAACAAGGCGAAGCTCTCCCAGCACATCGAGCAGCTGATCGGCAGCTAATCTCCGCGCCGCGATCACGCACACCTCGGGCTAATGAACTGCCCCCGGGGGGAGTTCCTCAGATCACTGCGTAATGAGGGAAGCGCTTGTGAAACCCCACTTGTGGAGCTGAAGTGGAAGGGGCCGTGCGCCGACGAAAGGTAATCGCCCGGGCGGAAGGGCGGAGGTATCCCATGCTGAAGCTCAAAGGACGAACCTCTCCTCTCCTGTCTCTCGTTGCCGTCGCTTTGCTGGCGGCGGGAGCTTGCAGCTCGACGCTGAAGATCCGCCAGATCGCGGCTGCTCCCAGCCACTACAGCGGGCAGCACGTGGTCGTGAGAGGAAAGGTCGTGCAGACCTACGCAATCCCCGTGCTGGGCCAGAGTCTCGTGAAGATCGATGACGGCACGGGTCAGCTCTGGGTCAAGCCGCGCAACCGCGTGCCCTTCAAGGGGCAGGAGATCGAGATCCGCGGGATCCTCCGCATCGGCATCGTCGTGGCCAACAAGCACCTCGGGATCGTGGTCTACGAGGACGAAAGGAAAGAGAAGTCTCTTTAGAGGGGCTTCAGGTCGACCGGAATTCCGTTCGTAACGCTCGTGCCCGAGGGCAGGTCCATGAGCAGGTCGTCGCAGAGCTAGTTCGAGTTCGCGCCGGGCTGTTTCGTGTTTGCCACCGAGAGGCGGGTCTTCGCGTCAGTATGGCCGAAGCCGTGAGGAAGGCTCACCACACCGGGCATCATCTCGTCGCTGCACCTCACCCGAGCCGTGACGATTCCCGTGCGGGCGCGAATTTCCGCCTCCTCCCCATCCCGTAGGTTCAGGCGCTCGGCGTCCTTTGGGTGCACCAGCAGGGTGCAGCGCGGGCGGCCTTTGGCCAGCACGTAGACGTTGTGCAGCCACGAGTTCATGTTGCGCAGCTGACGGCGTCCGATGAGCAGCATGCGGTCATCGCTGGCTCGGTCGGCCAGCGCGTACCGTAGCCTCTCCACGTCGTCGACCAGAATCTCGTGCACCCAATTCAGCCGTTGGCCCTCGGTCCGCAGCATTCCGGGAAGTCGCGGCTCCAGCGGACCGAGATCGATGGCATGAGGCACCTGCTGGATCTTCGCCAGGGAAAGGCCCTCGGCCGCAGCATCGAAGTGGTCGCCATAGGGTCCGGCGCGCAGCATGAGATCGAGCAGCCGTTCGGGCGTGCGCTCGCTGCCGAGCTTCTTGCGCGCCTCTTCGGGGGTCAGGTGTTCGCATGGGCTCCCGGGCTTGCCGACCCAGGTGGCCAACATCCCGGCAAAGAGCAGCTCGTCGAGGTTCTCCGCCGTCGTGCCGTTCGCGCGCGCCGCCACCTCCAGCAGAACCCAGCCCAGGTCCTTTGCTTCGGGCGGCGGCTCGAAGACCCGCGGCGACCAACGCGCCATGTTCCGCACGGACGTGCCCTGAAACAGAAAGTCGTAGTTCGTATGTTCGAGCTGGGTGGTGGTGGGCAAGATCACGTCCGCGTGGCGCGTGGTCTCGTTCAGGTAGATGTCGATCGAGACCATGAACTCGAGCTCTTCCAGGGCGCGGCGCAGGCGGCCGCCGTTGGGCGTCGAGAGAACGGGATTGCCGCACACGGTGATGAAGCCGCGGATGCGCTCCTCGCCCGCAGAGGCGCGCTCCATCTCCTCGGCCATCACCGCAACGGGAAGCTGTCCGCCGTACTCCGGGAATCCTCGTACCCGTGAACGCCAGCGCGCGTAGGGCAGCGGCGAGCCGTCATGGATGTGCGGCTCCGACTGGCCCGTGGCGGGACGCGGAAACATGGCCCCCCCGGCGCGATCCAAATTGCCGGTGAGGAAGTTCACCACATCCACGAGCCAGCTTGCGAGCGTCCCGAACTCCTGTGTGCAGGTTCCGATGCGTCCGTAGCAGGCCGCGCGCGCAGCTGCCGCGAACTCGCGTGCGACCGTCCGCGTGAGGTCGGGGTCGATCCCCGTGACGGGAGCGACCGCATCCGGCGTGAAGGACGCCGCGAGCTCGCATAGCTTGTCGATGCCATCGCTCAGGGCCGCAAGCCGTCCCGGAGCAACGAGCTCCTCCGCGAAGAGAGTGTTCACCAACGCGAACAGAAAGAAGGCATCGCTCCCCGGCTTGATGAACAGGTGTCGGTCGGCCAGCTCGGCGGTCTCGCTACGCCGCGGATCCACCACCACCAGGCGCCCGCCGCGCGCCCGTAGCGCCTCGAAGCGTCGCCGGATGTTCGGCGCCGACATCAGGCTTCCCTGGGAGATCATTGGATTTCCCCCCAGGATCAGCAGGAAGTCCGTTCGGTCGATATCCGGAATGGGAATGGCCCACTCATCGCCGAAAACGAGGCGGCTGCTCAGGTTCTTCGGCTGCTGGTCCATGGTCGCGGCCGAGAAGAGCCGTTCGGTGTTGAGCGCCTGTACGTACATCGGCACGTAGAGCAGGCCACTCATGCTGTGTCCGATGGGGTTCCCGATGTAGGTGCCGATGGCGTCCTTCCCATGCCGTTCGCGGATCGTGCGGAGGCGCGTACCTACGAGCTCGAGGGCGTCGTCCCACGCGAGCTCCTCCCAGCCGCCGCGCGTGCGCCGCAACGGCCGACGAAGCCGATCTTTATCCTCGTAGACCCCTTTGAGCGCGTACGCCTTCGGGCAGAGGTAGCCGAGGCTGCGGGGATCCTCCTCGTCGCCGCGGATGGAGAGGACGCTGCCTACGGAGCGGTCGACTTCGATGCTGAGCCCGCAGCTCGCCTCACAGATGGGACAGGAGCGGCGGACGCGGTCGATCCCTGGATCCACGTGCTTTGCCGAGGTCATGGGAGCTCCTCTTCACAGACGGCTACTGCGTGCCGGGGCGGTTTTCACAATCTAGCAGGTTCGACGGGCCCGTTGAGGGATTATCGCGACGCGCTTCGGCTAGAAAAGGGGCTACCCTGCGCGGATGCCGTCGCGTCCGGCAGCGAAGATCCACCAGAAGATCCTGCTGCTGGGTCTGGGACTGGGGCTGGCTTTCCTGCTCGTCGAAGTCTCCTTACAGGCGGCCGCCTCGGTGCGCAGGCTGGGCGCGTCCCCGGCGGCGTCCGTCCGCCCGAGCCTCCCTCACGACGGTGCGTACCGCATCCTGTGTCTCGGCGAGTCCACCACGGCGCCCTTCTACGGCGTGGTCAGCTACGTCGAGATCCTGGAGCAGCTCCTCAAGCAGCGGGAGTTCGGAGTCCGCTTCGAGCTAATCAACGCGGGCTACGTGGACCAGCACACCGCGTACCTGGTCCAGAAGCTCCC
>SMWZ01000105.1 GCA_004356455.1 Deltaproteobacteria bacterium
GCGCGCGAGCATGCCGCTCACTTCGCGCACCCGAACGCGACGGTCGACCCGCCACTGCTCTTCGAGCCTCCGGCTCCGGGCAGCTACGAGCTTCCGCCCATCTCGTGGGTCGAGGACCACATGCTGGTCGCGGAGGATGGAGGGCCGGCGCCGCTGCCCGGACTCGGGAGCGCGCAGGTCGGGGTCGTGTCTTTCATCTATCGCGGCTGCGGGGACGCCTCGGGCTGTCCGCTGGCGCTCGCCGTGCTGCGCCGCCTCGACCGCGAGCTTGCCAAGTGGCCGGAGCTGGCCGCGCAGGTGCGCCTGGCGACGGTAAGCTTCGATCCCGAGCACGACACACCAGAGCGTATGTCTGAGCTGCGCGAGCTGATGCAGCCGCGAGGTGACTGGCGTTTTCTCACAGCGGCGAGTGAGCGGGCGCTGCGGCCGGTGATGCAGGACTTCGGACAGGATGCGGTGCGTCTCGCGACCGCGGAGGGTGAGCCGTCCGCGCTGCTGCGTCACGTGCTCAAGGTCTTCCTGGTGGATGGGACGGGTGCGGTGAGGAACGTCTACAGCGCCGGCTTTCTGGACTGGCGCATCCTGCTGAACGACATCCGGACCGTGCAGGCAGCGCGCTAGCTTGCTTCGAGGATCTTTACCAGCAGCTCCGTCATCTGCTCGACCTGGCGGGCCTCGACCCACTCGCAGGCGCTGTGCGCCTGCTCGATCGAGCCGGGTCCCAGCACGACCCCGGGGATGCCGTACTGGATGAAGATGCCGGCATCCGTACCGAAGGAGGCGATGTCGGGCTCCGTGGCGAGACTTGCCTCGGCCAGGGCGCGCTGGCAGCGCTGCACCGCGGGATGGTCCGCGGGCGTGGCCAGGGCGCCCTTCTCGAGCTTGCACCAGTCCACGCTCACATCGGAGATATGGTGCTCGCGCAGCACTCGCTCGAGTTCGGCCTGGATGCTCTCCTGGTCCTCTCCCGGTAGTACGCGCCGATCCAGCAGCAGCCAGGCCTCGTCGGGGACGATGTTGGCCGCGCTGCCGCCCCCGGCGACACCCACCGAGAGCGTGGCCGCGCCCAGCTTCGGATCCTGACGCTGGCCGAGCTTGCGCGCGAGCTCGTCCAGCGCCAGCACCGCGCGCGCCAGCGCAACAATGGCATTGCGTCCCGCGCCCGGGTTTGAGGCGTGGCAGGCGACTCCTGTTGCATGCAGGCGCGCGTGCGCGACGCCCTTGTGGTGGCTGACCACGCGCAGACCCGTGGGCTCGGTGGCCAGCACCCAGTCGGGCTTTCGCTCCCCGAGATGCTCCATCACCGCGTGTGCACCGATGCTGCTCAGTTCCTCGTCCGCCTCGCCCACCAGCACCAGGTTGCACCTGAGCGTGCCGCGGGGCAGCACGCGGCCCAGGGCCTCGACCAGCGCCGCCATGCCGCCCTTGGTGTCGCAGGCACCGCGCCCGTAGACGCGTCCGCCCTCGAGCCGCGGGTCGAAGGGATCGATCTCCATCCCGTCGACGGGTACGGTGTCGAGATGCGAGGCCACCAGCACGGTCTCGCGTGCGCCCGCCGCGCGCGCCTCGGCCACGACCGAGGGCCGCTCCTTTGGGCCGACCAGCTCCGCGTCCAGACCGAGTCCGCGCAGTTGCTCGCGCAGGTGCACGGCATAGCGAGCCTCACCCGCGATCTCGGGCGGGATGTCGCTGCGCCGCATCGGGTTCACGGATGGAATGGCGATGTAGTCGCGCAGGTAGCGAATGCACGGCGCGGTCGACATATTCCCTCTCACGGATTCTAGTCCAAAAGGAAGCCGAAGGGGCGCTTGACGCCGCCCATTCTGTTCTTAGGTTGCCGCTTGCCAG
Source organism: Deltaproteobacteria bacterium (assembly GCA_004356455.1). Classification (GTDB taxonomy): domain Bacteria; phylum Myxococcota_A; class UBA9160; order SZUA-336; family SZUA-336; genus SMWZ01. The sequence goes on from SMWZ01000105.1 coordinate 1,849, forward strand.
CGAGCTGAATAAGCGAGCTGAATAAGACAGGAGGCGAAAATGACGATGTTCTCACTTACGAGAAGGATAGATCCGATTTTTGATCTGGTTCCCTCCGGTCGGGGCGTATTTCCACCGGTGAACGTGCTGGAAGACAAGGATGGCCTGGTCATCCGGCTCGAAGTGCCGGGCGTTCCCGCGGAGAATCTGACGATCGAGTCCAGCGGGCGCACGCTGACCATCAGCGGCAAGCGCGAGTCGGACGTGCCGGTGGGTGCCGACGAGTACCTGCGTGAGCGCTGGAGCGGGGAGTTCTCACGCTCTTTGGAGCTGCCGTCCTACGTGGATGCGGCCCAGGCCGAGGCGTCTTACAAGCACGGCGTGCTGACCATCCGCGTCCCGAAGCGAGAGGAGCTGAAGCCGCGTCAGATCGAGATCACTGCACATTAAGCTGAGCTACGGGCGGTCGTGCCCCTCTAGCCACTTCAGGTAGAGGGGCACGCCTTCCTCGACCGTCTGGAAGGGCGCGTCGTAGCCGGCCTTGCGCAGCGCGCTGATGTCGGCCTGCGTAAAGCTCTGATAGCGTGCCTTTAGGGCGTTGGGGAACTTGATGTACTCGATCTCCCCGCGCCCGTGGTACGCGATCACGGCGCGGGCGATGTCGTTGAAGGTCTGGGCCTGACCCGTGCCCACGTTGAAGATCCCGCGCTGCTGCGGGTGCTCCCAGAACCAGAGCGTCACCCGCACCACGTCTCCTACCCAGATGAAGTCCCGGCGGTGCTCGCCGCTGGCGTAGCCGTCGGATCCCTGGAAGAGGCGGAGGCGGTCCGACTCGAGCAGCTGCTGGTGCAGCTTGTACGCGATGCTCGCCATCTCGCCCTTGTGTGCCTCGCGCGGCCCGTAGACGTTGAAGTAGCGCAGGCCGACCACCTGGCCGGCGGGGTTCGTGCGTCGCACGTGCTGGTCGAAGAGCAGCTTGGAGTAGGCGTACATGTTGAGCGGCTTCTCGTAGGGCCGCTCCTCCCGAAACACCGGCCCCATGCCATAGACCGAGGCCGAGGAGGCGTAGATGAGCGGGATCTCCTGCTCGGAGCTGAAGGCGAGCAGCTGCTTCGAGTAGTCGTAGTTGGTGCGCAGCATGAAGCGCCCGTCCCACTCCATGGTGTCCGAGCAGGCCCCCAGGTGGAAGAGCACCTCCGGACGCTCGGGCAGGCGGGCGCCGCTCCCGATGCGCTCGAGAAACGCGTCCTTGTCGATCAGGTCCAGGATCTCGCAGTCGACCAGGTTCTGGAACTTGTGGCCGTTGCGCAGGTCGTCGACCACGACCACATCGGTGCGGCCGCGCTCGTTGAGGGTCTTCACCAGATTGCTCCCGATGAAGCCCGCGCCCCCGGTGACCAGAATCATGCACAGACAATCGCCGGGCCCGCGCCGCGGGTCAACTAGGTGCGGACGCGCCTAGCCGTCCTAGCGCGTTATCGGCGAGCTGAACTCGCCTGCGCGCGTCGGGCGACCTTGGAGGTCGCCCTCCTGGGTCGGGCTTGACCCCGCCGGCCCGGCGTCTCAAGCTTCGCGCCGGGAGGGGCCGCATGAGCCACGCAGCCACACCGACGGAGCTCGAGGCGTACCGTAAGCAGGGCTTCTTCGTGCGGCCGGGAGTACTGCGCGAGGCGGAGCTGGTGGAGCTGCGGGCGGCGGTGGAGCGCATCCATCAGTGCATCAACCGGGAAGCCGAGCGCGGACTCGCCCCGATCGAGTGGATCGATGGCCGACGTTATCAGGACCTGCTCGGCAGCACCGTTAAATGGGAGTGGGCCGAGGGCTCGCGCGAGATTCGGTCGATGGAGCCCGTGCATCATCTGGATTCCGCGCTGGACGCGCTGATCGACGATCCCCGTCTATGGCAGGCGGCGCGCGATCTGATCGGGGCGGAGGCCGTGAGCCTGTTCACGGACAAGCTCAACTTCAAGCGCCCCCAGGGGGCGCCCTTTCCCTGGCATCAGGACGCGCCCTACTGGGCCTTCGGCTGCGACCATCTCGACCGGCTCGCCAGCCTCCAGCTGTATCTGGACGACGCCAGCGCTGGCAACGGCTGTCTCTGGATGATCCCGGGCAGCCACCTGCACGGGGCCCTGCCCCAGGCGGAGGACCGCGGGGTGTTGGGGAAGCTCTACACGGACGTCGAGCAGCTCGACGGCTCGGCGCCGCTGCCGATCGAAGCTCCCGCGGGCTCACTGATCTACTTCCACGGCGACGTCGTGCACGGCTCGCGCCGCAACCGCAGCCCGCACAGCCGACGTGCCCTCGTCTTTACCTATCAGCCCGCGGGGCTGCCCCAGTGGCGCCTCGACGGCCCGCGGCCGATCAGCGCTGCTGCTCGGTGATTCGCAACAGCCCCTCCTGAGCCACGGACGCGATCAGCCGGCCGTCGCGCGTGAAGATTGAGCCGCGGTTGAAGCCGCGTGCCCCGGAGGCGGACGGACTGTCCTGCGCGTAGAGCAGCCACTCGTCGGCGCGGAAGGGTCGGTGGAACCACATGGCGTGGTCGAGGCTGGCGGAGAGCAGCGTGCCGTCCAGGAAGGAGACGGCGTGCGGCAGGGTGGAGGTGTCGAGCAGCGAGAAGTCCGAGGCGTAGGCGAGAAAGCACTGGTGCAGTGCGAGTGCGTCGGGCAAAGGGCCCGACGCGCGGAACCAGATCTCCCGTTTCGGAGGCTGCTTCTCGGGCTTGAAGAAGTAGGCGGGGCCCGCGTAACGCTCCTCGATCGGGCGCTCCTGCTTGAGCCAGTCCACGACTCGCGCTGGAAGCTCGTGCGCGAACTGCTCCGCCAGCTCGGGACGTCCGGGCAGATCCTCGGGGTCGGGCACATCCGGCGGCTCGGCCTGATGCTCGAGCCCCGGCTCCTCGATCTGGAAGGAGGCCGACATGTTGAAGATGGCGCGCCCGTGCTGAATCGCGACCACGCGCCGGGTGGTGAAGCTGCGCCCGTCCCGAATACGGTCCACGTTATATAGGATGGGGATGGAGGGATCGCCCGGCCGCAGGAAGTAGGCGTGCAGCGAGTGCGCCACCCGCTCTTCCACCGTGCGCCCGGCCGCCACCAGCGCCTGGCCCAGCACCAGCCCGCCGAAGACGCGCTCGCGCCCGTCGTTGCGCGGGCTGCGCCCCCGGAAGATGTTGACCTCGAGCTCCTCCAGATCGAGCAGCCCCAGCAATTCCTCGAGCACTCTGCCCATGGCCGCACTGGGTAGCACGCCGCGGCGTAAGCTGCTGGAGCCCGGCGGGCGTGGTCGATTTCTCGACTTCTTCCCGCCGGGTGACGACCGACAGAATCGGGCGTCAGTGGACTGTAAGAACGCGAAGGGCAGGACGCCATCGGAATCGGCAAGTTGCACACGGCCGATGGTCAATTGAAGCCAGGTTGGTGACACCTGCTGCCGCCTGAACGGGATGTTCAAGACAAGTCCACTGTCTGCCCGAAAAGGAGCGGGCAGTGGATACGTTCTTCTCGATCGCCGAGGCGTGGCTCAGGGACGTGGGGCGTACCCGTCGTCCGAAGACGGTTCAGTCCTACGAGATCGCTGTCGCCAAGCTGTTCGAGTGCATCCCGGCCGCACGCGAGCGCTTCATCACGCGCGCTGACTTGATCAAGTTCCGGGACTGGCGCACGGACACGACCTCCGTGTCGAGCGCGAACCGCGACATCAAGGCCCTGAAAGCGGCCTTGTCCTGGAGCTGGTTGAACGAGCTGGGGCACCCACCCGTGAACTTGAAGAGGCTGCTCTTGCAGCCCCCGCCGCGCAAGGACGAGACGCTTACGCCTGAGGAGATCGAGCGGGTCATGAAGGCGTCCGAGTTCGACGTGCCCGGGCGCGTCGTGCTGCGCATCTGCTACGGCACCGGGTTCCGACTCGGCGAAGTTCTCAACCTGATCTGGTCCGACGTGGAATTCGACGAGAGCGAGATCAGTATCACCCCCAAGCCGTGGTGGCAGCCGAAGACCGACGCCGCGATCCGGACCGTGTACGCGCCCGAGCTGACCGAGTGGCTGGGCGAGTACCGGAAGACCCTGCGGCATGCTGGCGTTCGCGACCGCATCTGCCAGCAGGACGAGAAGTCGGGCAAGCCCTGGGGCCATAGGATCCACGAGCGGCTGCGCCGGGTTTACGAGCGGGCTGGCATCTCCGGGAAGAAGCCGACGCACAGCCTGCGGCACACCATGGCCTCCGACCTCGTGCAGTCCGGGGCGCCGATCCATGTTGCTCAGCGGCACCTGGGCCACGCGAGCGCGAGCGTGACCCTGGCCGTCTACGCGCACGCCAAGCGCGACGGGCTCCGCCAGGCGGGCGCGGCCCTTGAGGAGTACCGGCGAGGCCGCCAAGCAGGGGACTGACCGCTGGCTCTGGTGCTTGCGACGGACCTCTCCCTGATCGGGTGTGCCAGAACTTTTGGACCGCGGCCCTGGCGGCCATGACGTCCGTGATCAACGACATCGCGAGCTAGACCGCGTCCACTTGGTTGTGGCGTAGCTGCTCAAGCTTCTGCGATCGCCTGACCGACAAGCCCCAGGAATCCAGTTCTGGGGCGGGCACTTGAGCGGAGATTCTGGGGCCAGAGGCGATACGGCCAGTATCCTAGAACGGGGCTACGCGAGGTGTGCCCCGGAACTAGGTATCAACCTGGAAGAGGTCCGCCGGCGCTTCATGTCGAAGACCCAGGTGAAGCGTGGAAGCCGGCATCGGGGGTGCGCGTGCCGGCCCTTCGTCGGAGACCACCGCCGGAAGAAGGTCGCGAAGAAGCGCGGGACCGCGAACCGCAAGAAGCGCTACCCGAACTTCCACCTTCCGCGCGTCGGGAACAGGAGTGCCCACCGGGCGGCCTACGCGCTGTTCGTCGGCCCGATTCCGAAAAAGGCCGAGATCGACCACTCCTGCGTGGACGACAGCTGCGTGGAGCCCCGGCACCTGGACGCCATCCCGCCCGAGGAGCACGAGGAGCGGAAGGGACGGCGCAGGGGGGTGAAGCGGCTGCGGCGCGGGACACCGGAGCCGATAGAAGTCCCGCCCCGGATCGCTGCACGGATCGACCACTGGGCCAAGGAGGCCAGGGTCGAGCCCGCTTTCATCCGGTTCGCTCCCGACGCCTACGTCGGCCGAGACGAATTGCAGTGGGGCCAGGACGTCGTCAACTCGACCAGCCTCTTGGAGAGCGACCGGAAGCAGATACATCACCTCTACCGCGGGATCCTGTACCTGGGCCGCTGGCAAGGTCTCGCGGACCGCATGTCCGCGCTGGTGGGCAGCCTGGTCCGCTGCGAGGTCGATGCGAAGCTGCGCCCTCTTCGTGAGGTTGTCCAACGAGGTGTTCGAGCAGATCGACCCCCAGTCTTAGGGATTCCGGACCAGCCCGCCGGGAAGTTGTCCGGACGCGCGAGGGAGACTCTGCCCAAGCTCCTGATCGCGCGCTTCGACAAGAAGTTGTTCACGATCTTCTTCGCGCCGAACATGAGGTGGATCGAGCAGCAGCTCGGCGATGAGGTTCTTGGCGTGGTCCAGCGCAGCTACCTGGTGCTGGAAGGCGCCGCGACGTTGGACGAACGGGACAGCATCGTGGAGCGCGCCACGGCCAAGTGCTTCCGGCTCGGGTTCGATGACGCGGCCGTGCACAGTCTGGTCGATGTCGCACGCTGCCTGGCCTGGGGGGAGGTGCGCGAGGACTGGCGCGACCTGGACGCCAAGACGCTGACCAACGTGTTGGACGCCGCCATCAAGCGCGCCGTCCTCGTCAGGGACGCCGAAGCCTGCGGCCACGGGCGCGCCGCCGCTGAGGAGTTGGTGAAAGAGGCGCGCCGAAGAGCCCAGGCGTCAGATGACCGGTTGCTGAGGTTCTTGTCTGTGGCCAAGGCCCTGTCGGCGGAGCTGGGCGACCCTGTGCCCGGATCGCTGCCCGGTGTCGTTCGGCTTGTTCGCGACGAGTTGCGCGGTCTGCTGGTCCATGGCGACCAGCCGCTTAGCCTGGTCGAGGAGTACTGCTCGCTGATCGGGTTCACCTTGACGGAGGAGGAGCAAGAGGACCTGGCGGTGAAGGCCCTCCTCGACCGCTCCCAGACCCTTGAACAGGGGGGCGCCGCAGAGTTCAGGGCCGCTGTCCGCGATGCGGTGCTGAACGAGATCATCGTGCGCGCGGCCGTAGCCCAGGGCTTGGACCGTCGGGAGGCCGAGGCGCTGGCGTCCGAGTCGGTCAGGCGTCTCGGCGAGGATGGGGTCCAGGCCCTCCCTGAGATAGCCGAGGAGGTCCTGTCGGGTGCCAAACAGCTCCTGACCCAGCGCCTGACTGACGGTCCGCTCGTCGAGCTGGCCGAGAGCTGGCTGGCGGCGGAACCGGAGGACCTGGAGAAGCTCGACTTCCCCTAGCCGCGCGCCACAGGATGGATACCGCCCCCCGGTGATCCCCGTAACCATCGACGTGGTGGCCAAAGCCCTCCAGGCCAGGCCCCGCCCGGGTCACTCTCAGCGCGATGACCGAGCGCCTCCAGGCCGTCGTCCGGCCGCGCGCAATCGGTTGCATGTAACGGGGCCACTAAGGCACACACAATGGGGCCACTCAGAGAAGTCCTAGCCAGCCCCGTGAACCTCTGGCTCCAGGCCCGGCGGGTCTACTCGCACCGGCGACGTGCAAGCGCTTGCATCTGGTGCGACCTCCACGGACCGGGCAAGCCTTCAAGGTGATCACCTTGGCCGTGGGGGCCGACGTAAAACCGGTTGCACGCGCTCTAGGACCAGAACAGGGCCATGTCCATCGGCGCGGACGGCGCGCGAGCGGGGACCTGCACCTGCAGAAGCACGAGATGCAAGCGATTGCACTTGAGGCCATTGAGGTACACCTTGAGGCCATCTGAGGTTGCCAGACGCCC
>SMWZ01000106.1 GCA_004356455.1 Deltaproteobacteria bacterium
CAGCGACGAGGAAGAGGTACGCGAAGTGCTGGGCGACATGGTGAGCGCCGTGTGGGGTTCGGTCGAGGGCATCGCCCGTCTCGATGACAAGGGCAACTACCTCTGGGTGAATCCCAGCTACGCGAAGATGCTCGGCTTCACGCCCGAGGAAATGAAGGGCATGCCGGGCCGGCCTCGCGTGCATCCGGACGACGTGCCCCGGGTCAAGGAGACCTACCAGCAGATGGAGGAGACCGGTCGCGCATCCGCCGACGTCACCACCATCCGCAAGGACGATTCCTATCTGTTCACCCGCATGGAGCTGGCGAAGCCCTTGAATGAGAACGCCCGGCCCGGCTTCTTCTTGTTTCTCGAGGATCTCGCTGAATCCCAGGAGATCGAGGCCGCTCTCGCGCGCAAGAGCCATGAGCTGGTTCGACTCAACAGCGAGCTGGAGCAGTTCGCCTACATCGCCGCCCACGATCTACGGGAACCGACCCGCAAGATCGTCTCGTTTTCGGCACTGCTCCAGACGGACCTCGGTGGCGATCTGCCCGAGGCTGCCCGCAAGGACCTCCACTTCATCACGGACGCGGCTCGCCGCATGGAACAACTCGTCCATGACCTGCTGGCGCTCTCACGGACGAGTCGGTCGGCGATGGTCACCGAAATTCTGGGTTTGGACGAGTGTGTGGATGCCGCTCTGGAAGCCCTGGCACTCAAGATCGAGGAAGCCGGCGCGGAGATCATCCGCGATCCACTTCCCGAGGTAGAGGTCGACCGGACGCTGATCACTCAGCTCTACCAGAACCTGTTGTCCAATGCGCTCAAGTTCTGCGACGCGGAGCAGCCCCGAGTGCACATCACGGTCGAGCGTAACGGGCAGGGCCTCGTGCTGGGCGTCCGCGACAATGGCATCGGAATCGAGCCCGAGTACGCGAAGCAGATCTTTCAGCCCTTCAAGCGCCTCCACGGGCGCAGCGAGTACGAGGGCACCGGAATCGGCCTGGCCATCTGCCAGAAGGCGGCAGAACGTCATCGCGGTCGAATCTGGGTCGAATCGGAGCCCGCCAAGGGCTCGCATTTCAAATTCACGATCGGTGAGCCGGGGGGAAATCAGTGATGTCGAGTCTGCGCAGGACCGCAAAACAGGCCACGATTCTGCTGGTCGAGGACGATCCGGGTGATCAGGAGCTCACGCGACGGGCCTTGCAGCAGGATGTCCTTCGCACCGATCTCCGCATCGTCTCCGATGGCAAGGAGGCCTTGGACTACCTGCGGCGTGAGGGCGCGTTCACGAACCCCGAGGATTCACCCAGGCCGGATCTGATCTTGCTCGACCTGAACATGCCGCGCCTCGACGGCCGGCAGGTGCTCGAGCGTGTGCGCGAGGATCCGAATATCTCGCGGATTCCGGTCATCGCCCTCACGACCTCCGATGAAGAAGAAGATGTCGTGCGTTCCTATGCCCTCGGCTGCAAGTCGTTCATCAAGAAGCCAATCGAGGTCGAGACATTCATTCAGAGCATCCGGGAACTTCAGCACTATTGGTTCGAGCTGGTGACGCTACCGCCGGACCACCCCCAGCGACGATGAAGGGATGACAGCATGAGCTCAAAAACACTGGTGGCATTTGCCATCGATGATGACGAGGGAGAACTCGAGCTCCTGCGCCGAGCGCTCGACGAGTTGTCGACCATCGAGATCGAGCTCCACGCCTATACCGATCCAAATCTCGCGCTGATCGACTTCCTGAACCACGACGCCGATCTCATCTTCCTCGACTATCAGCTCGGCGAGATGACGGCGATCGACGTGCTCGAGCAGATGCGGCGCATCGGCGACTTGCGCCCCGCCATTGTCCTGACGGGCCACGGTGATGAATACGCCGCAGCGGAGCTGACGCGTGCCGGCGCCGACGACTACATCGTCAAGAGCGACCTCAACTCGGACAAGCTGAAGGATGCCATCGCGCGCTCTCTGGCGGCCTATGGCAAGCGCCTGTCCGAAGCGGAAGTGGTGAAGCACGCCTTCGAGTTGGAGCGCGCCAACGCTCAGCTCAAGCTCGCCAAGCGAGATCTCGAGCGCATGAACGCACGGCTCCAGGACCTGTCCGATACGGATACGCTGACGGGCGTCTCCAATCGCCGCTACTTCGTGAACCGTGGAGAGAAGGAGCTGTCCCGCGCCGTCCGGAATGGTGATCCGGTGAGCATCGCGCTGGTTGACATCGACGGCTTCGGTCTCGTGCAAGACAGGCATGGCAAGCGGGTCTGCGATCAGATCGTCGAGCGCGTTGCCGGTGTGATTCAGCAGGCGATCCGTCAGTACGATGTCGTAGCCCGCCTGGACGGCGAGACCTTCGCCATCGTGTTCCCGAACACGGATCTCGACAACGCAGCAGGTGTCGCCGAACGCTGTCGCGCCTCCGTTCTGGGTCTGTCTCTGCCACTCGCCACCACGGGCGCGACGATCGGGGTCAGCGTCAGTATTGGTGTGACCTGCACGGCGGTCGGAGGCACGTACAAGCTGGACTCGCTCATGCAGAGTGCCGATCGGCTGCTGCAGCGGGCGCGGGGAGGCGGTGGAAACCAGGTCATCCTGGACGAGGGCGGGAACGACTGACGTTCACCCTGTGTTTCGGTACCGCGAATGGTTCCAGGCCAGGAACCGATCGACCGCCTGCACCACCATGCTGGTGCGAAGCCCATGGAAGATCTCGAACGCATGCTGAGCGCCCGGGATCTCGGCGTAGCAGACGGGTTCCTTCGAAACCTGCTGAAGCGCCTGGGCGAAGTGGCGGGCTTCCTCGACCGAGGCCAGGCTGTCGTGGGAACCATGGATCACGAAGAAGGGCGGAGCGTCGGGGTGCATCCGGTGCATGGGGGAGGCGCGCCGGAAGGCGTCAGCGTCCCGCGTTGGGTCCTTCTTGAGCACGTACTTTCCGATGAAGCTGTTCATTCCGCTCGTGGCCTGTAGGTCGTAGTGGTTCGAGAAGTCGTACACGCCGTAGAAGGGAACGGCGGCGTCGACCCGGGTGTTCACGTCTTCGAAGCCGGGCTGGTATTCGGGGTCGTTGGCCGTCAGAGCCAGCAGGGCGGACAGGTGTCCGCCGGCGGAGCCGCCGGTGACGGCGATGAAGTTCGGATCGCCCCCGTAGCCCGCGATCTCGCTGCGAATCCAGGCGATGGCCCGCTTCAAGTCGATCAGGTGGTCGGGGAACGTCGCCTTGGGGCTGAGCCGGTAGTTTGCGGCGACGCACACCCAGCCCTGGGCCGCCATATGGTTCATGAGGGGCAGCGCCTGCTGCTTCTTGTTGCCGATCACCCAGCCGCCGCCGTGGACCTGGAGCAGAACGGGAGCGTTCGCTGCGCCGGCGCTGGGCGCATACACGTCGAGCCGGTTGCGCGGTCCGCCGTTGGGGACGTAGGCGACGTCTCGCGTGAGGGTTACATCGGGACGTTTGAATCGAAACGGGTTGAGCGGCAGCTGGGGTGGAGGTGGCGTCCGCTCGATCTTCTCGAGGAGGTCGGCGTCGATCTCGTCGCGATAGTCGGGACCGAGGCCGGCGGATAGCGCGGCTTCGGCCACCGGGGCCGCTCGCCGCGAGAGCGGCAGCAGCGCGAGCAGGGCGGCCCACGACGCGAAGCTGATGCCGAGGCCCAGCCAGCCGGGCCACGCATCGAGCGCGCCCGCCGCTACGAAGATCACGCTGGCGACCAGCTGCCAGGCAAGGTGGTGGGCCGAGAGCTCCGAGGTCAGCCATCCCGCGAAAAAGCTCGGGACGATCAATGGGCCCGTCCGCCGCTGAGGCAGATAGGCGTTGAACGTGAACAGGGCGCCGACGACGGTGACGATCAGGAAGAGCCAGGGGGCCATGCGAAACCTCCTCGAAGAGCAGAGGGTACGGTCAAGAGCGCCGCGCTGCTGGTCGGTTCTTCGGCCCGCCAACAGTCCTGGAAATCAGGGGCAAGCGCTCTGTCCCTTCGTCTCGACCAGGTCGACCCTGCCGTTTTTCTGGATCTTGACCACGACAGTCCCGTCCCAGCCGGTGGCGTAGATCTTCTTGGTGAGGGTCATGGGTATGAAGCGCTGCGGGGCGGTTGCGATCTGGATGGTCGGGTCGCTGCGGTCGGTCAGCCGCACGCCGGCTTCCAGGATCTCGACCGCGGATTTACGAGGATGGCCGTAGCTGCGAGCGACCCAGCTGTTGCCGGTCCAGTCCACGCCGACCCGGCAGTAGGGGCCCATGGAGATCACCGCCAGCTTGGGGGACATGGCGGCGACCAGCTCGGGGGTGGTGCCGTTGGCCGAGCCGTGGTGGCCGACCTGGTAGACGTCCACATCGAGGATGCCGGTGCCGGCATAGCGCTTCACGAGCTCGTCGATGGCCTCTTTTTCGAGGTCACCCGTAAAAAGCACCGAACCGGATCCGTAGTCCACACGGATGGCCAGACTGTGGTTGTTGAGGTTTCGTTTCTCGCCGTTTGTCAGCTGTGTATTCGACGTGCGGATCTCTCCCCACAACACGCGAATCAGTGGATCGACGTCAGGGCAGGCAATCGGGTCGACGATGCCGTTCGAGAAGCCCGACAGCGGCAGGTCGTCGCCCACGAAAACCGGCTGATAGTGGATCTCATTCGCCAGCCCCAGCCGGTCGCGCACGAAGCTGCTGTCAGAATTCTTGGCGCGGTTCTGGAGACCGAGCTGCTCGCGACTGCCAGATCCAGCACGCTGGCCGTTGGTGATGACATTCTGGATCGTGTAACGCTGGGCGACCTGGGGGAGCGCGCGGGTGTGGTCGATGTGCGGGTGGGTCACCGCCAGCAGGGCGAAGGTCCGGTTCAGGTGGGGGCGAGTGGCGAAGAAGGCGTCGAGATAGTCGAGCAGGGCCTGAGTGCCATCGTACTCCAGGTTCAGCTCGGCGCCGGCGTCGACCAGCATGGCGGCGCACGGGAACTCGACCAAGGTGGCGTCGCCCTGTCCCACGTCGATGAAGTGGAGGACCATGTCGGCTCGGGCGGGAAGCGCGAGCGTCATCAGCAGCAAGAGCGTGCGCGCCCGCAAGAGCAGGCGGGGGCGGAACGAGTCCATCGGGGCCTCCCGGATCGAATTCGGCGCAATTCTAGGCCCTTGAGCGGGCAGGGCGCTTGCGTTTGCGCGGCGTTTGCAAGTGCGCTCGCACCGACACGCGCGAGCGTTTCGATCTGGACCGGGCCAGCTCGCAACGGCACGACCGCCACCTCCGGGCATCCCACGCGCGCGCCGATTGCATCTCGAAGGGTGGGTCCAACAGGGCCCTGGACGCCCTCGGATGCTGGCGGGGACTCGAGGCCGTCGGCCCGGGCCGCAATCCGTCGGCCCGGGGCCGCAGTCGGCCCCGTCCGCGCCGAAGGGGGCGCTTCTCTCGCTCCGTCATCCATGTAGAATGCTTCCCACGTTCACAGGGAGGGAACATGGAACTGGTGGAATGGCTGGCGAAGCAGGTGACCGACGATCCGCGTGCGCTTCGGTGGTTCGCAGAGCCTGGAAGCGACGCGCGTATTGCCCGAGCGTTCAAGGAGCTGCTGGCCGGCTACGAGATCGAATCCTCGACGATCCTCAAGACCACGCGCATGCTGGAGCCCGATGAACGGCCAGGCCGGGTCGAAGTGAAGGACATCGCCTTCCACTCACTCTGCGCCCACCACTTCCTGCCCTTCTTCGGCCAGGTGGATCTGGCCTACGAGCCGGGCGACCGGATCCTGGGTCTCGGAAAGCTGCCGCGGCTGGTCGACGCCCTGGCACGCCGCTTCCAGATCCAGGAAGACCTGGTGCGCGAGATCGCCCGTGAGATGATGGATTCCGGACACGCCCGCGGCGTTCGGGTGCGATCCCGCGCACAGCACCTCTGCATGTGCAGCCGGGGTCCGTCGAGCCAGACGTCGCTCACCTATACGGAGTTCACGCTTGGGTCGATGGCCGACTAGCCCGGCGTGCCGCGCACTCGGAGCGCTCGTGGGTTGGGCCCTGTTGGCACCGTCTTCCTCGGCTGCGGAGCCTTCGGGAGGTCTGGCCTTCGCCCGGCGCTCGCAGCCGGTCGCCGAGCGCAGTCTCGCGGTGCTCCAGCAGAGG
>SMWZ01000107.1 GCA_004356455.1 Deltaproteobacteria bacterium
ATCGTTCTGATCGGGATCGACTACCTCTCCGTCCAGCGTTTCGGAGATCCCCCGCTCACGCATGAAATCCTCCTGCGGTCGGGCATGGTCGTTCTCGAGGGACTCAACCTCGCAGGGGCGGCGCCGGGTCGGTACGAGCTCATCTGCCTTCCGCTCAGGCTCGTGGGGTCCAACGGAGCACCGGCACGAGCCGTGCTACGGCCCCTGGCCTCGCGGGCCTCGTAACCCGAGGGAGCGGGCCGACATGACGCCGAGGGTCGTGGCGCTGATTCCGATGCGACACACCAGCGAGCGCGTGCCCGGGAAGAACTATCGCAAGCTCGGCGATCGGCCCCTCTACCGCCACATCGTCGATACGTTGCTCGGCTGCTCGCTGATCTCGGAGGTGGTGGTCGACACGGACAGCCCGGTCATCGTCGAAGGTCTGTCCAAGGATCTGCCCGAGGTGGGACTGATCGAGCGACCGCAGCACCTACGTGCGCCAGACGTTCCCATGAACGAGGTTCTGCTTCACGATGTATCGCTGCTCAAAGCGGACTTCTACCTGCAGACACACAGCACGAACCCGCTGCTGAGGGCCGATACGATCGAGCGTGCGATCGAGAGCTTCCTGGAGAGCCTGGCTCAGCACGACTCGCTCTTCTCTGTCAGCGCGTTACGGACGCGGCTCTGGGACGAGTGCGGCCGGCCGCTCAACCACGATCCCGCCGTCCTGCTGCGGACGCAGGACCTGCCACCTGTCTATGCAGAGAACTCGAACCTGTATCTCTTCTCGGCGGAGACCTTGCGCTTACGGCGCAATCGCATCGGCGAGCGCCCGCTTCTCTTCACGATCGATCGGATCGAGGCCTGGGACATCGATGACGAGCTCGATTTTCAGATCGCCGAGCTCCTTTGGGCCAAGCTGAGAGCGGCGTGATGCGGTCGCGCGTGCTCGTCACCTGTCCCCAGCTCCAGTGCACGATCGATCGCTACGAGAAGGTCTTCGCTGAGCATCAGATCGACGTCGAGCTTCCGAATCTGGTCCAGGCTCTCTCCGAGGACGAGCTCGTGGAGATCATCGGTGAGTTCGATGGCGTGATCGCGGGCGACGATGCATTCAGCGCCGCGGTGCTCGAGCGGGCCGAGAAGCTCAAGGTGCTCGTCAAGTGGGGTGTGGGAGTCGACGTGATCGACCTCGAAGCCGCGCGCCGGCTCGGGATCCACGTGTTCAACACGCCTGGAGTCTTTGCGGAAGAGGTGGCGGACGTAGTGCTCGGCTACATGATTCTGCTCGCACGCCAGCTCCATCGCTTGGACCGTGACGTCCGCGCAGGGGGCTGGCCGAAGATCTCGGGCGTCTCGCTACAGCAGAAGACGCTGGGCATCATCGGTCTCGGAAGCATCGGTCGAGTGGTGGCACAGCGCGGCGCGGCGCTGGGCATGCGGCTGATCGGGTGCGACGTCGCCCCGATTCTGGACCCGGTTTTGAATGAGCTGGGTCTCCAGGTAGCCACGCTCGACGAAGTTCTGGGAGCGGCTGATTTCCTCAGTCTGAACTGCAACCTCACGACCTCGAACCGGCATCTCCTGGGCAAGCGCGAGTTCGAGCGCATGAAGCCGGGGATGTTCCTGATCAATACGGCGCGGGGCAGGCTGATCGACGAGGCCGCTTTGGCGGATGCACTCGGTGTCGGAACCGTTGCCGGCGCGGCACTCGATGTGTTCGAAGAGGAGCCTCTGCCTGCTGAAAGTCCGCTGCGCGGGTTCCAGAGCTGCATCTTCGGCTCCCACAACGCTTCGAACACGGCCGAGGCCGTAGCGCGCGTAAACGCGACCGCCATCGAGATTCTCGTGCGGGAGCTTGCCAAGCCAGGGGACCGGGATGCGTAGTGTCGTGGTGACGGGGGCTGCCGGCGGCATCGGCCGCGCGACCTGCACAGCTTTCGCCGACGCCGGCTTCCGTGTGATCGGGATCGATGTGCGGGAAGACGCGGATCTGCCCTGTGAGCTGCTGCCCTTCGACGTGCGTGACTTCGCGGGATCGGGTGCGGCGTGCGAAGAGATCTGCTCGCGTATTCAGGAGCTCAGCAAGGGCTCACTGGACGCGCTGGTGAACAATGCGGCGCTGCAGCTGAAGCAGCCCATTGAGCAGGCGACCCCCGAGGACTGGGACGCCATCCTCCAGACCAATTTGCTGGCGCCTTTCTGGGCAACGCGTCGCCTGCTTCCGCTGCTGCGTGCCGCGAAGGGATGTGTGGTCAACATGGCTAGCATTCACGCGTACGCCACCAAGCCCGGATTCACGCTCTACGCGACCAGCAAGGGGGCTCTCGTCACGCTCACCCGAGCAATGGCGCTCGAGCTCGCGCCCGACGTCCGCGTCAACGCCGTGCTGCCCGCGGCCACGGACACGCCCATGCTGCGGGCCAGTCTCGGGAACCAGGATGACGTGGTGGACAGTATCGGGCGCTATCACCCGCTCGGGCGGATTGCGGAGGCCGCCGAGGTGGCGCGCGCGGCGCTGTTCCTGGCGGGTCCCGACTCCAGCTTTATCACGGGCGCGGAGCTCCGCGTCGATGGCGGGATCGGTGCCTGCCTGCATGATCCGGAGGCCTGCCGATGACGCGGCCCGGTGCGCAGGCGCTGCCTCTGATCCCCACATTGCGTCCGAAGGTCCAGATCCGCAACGTGCAGATCCAGACGCATTCCCGCTGCAACGCAGACTGCGTCTTCTGTCCCTACAGCGAGAGTGAGCACTATGAAAATCCCGGAACCATGCCGGATGAGCTCTGGGAGAAGGTGCTGAGAGACCTGACTCCGTTCGCCGAAGGCATCAATCGAGGCAAGGTGTGCCCGTATCTGATGCAGGAGCCGCTCATCGACAAGTCGATCTTCGAGAAGATCGAACAGATCTACAGCGTTTTCCCCCAGACCTGTGTCGAGATCAGCACCAACGGAGCGGCCCTGACCGAGCGCGTCGTCGCACGCCTGATCGAGCTCTTCCGCGGGCGTCGGCATGAGCTCTGGGTGAGTCATCACGGCATCGATGCCGAGACGCTCGAGCACATCATGAAGATCAATTACAAGCAGGCACACGCCAACCTGATCAACCTGCTCAAGACATCGGAGGGTCAGCTCAAGGTCAAGATACGGGGTGCCGGCGAGAGTCGCGATGGCAAACATCGCTACTTCAGCAGGGAAGCGTACCTGGACTACTGGAAGCAGAACTTCTGCGAGTACGGCATCAACCCGCGAAACATTCACGTCGACGCCTTCACGTTCCATGATCGCGCGGGCGGGCTCCACCGCATGGATCGCGATGCCTACAAGCTGAACATCGGCAAGATCCGCGACATCGGCCCCGGCCATCAGCCGTTCCACTGCCAGCGGATCGATGAGTGGATCCACATCATGCATGACGGTCGCATTCGAATTTGCTGTATGGACTACCACGGTGAGGTGGAGCTTCCGAGTCTCCAGGACATGACACTCGTCGAGTACTTCGAGTCCGATGCCTATCGGAAACTGGTCGGGATGGTCACCGGGCGCGAGGAGTCACCAGAGGATTTTATCTGTAAGCGCTGTGTGTCTCCAGGAGGGTAGAGCGGAGTGGACTGGAGAAGCTGCAAGATCCTGGTGACCGGAGGGACCTCGTTCATTGGCTCGCACCTCTGCGATCTCTTGATCGAGCGGGGAGCCCGCGGGATCCGTGTGATCGATGACCTGACGAGCGGAGTGCTGTCGAACCTCCAGGCTCGCATCGACAGCGGGGCGATCGAGTTCATGCAGGGAGACCTGCTCCAGCAGAGCGTCGCGGAGGAGGCGGTCCGCGACATGGATGTCGTGTTCCATCTGGCCGCGATCCACGGCGGGCGAGGGTATGTGGATCTGCACCAGGGACCGTGCGCTCAGAACCTCGCACTCGATGGAATGCTGATTAAAGCGGCCCACGAGACGGGTGTGGACCGGTTCGTGTTCGCCTCATCGGGATGCGTCTATCCCAACCATATCCAGACGGACGTGAGTGAAGAGCTCTATCTGACCGAGGACATGGTGGGTCCGCCGTACAACGCCGACAACATGTACGGCTGGGCCAAACTCATGACGGAGATGACACTCGAGCATTATCACCGGGACTTCGGCTTCGAGTCCGCCTCGTGCCGGTTCTTCACGGTCTATGGGGAGCGCGGCGTCGAGAACCACGCGCTGATCGCGATGATCGCGCGGGCCTTCATCGGACAGGATCCGTTCGAGGTCTGGGGGGACGGTACCCAGATCCGCAACTGGACCTATGTGGGCGATATCGTCGAGGGCATGGTTCTGGCGGCCGAACACATCAAGGATGCGACAGCGGTGAATCTCGGCACCGAGGAACGCGTTCGCGTCATCGATGCAGTCGAGGAAGTCCTCCGCTACACGGGCCACCGGGCAGAGATCAAGCTATGTCCGGAAATGCCCACGGGACCCCTCAACCGAGTGGCCAGCAACCGTCTGGCGAAGGACCTGCTCGGCTGGGAGCCCAAAGTCAAATTCATCGAAGGGCTGCATCGCACGATCGACTGGTACTTCGGCGTGAAGGACCGTGAGCAGGTACGGGAGATGTTCACGCGAATGCTGACCGAGCGTTAGAAGGAGCGTCATATGCTTCATCTGATACATCGGGGGGACGGGCGATGAGTGCAGCGTTGGATGGGTCTCGCATGACGCTGGAGTCCTTGCGCGGTTTCTACGCGGGGAAGCGGGCATTCATCCTGGGGAACGGGCCGAGTCTGAAATCTCTGGATCTATCCAAGCTGCGTGACGAGGTCACCTTCGGTACGAACGGGCTTTTCTATCTTTTCGACGAGATGGGATTCAAGCCCACGTTCTACGTAGTCGAGGACAAGCTGTTTGCGGAAGATCGCGCCCGTGAGGTCAACGGGATCCGTGGCACGACCAAAATCTTTGGCCATTACCTGCGTTACTGCTTCGAAGACAGCGAAGACGTCCTGTGGGCAGACGTGAAGTTCGACTTCCGCGAGTACCCCGGTTTCCCTCATTTCTCCCGCGACTGTGCCGAGCACCTCTGGGTCGGGGGAACAGTCAGCTACCTGTGCATGCAGCTCGCGTATCACATGGGTTTCCAGGACGTCTACCTGATCGGGTTCGACCACAGCTACTCGATTCCGAAGGATGCCATCGTCGAAGGCAACGAGATTACGTCGACCTCCAATGACCCCAATCACTTCCATCCCGACTACTTCGGTGTGGGCAAGCGTTGGCACCTGCCGCGCACGGAACGGATGGAGGTGGCGTATCAGAGAGCCCGTCAGGCCTTCGAGGCGGATGGGCGCGGGATCTTCAATGCATCCCGCGGGGGTCGGCTGGAGGTCTTTCCCCGGGTGTCCTACGACAGCTTGTTCCAGCCTCCTCGCAAGGCGAAGCTCGTGTTTCCGGAGCCACCTCTCGGACCCGACGAGAATCTGCGCATCTCCGTGGTGGTCTGTACCTACCGCAATCCCGGGCTGCTGGAGAAGACGCTCGCCAGCCTGCTGAATCAGACGCTGGATTCGGCTCGCTACGAGGTCATCGTCGTCGACAACAACTCGAATGACTCGACGCCCGACGTGGTCGCCCGCTTCCCCTCGGTCCGCTACGTGTTCGAGCCCGAGCAGGGATTATCGGCCGCTCGCAACGCAGGCATCCGTGCCGCGAGCTCGGACATCATCGCATTCATCGATGACGATGCCGAGGCGGATCCGGGCTGGCTCCAGGCGCTGCTCGAGGTCTACGATAGCGTTCCGAACGCGCTGGCCGTCGGCGGCAAGGCGGACCCGATCTGGGATGCCCCGCCTCCGAGCTGGCTGGACGAGAACTACCACCGCCCGCTCAGTCTGATCGATTGGGGATCCGAGATCCGACC
>SMWZ01000001.1 GCA_004356455.1 Deltaproteobacteria bacterium
GCGAAGCCCGTGCCCCCTTCGTTGTTGATGTCGTCGAGCCAGTCCCAGATCGTCTCCTGGCTGCCGTCGCCAGACCATCTAAAAACGTTGTCCACATCATGCAGAGTGCTATTGTCGCCCTTCTTCTCCCACATGAGCCCCGTGTTCAGGTCCGTGATCGTTCCGTCCCCGTTGTCGACGTAGCTCAGCGCCGCTCCCGCCTGCACCGTACCATCGTCGGGCACCGCAACGGCCCCCCCGATTCCATCGTTCTTATCCGCCGTGTAAGCCGTCGTCTGGGCCGAGGCCGGAAAGAAGCCAGCACTAAATGGGACGCAACCGCTCACATCCAACCCGCATCCCACCGAGCACGCGAGTGTGCCGCTCTCGAAGCCCAGGCTCTCACAAGTGGCTCCACCCAGCTCCGGGTCATCGCAATCATCGTTACCGTCGATCACGCCGTTACCACACGTCGGCGGCGCGACACCGCAGCTACAGTCCAACTGACATAGGCCCGGACAGGCACTGTCATCCGTGGGCTCGCACACCTCGCTGCCGTTGACCGTGCCGTCCCCGCAGAACTCCGTCCCCTTCACCGCGAGCGTGCAGAGCAGCTTCGTCTTGAACTTGGTTAGGTTCTGCGTGCCGAACTGGTCCGTCACCACCTGATCGGGCGGAAGCGCCCCTGGGCACTTCACCTGCCAGCAGATGCGATCGCCCGGGGCCGGTCGGCCACTCAGGGGAAGCGGCGTGATCAGGTCCTTCGTCTTGGCATCCACCACATCCACGTTGCTCTTAGTCGCCGGTACACAGAAGAACTTGGCCTTGGTGATCTTGCAGTCCGGGTCGAGACCGAACTGCGCTGTCTCGATATTCACCAGGCCCTTGAGCTTGAGGTCCCCCTTGATCTTGTAGCACTTGAGATGGTCTTCGGTCTGGGCCTGCACTGATCCGGCAATAAGGGCCGCTCCCAGTGCCAGCCCCAGCCGGATAAGACGGATGGATGCACGCATCGTAGATCCCTCTTCGTGCAGGCTACTGGTGGTGCCGGGGACAGGACTCGAACCTGCACGCCTTGCGGCACTGGCTCCTAAGGCCAGCGCGTCTGCCAGTTCCGCCACCCCGGCTCGAGGGGCGAGAGTAGCAGGCGGTGGCAGCGCCTCAAGACAGAGCTGCTGGAGGGCTGGCGAGACTTGCGCGCGCGTGGATCGTACCCGCTTGCCAGACCTCTGGGGGAGGAGCTCCCGTGAATGCCAGGCAAATGAGCACTCGCATGAGTGCGCTGATGCTTTCGATCGTGGTCGGCCTTTGCCCGCTCGCGTGCGCTTCGTCAGCTTCGTGGCCTACTCAATCGACCTCGAGATCTACGCCTACGTGAGCACATCGGACTGGAACGAGTTCCTGTCCGTCCGCGAGGACCTGATGCTGCGCATCATCGACATCGTCCAGGCCAGTGGCACCGGCTTCGCGTTCCCGTCGCAGACCCTCTACCTGGGGGAGGACGACGGGCTGGATGAGAAGCGAAGCCGAGCAGCCCGAGATCCGGAGGACCCCCTCCTACCCGGACGAGGGCTCCGCCGTGACCTAGGAGGGCGACTCAAGCGTCGCCCGACGCGCGCGCACCAGGCGCGCGCGAAGTCACGCGCCGTCCCGGCAGGCCGGCTGCGCCGGCCGCTATCCGGGTAGTAGAGCTCAGCTCGCCGATAACGCGCTAGTACGGCTAGGAGCGGACCCAAGACGAAGTCTTGGGTCGGGCTCCTAGGTCCGGCTAAATCCCGGCGACCACGATTGCGGGATCAGGGACCGGGAGAGGCGTCGGGCGTAGGCGGCGCTTGAGCTCGTCCAGTTCGCGCTGTGCGGCCTCGGTGCGCACCTCGTTGCGGATCTCGCGGATGCGGGACTGCAGGTCGCGGTCGCCAAGCTCCTGATCCACATTCCCCTCGGCTTGCAGCTGTGCGATCTGCTCGCGCACGCTCTCGAGCGCACGCATCTCCCCTTCCACGGAGAGCCCCTGCAGGGCCTCCTGGAAGCGCCGGCGGGCACGCGCGTTGGCCAGCGTGGCCAGCATGCGGATCTTCTCGCGCTCGAGCTGCTGGATCTCGCCCCGGAAGCGAACGAGGTTGTTCTTGGCGGCGTCGCACTCCGCGTACACCTGCTCGAGCTCGCGCTCGGCGCGCTCGAGATCGTCGACGAACCCGTCCTTGTGCGAGATGAGCTCGAGCGCAGCTGCATCATCTCCCCGCTTCACAGCGCGGAAGATGTCCCCCTGGCTACGCGCGATCTCGCTGCGACGCTCACGAATCTCAGCCTCGAGCTTATTGCGCAGGTAAATGACGCCGGCCACGGCGCGCTTGAGCTCGCCGTACTGCCGGGTGCGCTCTGCGATCGCCCGCTCGTAGACGGCCCGCGGGCTCTCGCCCTCCCGGTCCTGGACCCAGGTGGCGAAGAGCCCATGGATCAGGTTGCGAAGGCGACGAATCAGTCCTCCTTCTCTACGGATTGACATTGGCTTTCTCCTCCTTAGCGGTCCTCGCCCCAGTCCTCGGAGCGAAGGCCGAGCTCGCGAATCTTCTGCTGCAGGCTCTGGCGCACCATGCCGATGGCCTCGGCCGTACGGGATACGTTCCCCCCGTGCTCGCGCAGGGCGCGGATCAGGTACTGGCGTTCAAACCCCTCGACCAGCTCACGCTTGGCATCGCGAAAGGTCATGCCCTGCTTCGGCTTGGCGTTATCGGGCGCGGGCTCGCCGCCAGCTCCCGGCCGCAGGTCAAGGGCGTCGATCACCGGACCCGAGGAGAGCACGGATGCCCGCTCGATCACGTTGCGCAGCTCGCGCACGTTGCCACGCCAGGGGTTGCGCGCGAGCTGGGCCAGCGCGGCCTCGCTGATGCCTTTCTTCTCGCGCTGGAGGCGCTCGGCCACCTGGGTCAGAAAGCGCTGCACCAGGGCCGGCAAGTCCTCGAGTCGCTCGCGCAGCGCTGGAATCGCGATCTCGATCACGTTGAGGCGGTAGTAGAGGTCCTCGCGGAAGCCTCCCGCCTTCACCTCGCCCTCGAGGTCGCGATGGGTGGCGGCCACCACGCGCACGTCCGCCTCGACGAGCCTGTCGCCGCCCACGCGCTCGAACTTCTTCTCCTGCAGCACGCGCAGCACTTTGGCCTGGGTCTCGGACGCCATGTCGCCGATCTCGTCCAGGAAGATGGTCCCAGCGTGGGCGGCCTCGAACTTGCCCACGCGCCGTGCGTCGGCACCGGTAAAGGCTCCCTTCTCGTGGCCGAAGAGCTCGCTCTCAACCAGCTGCGGGCTGATCGCCGCGCAGTTCACGGCCACAAAGGGACGTGTGCGGCGTGAGCTGCGCTGATGAATCGCTTGCGCAACCAGCTCCTTGCCCGTGCCGCTCTCCCCGCGGATGAGCACCGAGAGATCGGTCTCCGCCACCTTCTGGATGGTCTCGAAGACCTGCCGCATCGCGGGTCCCGAGCCCACCAGGTTTTCGAAGCCGTAGTCGCGCTCGACCCGCTCGAGCAGCATGCGGTGCTCGCGCTTGAGCCGCGTTCGCTCGAGCGAGCGGGCAACGACCAAGCGTAGCTCCTCGTTGTCGAAGGGCTTGGGCACGTAGTCCTCCGCCCCGAGCTTCATCGCCTCGACCGCGATCTTCTCCGAGCCGTAGGCCGTGATCATGACCACGGCCGTCTCGGAACGATGCTGCTTGGACGCCTTCAGCACGTCCATGCCGCTCGTGCCCCGGCCAAGCGCGAGATCCGTGAGAATCAGATCGAAGGGCGTCTCCTGGAGCATGCGCAGCGCCTGCGCGCCCGACTCGGCCAGCTCCACGTCGTAGCCCTCGCGGCGCAGCAGGCCGCGCAGCGCGAGCCGAATGCCGCTCTCATCCTCGACAATCAGGATGCGCGCGCTCATGCGCTGACCTCCGGGGTGGGCAGGCGCCTCGGGAAAGTCAGTACGAACTCGGAGCCTTGGCCCGGTGCGGAGTGGACCTCGATCGTGCCGCCATGGGCGTCCACGAGCTTCTTGGAGATCGCCAGGCCCAGCCCTGTGCCGTTGGACTTCGAGGTGTAGAAGGGCCGGAACATCTTGGCCTGAGTCTCGTCGTCCACACCGGGACCGTTGTCCTTCAGGCGCAGCCAGACCTCATTGCCCGCCAGGTTCTCGCCCAGCCCAACGTCCAGGCACGGGTTCTCGGTGCCCGACTCCTCGAACGCGTCGAGCGCGTTCCCGATCAGGTTGATCAGCACACGGCGCAGCTTCTCGGCATCGCCCTCCATCTCGCCGTCGGCGTCGAGCGTGGGACGCACATCCACACCCAACTTGGCGAGGCGCTCACGGAAGCTCTCGACCGCTCCTTCCAAGACCTCGCTCAGACGGATGGGCTCGACCACCATGTCCTCCTCGCGCGCGTAGCGCAGCAGGTGCGAGATCGAACGCTCGACCCGGTCGAGCTCCTCCAGCGCCACCTGCGCATACTCGACGTTCTCGGACGAGGCGGGATCCTCGCCCATCTGCTGCAGCAGACTCTTGGCCGCGGTGATGGGGTTGCGAATCTCGTGGGCAATGGAGGCCGAGAGCTCCTCCAGCGAGCGACGCTGCTGCCCCTCGAGCGCGCGACGCTGCTGCGAGACCGTGTTTTGCACGCGGCCCTCGACCTCGCGCTGAATCCACTTGCGCCGCAGCTCGGGCTCGACAAAGGCCTTGAAGAAGTGGGACGCGAGACCCACCCCCCACGCCAGGCCCACGATCGTGGTCACGAACAGGCTGCGCGTAACGAAGAGCAGGAAGGTGCACACGAACATGTAGGGCACCAGGTGGGCGATGAACGCGAGCTTGCGCTCCGCCAGGCGGCGCGCCTCCTCGTAGGCCACCTCCTCCGGAGTGGGCTCGCGCGACTTGTCCCGCGAGCGGCGTCGCCGGCGGCGGGTTTCGGTCACCTCGAGCGTAGGCGAGGGCTCAGCGGAGGGGGGACGAGGCGGCCATCCGTGCTTACGCCATCCATGCTTGCGCCAACCATGTCGCACCGAGCCCTCCCCGGAAAGGTCGCGCGCCGTCCCGCAGCCCACCGCACCGGTTCCGATTGTAAACGTCCGCATGCCCGGAGGCTTGAGCAAGCCCCGTGCCCAGGCGCGAAGCCTGTAATTTCAGTGGCTTAGGCCCCCGGGGTGCAGTGTCCCGGCTTCAGCTGCAGGCTCTTTCTTGCACCCAGAAACATGGGGAGGCAGCTACACAGATGGGGTCGATCCGTGGTAAAAGGGAGGGTTCTTAGAGCTGTACCTGTATCTGGAGCTAGCGCATGAGCCAGGTTCGAGGCTTTCCGTCTGTGCTGAGGCAGGCGGCGGTAACGCTGCTGCTGGCGGGCGGACTGGCGCTAGGGGGCAGCGCTCAGGCTGCATCCTTCACGAACGGGGACTTCGAGTCGGGTGTGCTCGAGCCCTGGACAACCTTTCTCACCGACAACGGGACCATCGGGGTTCCCAGTATCGTCGAGTTCGACATCGATGGTCCGGGCGGCCTGCCCCCCAGCCTCGCGCTCGAGCTGCGCGCGGGCCAGATCACCCACTTTACCGGTCTACCGCCGGCCGGCGGGGGGATTGAACAGATCGCCTCCTTCAACGCCGGGGACCTCTCCATCGCGGTGGACATCGCAGCCGTGAACCCCGCCTCAACGGACAACATCTCCGGTGGGATCTTCGAGCTGCTCTTCGACGGCGTGACTCTCGACACGCTCGACTTCGGATCGCTGGCAGGGAACGAGAGCGCGTTTGGCGTGCTCTCCGGCCTGGTGGTCGGTGTCATCGCGGCCGATCACACCATCGCCATCCGGATCACACGCCCCAGAGAGATATCGAGCAACCCACCGGCAACACCGCTTCAGTATGTCGACAACGTCGAGCTCTCGGGCAACGCGGTCATCCCCGAGCCCGGGAGCGCGCTGCTGCTGGCCGGAGCCCTGCTCGGCCTGGCCACGCTCCGGAAACGGTCGCGCAACCGAGCCTGAGCGCGCACACTGCGCGCAGCTCGGAGGTTCCATGCACTCAGCTGCGTTCGCGCTCCCGTTGCTCCTCAGCCTATTCCTGGGCCCCGCCTCACCCGTGCGCGCCCAGGGCTTCGAGCAGGTCGAGATCGAGACCCTCTCCGTAGCTCCCGGCGTGTACATGCTCACGGGTCGGGGCGGAAACATTGGGGTCTCGGTGGGAGTGGACGGGGTGTTCCTGATCGATGATCAGTTCGCGCCCCTCACGCCCAAGATCCAGGCCGCCGTGACCGCACTCAGCACCCAGCCTATCCGCTTCCTACTGAACACCCACTGGCATGGCGATCACACCGGCGGCAACGAGAACCTGGGCCGGGCGGGGGTGGTGATCGTGGCGCACGACAACGTGCGCACGCGTATGAGTATCGCGCAGTTCAGCAAGAGCACAGGCCGCAGGACGCCCGCGTCTCCCCCGCAGGCGCTGCCCGTGGTCACCTTCAACGACCAGGTCACCTTTCACCTGAACGGCCTCGAGGTGCACGCGTTCCATGTCGAGGCCGCTCATACCGATGGTGATGCGATCGTGCACTTCCGCAACGCCAACGTCATCCACATGGGCGATACCTATTTCAATGGCCGTTACCCATTCATCGATCGCGCCAGTGGCGGCTCGGTCGAGGGCACCATCCTCGCCGTGGAGCAAGTCCTGGCCCTGATAAACGCGGACACCCGCGTCATCCCCGGACACGGACCGCTCTCCGACCGTGCGCAGCTCGTCGCGTACCGCGACATGCTGGTCAGCGTCCGCGACCGCGTGCGCGCGGCCATCGATGCCGGCCAGACGCTCGAGCAGCTGCTGGCCGCCCGGCCCACGCGCGACTTCGATGCGAAATGGGGCGGCAGCTTTGTCCGCCCCGAAAGCTTCGTCCGCACTCTGTATCAGGACCTTTCGAGCGACTGAGCGTATCTGGTAGCTTGGGCTGATGTCCGACTCCCGCGCGATCGCGAATGGCCTACGCGTGCTCGAGCTCGGAAGCGGTCTTGCGAGCGCTTTGGCCGGCATGGTCCTGGCCGACTACGGCGCCGAGGTGATTAAGCTCGAGCCCCCCAGCGGCGACCCGAATCGCAGCGAGCCCGCCTTCCTGATGTGGAACCGCGGCAAGCAGAGCCTGGTTGCGGACCTCTCCCAGCCACCGGACATCGAGCGCATACAGGAGCTCGCCGGCGGAGCCGACGTCGTGCTCTCCACCTGGCTGCCGGGCCAGGCCGAGGGGCTCGGGCTCGACTACAACTCGCTCGAGGGCCGTAACCCGCGAGTCATCGTGTGCTCGATCACCGGCTTCGGCCCCAGCGGACCCTACGCGCATTACCCCGCACACGAAGGGGTGGTGGTGGCCAAGGCCGGGCGCATGCTGGAGTTCGCCTGCATGCGCGGGGGCGAGCGGCCCGCGTACTCGGCAGTTCCCATCGCCACCTACGCCGCCTCACAGCTCGCCCTGCACGGCGTGCTGGCCGCGCTGTACGAACGCGAGCGTTCGGGACACGGACAGCGGGTGGAGACGAGCCTGGTCCAGGCGCTCACCGCCTACGAGCTGGTGAACTGGCTGCCGAGCGTGCCCACGAGCTTGCGGCTCCATGACATTCCGTACCTGCCCTACTTCGTGGGCTGCACCAGCGACGGGATCTGGCTGCAGTTCGCCCAGCTCTCCAGGCGCCAGTTCTCGGCGCTGCTGCGCAATCTGGAGCGGATGGAGGTATACCAGGATCCGCGTTTCAAGACGGCGCCCGTGCTCACCGACCCCGAGCACATGCGTGCACTGAGGGCCATCCTGCTCGAGCGCCTACACCAGAAGACCTATGCCGAGTGGACCGCGATCTTCGAGCAGGACCCCGACATCGCCGTCGAGCGTCTGCGCACCACGGCCGAGGCCTTCGACCACCCCCAGGTCGAGCACAACGTACTGATCGAGGTCGATGATCCACGCGTGGGGCCAACGCGTCAGCTGGCGCCGCTGGTCGCGTTCGAGAAGACGCCCGC
Organism: Deltaproteobacteria bacterium; assembly: GCA_004356455.1. Taxonomy (GTDB): domain Bacteria; phylum Myxococcota_A; class UBA9160; order SZUA-336; family SZUA-336; genus SMWZ01. Next base: position 8,001 of record SMWZ01000001.1, read on the forward strand.
GCCAGCACCCCGGCCCGCGCCTGAGCTCGGCTCGCAGAGCGAAGCAAAATGGCGCAGCCCCGCCTCATCCACGCCTGCTGCGGCCGGCAAGCCCGTGGCCGATCCGTCGCGTGTGCTCGACGGTGTGCTGGTGCTGGAGCTCGCCACCTGGATCGCGGCGCCTTTCGGGGCCACGTTGCTGGCGGACCTCGGTGCGCGCGTGATCAAGATCGAGCCGCTCAACGGCGAGCCCTTCCGCCAGGTGATGAAGGGTCTGCCCTCCACCAAGACGGTCATGGGCAAGGAGAGCCTGGCCATCGATCTGAAGACCCCCCCAGCGCGCGAGATCGTGCACAAGCTGGCCGCGAGGGCGGACATCTTGATCCACAACTACCGCCCGGGGGTGCCCGAGCGGCTCGGGATCGATTACGCCACCCTGCGTGAGCTGAACCCGCGCCTCATCTATCTGTATGGAGCGTCGTACGGGTCAACGGGTCCGTGTGCAACCAAACCCGCCTATCATCCCACCGCGGGTGCGGTGTGCGGCGGTGCCCTCGCCCAGGCGGGCGCGGGCATGCCCCCGCCGCCCGGGACGGCGCTCGATGCAAAGCTGTTGGCGCGCATCTCACGCCATCTCGAGCTCGCGAACGAAACCAATCCCGATCCCAGCGCGGCGGTGGCCGCAGCCACCGGCATGCTGCTGGCGCTCTACCACCGCGAGCGCACCGGCGAGGGTCAGGCGCTCGAGACCTCCATGTTGCGCTCCAATGCCTACACCAACTCCGCGGACTTCATCGACTACAAGAAGCGCCCCCCGCGCCGCCGAGCCGACCCCGAGCTGCGCGGGCTCGGAGCGCTTTACCAGCTCTACCCCGCGCGAGACGGCTGGGTGTTTCTCGCCTGCCCCTATCCCGAGGACTTCGAGCGGCTCTGCCGGGCGCTCGACCGCAGCGAGTGGCTTGGCGATGTGCGCTTCCGCGATGGAGCCTCGCGGCGCAGGAACGAGGCCCAGCTCGCTCAGGAACTGGCTGCCCTCTTTTCCGAACGCGATGCCGACGAACTCGAAGCGGAGCTCACGCGCCAGGGCGTCGGCTGCGCGCGCGCAGACCGCGGCCCCTTCGGCACGTTCATGTACGAGGAGCCGTCGATGACCGAGCAGGGCTTCGTGGTGAAGGTTCAGAGCGAGCTCTGGGGGGAACACCGGCGCTTCGGACCCAGCGTCAACCTCTCCCGCGACTCGGGCGAGGTACGCGGCTCTGGCACGGCCGGGCGCGAGACGCGCCAGATCCTGCGGGAGCTCGGCTACACGTACGCAGCGATCGCGGATCTCGGGCGACGGGGCGTGGTGCGCGGCCCCGACCTCTAGAGCTCAAACCTCTAGAGCTCTAACGCGTCCGGAATGTAGTCGAGCCCATAGAGCTGCTTGCAATTCGTGTGAATCATAAGCTTCACCTCGCTTCTGGGCACGCCCCGAAACACACGCTCGAGCGTGATGCGCGAGTCAGGCCAGTCGCTGCCACTGTGCGGGTAGTCGGTTGACCACATGATGTGGCGCAGATTCATGCGGTGGCGCATCTCGACACCCACGCTGTCCAGCATGAAGGTGGCCCAGAAGTGGCGCATGAAGATCTCGCTCGGCATGAGCTTCATTTTGTCGACGGCCCCCGAGTACCAGCGATAGCGCCGGTACATGTCGTCAGCCTGCTCGAGCAGGGTGGGAATCCAGCCGATGTTGGCCTCGACCAGCACGATCTTGAGCTGTGGGAAGCGATCGTAGATACCCGCGAAGATCAGGTCGCAGACCACGCCCAAGGTCTGCCCTCCCGCCTTGGTCCACGCCGCCATGCCCAGGAAACGCAGACTCTTCCAGTCGATCTCTTTGCGCCGTCCCATGCCGGCCGGGAGAAAGCTGCCGATATGCACCGCAACCGGAACGCTGGCCTCCTGCGCCAGTCCCCAGAAGCGCTCATCCTCGGGCTGCGGATCCAAGCTCCCGTTCGGAAAAGAAGAGATCACGATACCGCGATGCCCGGTCTTGAGGGACCAGTCGAGCTCCGCCACGGCGTCGTCGAGCCCGGTGGTGGGAATAATCCCCTGGCCAATCAGCCTCCCGCCGGAGCCCTCACAGAACTCCGCCAGCCACTCGTTGTAGGAGCGCACGCAGCAGAGCTGAAGCTCCCGCTCCCCGGAGTACACGCTGGCGCCCTTGAGCGTGACGCTCGGATAAAGAATCTGGGCGTAGATGCCGTCCGCGTCCATGTCCCGCAGTCGCTCTTTGGTGTCGAAGCTGCCCGGGCGCATCTTCGCGTAGGTCATGCCGAACGGCTTGTATTCCAAGTAGCTCAGCCCCGCCATGGCCGTAAGACCCACCGGCCAGAGCTCTTTTCCGTCCTCGAACGACCAGAACTCACCGCGCTCCGTGCTCAGGACCTTGGGCGCGCGCGTCTTGAACTTGGCGGGCACACGGTCCTGCCAGAGCTCGGGCGGCTCATTGACGTGAGAGTCCGCGTCGACGATCGGATAGTCGATGCTGGAGGCGTCGTAGAAGAGCTCAGACATCGCGTGCGTTCCTTTCCTTCCCCGCAACGGGCTCGCTTGCTGGGGTGAACATGGGAGCCATCACCTGGCGCTCCGTATCGGGGAACACCAGCGGCCGGAAGACCACCCGCACCGGCATGTCGACCTGCAGCCCATCCGCCTCACAGTCTACCAGGTTCGTCACCAGCCGGACGGCGGGGGCCTCTTCGAGTGTCACGAGTCCGGTGACGTACGGCACCTTCTTCGCAAAGGGTTTGAGGAAGCCGTGTCGCACCACGGCCCAGGAGAAGAGGCGACCGCGTCCACTGACCGCCGTCCAGGAGAATTGCTTGCCGCCGCAGGCCTTGCAGGCGGGGGCGGGGTACCACTGATACGCGGCGCACCCCCCGCAGCGCGGGATCACGAGCTCGCCGCGCTCGGCCCCGGCCCAGAACGCACGCGTGGCATCCCAGTCAGTGTCGGGCAGAGGGAAGGAGCTCGCTGCCATCAGAGCCGCCTCAGGATCAGGGTGGTGGCCATATGGCCCGTGTACCCGCCATACACACCGACGCGGGCACCGGGCACCTGCGCCGCCGCCTGGCCTCGCAGCTGCCGCACCACCTCGACCACATGTGCGATCCCGAGTACGTAGGCATGCGACAGCAGACCCCCGTGTGTGTTGTAGGGCAGCACGCCACCGTCGTGGTGGAGCGTACGCCCCTCCACGAAGGCGCCGGCCTCCCCTTTCTTACAGAAGCCCATGTCCTCGATCTGCATCAGCGCCACGATGGTGAAGGGATCGTAGAGCGTCAGTACGTCCACGTCCTTGGGCTCGAGCCCGGCCATGGCGAACGCGGGCGGCGCCGAGAAGACCTGGGGCGTGGAGGTAAAGGCGCGTTGCTGGCTCCAGTGGGTTCCGCTGTCCGAATAGCCCTCCCCCACTCCGGCCACGACGATCGGGGGCTGGGCCAGGTCGCGCGCTCGCTCGAGCGAGCTCATCACGTAGGCGGCCCCACCATCGGAGATGAGGCAGCAGTCCTCGACCCGCAGCGGGTCCACCAACATGGGACGTGACAGGTAGTCCTCGAGCGTGAGCGTCTTGGAGCGCATGATCGCGCTCGGGGTCAGGTTCGCGTGTCGCCGACACGCAACCGCGATCGCGCCGAGCTGTTCGGGGGTGGTGCCGAACTCGTGCATGTGCCGACGCGTGATCGTGGCGAAGTAGACAGGCTGCGGAAACCAGCCGAATGGAAGCTCGAGGTTGAATTTGAAGGGCTCGGCCGCGTGGAACGCACCGGGGCCTCCCAGCATGCTCGAGCGCTGAGTGGCCCAGGCCACGGAGAAGACGTTGAGCACGTGGCGCGCCTTGCCCGCTCGAATGGCGCGAGCCGCGATGTAGGGAGCGGATCCGGCCCAGGCCATGCCGCCGCCCTGCTTGGAGACGAACATCGAGTGCCGGGTGCCGAAATGGGCGTGAAAGGCCTCCTCGTCGAACTGCTCGCTCATGCCACCGCTGTACATGAGCCCGTCGATGTCCGTGGGCTCGAGCCCTGCGTCAGCGATCGCGCGCTCGATGGCCTGAGCGGCGATCTCGTGCGTGGTGCGCCCGGAGGCCTTGCTGTGCTCGGCCTCGCCGATCCCGACGACCGCGATCTCGCCTCCCACGGGCTCGAATCGAGATGCGTGACCCCAGTCGCTCTCGTACGCGCCCATGTCCTCCTGCATTTCGCCGCAGCGGAGCGGCCCGGCGATGTTACCGGCCCCCCAAAAAACCTGTCAACGGGATAGAATAACCCTGCGCAGTCAAAGGAAGGGGGTCATGCTCGATCTATTGATACGGGGCGGGACCTTGATCGACGGAACGGGCGCCGAGGGGCGTCGAGCGGACGTGGGCATCCGTGACGGGCGCGTCGTCGCCGTGGGGAAGTGCGGGGAGCCCGCCCGGCGCACCCTAGATGCCACGGGCCTGGTCGTCGCGCCCGGATTCATCGATATCCATACCCACTACGACGCCCAGCTCTTCTGGGATCCGGCCGCCAGCCCCTCGCCACTGTATGGCGTCACCACCATCGTGGGCGGGAACTGCGGCTTCAGCATCGCCCCCCTGCGGCCGGAGGCGACCGATTACCTGCGACGGATGCTGGCCAAGGTGGAGGGTATGCCGCTCGAGAGCTTGGAGGCAGGTCTGCCGTGGGATTGGACCTCGTTCGGCGATTGGTTGAGCCGGCTCGACGATCGCGTGGTCTTGAACGCCGGCTTCCTCGTGGGCCACTCCGCGCTGCGCCGCGTCGTTATGGGCCAGGCCGCCGTGGGCGAGACGGCGAACGAGGCCCAGCTGGCCGAGATGGTGAGCGTCCTGCACCAGGCGCTCGAGCAAGGCGGGCTCGGCTTCTCCTCCTCGAGGGCACCCACCCACAACGATGGCGACGGAAATCCGGTCCCGTCCCGCTTCGCCACGGACGAAGAGATCGTCACGCTGGCCGGGGTCACGCGCGACCACGCCGGCACCACGCTCGAGTACATCCCGACCGTGGGGGCGTTTCAGGAACAGCACATGGAGCTCATGACTGCCATGTCCCTGGCCGCCAACCGTCCCCTCAACTGGAACGTGCTGCAGCCGAGCTCACTGCTGCCGGAGCTACACGTGAGTCAGCTCGCGGCCTCGGACCATGCGGCCCAGCGCGGTGCGCGCGTGGTCGCCCTGACCCTGCCGCAGGTGATGACGGTTCGGCTCAACTTCAGGAGCGGCTTCGTGCTGGACGCGTTCCCGGGCTGGGCGCAGACGCTGGCGCTGCCCCTGCCCGAACGAATCCGCGCTTTGCAGGACCCCGAGATCCGGAGCCAGCTCAAGCAGGGAGCGGAGTCGGAGCAGGCCGGCCCACTGCGCGTGTTGTCTCACTGGAAACGGATGACGATCGCGGAGACCTTCGAGCCCGCGAACCAAGGACTCGTCGGGCGCACCCTGGGGGAGATCGCTGCGGAGCGAGGCCGGGATCCGTTCGACGTCTTGCTCGATCTGGCGGTATCGGAGGATCTGCGTACCTCGTTCACGCCCTTCATTCCCGGAGACGACGAGAAGAGCTGGCGCTTACGTGCCCAGGTCTGGAGGGATCCGCGGACCCTGATCGGCGCTTCCGACGCGGGTGCGCACCTGGACATGACGGATGGCTTCCAGTACACGAGCTGGCTGCTGGGCACCGCGGTGAGGGAGCGCGGCTTACTCGCGCTAGAGGAGGCGGTGCAGAAGCTCACGGATGCCCCCGCGGCGCTCTATGGGATCCGCGATCGCGGCCGCATCGCGGAAGGCGTGCACGCCGATCTTGTGCTCTTCGACGCGGAGCGCATCGCACCCGGGCCGCTGCAGACGCGCAGCGACCTGCCCGCAAACGCCGCGAGACTCTACGCCGAGCCCGAGGGGATCGAGCACGTCTTTGTCAACGGGACCGAGATCGTCAGCGGCAAGAACTTCACCGGAGCGCAGCCCGGTACAGTCCTGCGCTCGGGACGCGATACCGAGACCGTCGAGATTCCCGGAGGGAGATAACAGCATGTCCATCGTCATTGATGCCGACGCACACATCATCGAGGGGCCGGTCTTCCTGTCTCAGGCTCAGTCGCGCTGGCCCGAGCGGGTGCGGCTGGGAGAGGGGGGCATCTTCATCGAGGGCCGACGCTATCCCGAGCCGGAAGGGCCAGGCGCGGGCTGCCCGCCGGCGCACGCCATCAACCTGGCCGCCGGCAGCAACCCCCTCACGGTCGAGGGGACACTGGCCGACGCCTCGCGTGAGGGCATCGATAAGATGGTGCTCTTTCCCAGCTTCGGGCTGGCCGTGCCGAGCTTCCGCGATCTGAGCTTCGCGGGGGAGATCGCGTCCTTCTACAACGGCTATATCCGGGACTGGTGCGCGGAGGCCCCCGAGCACCTCTTCGGCGTGGCCGTCGTCCCGCTCGAAGACGTCGAGACCTCGATCAAGCTGATGACGGAGGCCAAGCAGGCCGGGCTGGTCTGCACGGCCGTCCCGCCCGCATTGCGTGAGCGCAACCTCGATCACCCGGACCTGGATCCGTTCTTCGCCGCGGCGCAGGACCTCGATATGCCGGTCGGCGTGCACGGAGCGCCGGGCGTGCACCTGCCGAAGATCGGCGTCGACCGTTTCACGAACTACATCCAGGTGCACTGCATCAGCTTCCCCTTCGATCAGATGCTGGCGATGACCGCCCTGATCAGCGGCGGCGTGCTGGAGCGTCATCCGCGACTGCGCGTCGCGTTCCTCGAGGCGGGCGTGGGCTGGGTCCCTTACTTCATCGATCGCTTGCACGAGCACTTCGAGAAGCGGGGGGACTGGATCGAGAACGGCTGGAAGCGCGACCCCCGCGAGTACGTCGAACGCGGTCAGGTCTACGTCACCTGCGAGCCGGAGGAGCCGATTTTGCCAGCGGTGATCGAGGACCTCGGATCGGACTTCATCATGTACGCCAGTGACTACCCGCACTGGGACTCCGACTTTCCCGAGAGCTCGAAGCCACTGCGCGAGCGCAGCGACATCGATGACACGGCTCGAACTCAGATCATGGGCGGAAACGCGCAGCGCTTCTTCCGCATGTCCTGAGCGAGCCAACTGAAAAAGAAGCCCCTGCGCCACGCCATCCTCTCACCCAGCCATGCGCGTGCCCCGCAGGCAGCACCCGCCTGCTGCACGTGATCTGCGCGCGCGCGAAAGGCCTCTTCCTACACTAAAATAGGTCATTCGAGCCGCCGAGAACGGATCCGGGGGGAAGGACGGCCCCGGCGGCGGCGTTGACGGGGCCAGCGACTCGTAGTAAAAACGCCACGGGTCGCTGATGACCCCATGGAGGTGCCCCCCCGGATGGGAATCCCTGCATCCCATCTCGTGGTCTTCACCCTCGCTCTCCTCCTCTCCGGCACGGCTCGAGCTACGACCTTCGTGCTGGCGGATACGCCTGACCTCGCTCGGGCCGCCGATGCCATCGTGATCGGTCGGGTGAGCCTGCTCGAGAGCGTGACCACGTCCCGTGGCCGGATCCACACGCGTGTGACCGTGCTGGTCGAGGAGACCCTCAAAGGGAGCTTTCCGTCCGGGGTGCTGACGCTGCGTGAGCCGGGTGGCCGCCTGGGCAGCCTCCGTCGCGTCACCCACGGGGCTGCCCGCTTCGAGCCCGGCGAGCGCGTGTTGCTGCTCCTACGACAAGGACGAGACGGGACCCTTCACACGCTGCATATGGCGATGGGCAAGTTCGGGATCGAGCTGGACCCGGTCACCGGCGTGGAGAACGCGGTACGGGACTTCGGCCGAGCACGTGCCTTCACACCGCAGCGGCGCAGACTTCCGCGGCGCGATCGGAGGCGCCTGCAGGAGGTCGTGGATGAGATCCGAGGGGTCGTGCGGCAGCGGGCTCGAGCACGCAACCTGGATCCCGTCAGAGTTCCGCTGGACGATCCGGCAGTGGTCACGCAGCCGCCAGCGGCCTTCAGCATCTTTCCCACGCCCGTGCGCTGGTTCGAGCCGGACGCCGGGCTCCCCGTGGGCCTGCGCCTCGACCCCGCCGGCGACCTCGAGCTCGGACCCGCCGTGAGCACAACCGCGGTCGAGGACGCGCTGGCCGCCTGGTCGGGCATCGCGAGCGCGAGCATCGTGCTCCAGAACGCCGGCTCGGCGACGCCGAGTCCGATCAGCACCTGCGACGGCGAGAGCAAGATCGTCTTCAACGATCCCTTCGACGAGATCGACCCGCCCATAGGCTGTGCCGGGACGCTCGCGCTGGGCGGCGGTTGCTTCACCAGCTCCGAATCGACCCTCGTCAATGGCACGGTCTTCTTTCGCCGCACCGAAGGAGACATCGTTTTCTCGGATGGCTTCGCGCTCTCATGCAACTTCAAGACCCCGTGCAACTTCGCCGAGGTGGCCACGCACGAGATCGGCCATGTGATCGGCTTGGATCATTCTTCGGAGGATCTCCTCGAGTCCGTTCCCGATCTGCTGGACGCCACCATGTACTTCCGCGCCCAGTTCGATGGTCGCTGTGCCGAGGTTCGAGCCGACGACATCCTGGCAGCCACCTTCATCTACCCCGTCCCCGGCGGATCCTTCTGCGGCGATGGAATCACGGACTCGGCCGAGGGCTGCGATGACGGAAACTCCAAGAACGGCGACGGCTGTGACAACAACTGCACGACCACGAGCTGCGGCAACGGGATCCTCACGCTCGGGGAGCAGTGTGACGACGCCAACCTGACCTCGGGCGACGGCTGCAACGAGCTGTGTCAGCTCGAGGACAATGCGCCCAACTCCGACCGCCAAGACTGCATCAACGTGCTCAACAAGCACGCAGCGAGGATCGCGAACGCCCAGGGGAAGCAGGTCATCGACTGCATCAAGGACTACGAGAAGAACAAGCTTCCGGGAACGATTCAGGATTGCATCGATGCCGATCGCGGCTCGAGGGTGGCCAAGGCGATCGCGCGGGCACAGAACGACGAGTTCAAGAAATGCCTGCGGGCTCCACCGAGCTTCGGAGCCAGCAATGCCGCCAGCGTCGCCAGTGGAGCCACAACGGAGAGCGTGGAGCTCGTCTATGACCTGTTCGGCGCGGATCTAGACCTGGGGATGATCAGCAACGACAAGGACCGCGCCGCCGCCAAGTGCCAGCGCTCGGTCCTCAAACAGGTCGAGAAGTGCCGGGACGCCTGGTTCACCGAGTTCAACCGCTGCAAGAAGCTGGGCATGAAGCACCTCAGCATCTTGAGCTCCGACGCGCTCGAGCAGTGCATGGGCAAAGACGCGAGGGGAAAGATCGCTGTCTTCTGCAATGCCACGTTCGGGAGGGTGGTGACGATGATCAGCAAGCGTTGTGGAAACGTCGACCTGGTCGACGGCTTCCCGGGCTGCGCCGCCGCGGATCCCGTCGGGCTCTCCAGCTGCATCGAGCGGAGCGTGAACTGCCGAGCGTGCCGTGCCATGAACGAGGCCGATCACCTCAACCGGGACTGCGATGTCTTCGACAACGGCAACGCGGATTCGAGCTGCCCGGGCTGCGGAAACGGTGTACTCGAGCCCGATGAGGACTGCGACGACGGCAACACGAACTCATGTGACGGTTGCTCGGCCCTATGCCAGGTCGAAATCGGATTGGTGTGCGGGGACGGGATCCAAAACGTCGGGTGCAGTGAGGAATGTGACGACGGCAACACGATCAATGAGGACGGCTGCTCCGCGGTCTGTTTGAAGGAGGTCTGCGGCGACGGCGTGCTTCAGACCCTCCGTGGCGAACAGTGCGACGACGGCAACACGCAGGAGGGGGACTGCTGCTCCTCTGGCTGCCAGATCGAGCCGCCCAGCACCCTCTGCCGACCCGCGGCGGGATCCTGCGACCTGGAGGAGTTCTGCACCGGCGCGAATCCCGATTGTCCCTTCGACGTGAAGAGCAGCTCGGTCTGCCGTCCCTCGAGCGGCAGCTGCGACCTGGCGGAGGTCTGCGACGGTATCAACAACTTCTGCCCGATCGACCAGGTGTTACCCGGCGGCAGTAGCTGCGACGACTTCAGCAGCTGTACAGGTCCC
>SMWZ01000108.1 GCA_004356455.1 Deltaproteobacteria bacterium
GGTCCAGACGACCGAGCTCGCGGCGGGAATGAGCCATGTAATGGTATGTAATGGTAGATCAGAAGACGCGCCGCGACCAGCTGGCCGAACGCGCAGACTGACCCCAGGCTCGTGCCCAATGGGGGCAGCGGGGATCAGGAAGATGGTGCCCAGGACTGGACTCGAACCAGCACCCGCAAATAAGCGGACAAGGCCCTCAACCTTGCGTGTCTACCAATTCCACCACCTGGGCAGGGCTTCCTAGCCTAATCTAGACCCGTGTCCTCGGCTTCGGCTTCCTGGGTGGCGTCTAGAGGCTGTGCCGGGATCTCCTCGAAGCCGCGCGGGACGTCCGTCGCCTCTGGCTCGGCGCTGGGGGGGGGCGGCGGCGCGTCCGGGTTGTCCAGCTCGGGTGTCAGGGGTGCCTCGGCAGGCGCCGAGCTCTGGATGCGCTCGCTGACGGTCGCGGGCGTTGCGAAGTAGGACAGGAACAGGCTCGTGCTCATGAAGAGGATGGCTGCGCCCGTCGTGAGCTTGGTCAGGAAGTTGCCCGCGCCGCGGGAGCCGAATACGGTCTGGCTTGCGCCTCCGCCGAGCACCACGCCGATGTCCGCTCCCTTTCCGTGCTGGAGGAGCACGATTGTCACCAGCAGCAGGCATAAGAAGACGTGGAGGATGGTGATGAAGAGGGTCATGCCGTTGCCTCGCCCGGGGGCCTATCGAAGCGGATGATCGCGAAGAAGCTCGCGGGGTCAAGGCTGGCCCCGCCCACCAGGGCCCCATCGATGTCGGGCTGCTCCATCAGCACGAAGATGTTCTCGGGCTTGACGGAGCCGCCATAGATGATCCGGATGCGCCCGGCGACCTCCCCGATGCTTTTTCTGAGCTGCTCACGGATGAAGCCGTGGACCTCCTGGGCCTGCTCCGGGGTGGCGTTGTGGCCGGTCCCGATGGCCCAGACTGGCTCGTAGGCCAGCACGAGCTGGTCCGCCTGTGCGGGCTCGATGCGCGCGAGCGAGCGCTCCACCTGCTCACCCACCACCGCGAAGGTGCGGCCCCCAGCGCGCTCTTCCAGGCTCTCGCCCACGCACACGATCGGTCGCAGCCCCCCTTGCTGGCTGGCGGCGGCCTTCTGGGCCACAAGCTCGCTGGTCTCGCCGAATAGCGTGCGCCGCTCCGAGTGGCCTACGATCACGTAGCTACAGCCGACGTCGAGCAGCATCTGGACCGAGATCTCGCCCGTGAAGGCGCCTTGGAGTTCGGGGCTCACGTTCTGGCCGGCCAGCTTGAGGGGGGTCCCGGCCACCGCGCCCTTGAGCGGCTCGAGCGCGGTGAAGGGTGGGGCGATGACGACGTCCGTGCCCTCCACGTCGGCCACGCGGGGCGCCAGCTCCTCGACGAAGTGCAGGGCCTCGCCCACGTCCTTGTGCAGCTTCCAGTTGGCTGCGATCAGCGGGATCCTCATCCCGATCCCTCGAGCGCGGCGATCCCGGGCAGGCTGTGGCCCTCCAGGAACTCGAGCGCGGCTCCGCCGCCCGTGGAGAGATGCGAGATGCGATCGGCCACACCCGCGGCTCGCACCGCCGCCAGCGAGTCTCCGCCGCCCACCACCGAGTAGGCGGGGCTGGCCGCCACCAGCTGCGCCACGGCGCGGGTACCGGCGTCGAAGGGCGGCCGCTCGAATAGCCCGAGCGGCCCGTTCCAGAAGATGGTTGCCGCCCCTGCCAGACGCTCTCGGATGCGCTCCACGCTGGCGGGTCCGATGTCGAGCGCCATCTTGTCATCGGGGATCTCGGTGACGGTCTCGGCCCCGGCTGCGTCGTTGATGTTCTTCGCCACCACGTGATCTACCGGAAGTACGAGCTCGGTCCCGCCCTCGAGTATTCGTTGTGCGAGCTCAATTTGGTCGGGCTCGACCAGAGAGGCTCCCACGGACTCGCCCCGAGCACGCAGGAAGGTGTACGCCATGGCGCCGCCGATGACGATGGCATCGGCTCGCCGCGAGAGCGCGTCGAGCACGGCCAGCTTATCGGACACCTTGGCCCCACCCAGGATGCACACGAAGGGAGGCGCGGGCTGGTCCCGCACGCGGGTCAGCACCTCGATCTCGCGTGCCAGCAGAAAACCCGCGCCCACCTCGCTGCAGAGGGCCGCCAGGCCGGCCGTGCTGGCGTGGGCGCGATGCGCGGTCCCGAAGGCATCGTTGATGTACACGTCGCAGAGGCGCGCGAGAGCCGCGGCGAAGTCCGGATCGTTGGCCTCCTCGCCGGGGTGGAAGCGCAGGTTCTCGAGCAGCAGCGCCTCACCGTCCGCCAGTCCCGCTACCTGCGCCTCGACTTCCGCGCCGGTGCAGCCCGGCGCGAGCGGAAGCTCGAGGATCTCGGCGATGGGGCGCAGCGAGAGCTCGGGCCGACGCTGGCCCCGAGGCCGCCCCAGGTGCGACGCCAGCACCACACGGCCTCCTTGCTGGCGGATGTGGTCGAGGGTGGGTCGCGAGGCAGCGATGCGCGCCACGTCGGCAACCCGACCCTCGTGCAGGGGGACGTTCAGGTCCGCGCGCAGAAACACGCGTCGGCCGCGCAGCGCCAGATCCGCGACCGAGCGCAGCGGGGCGGGCGAGCTCACAGCCGGGCGGCGACGTACTTGCTGAGATCCACCACGCGGTGTGCGTAGCCCCACTCGTTGTCGTACCAGGACAGCACCTTGGCGAGAGTTCCCCCGAGCACCTTGGTGTTGGCTGCATCGACGATGGAGGAGTGGGAATCCCCGCGGAAGTCGATCGAGACCAGGGGCTCGTCGCACACCCGCAGGATGCCCTCCATGGGCCCGTCCGAGGCCTTGCGGAAGGACTCGTTGATCTGCTCCGCGCTGACCTTGCGCTCGAGCTCGCAAACCAGGTCCACAACGGAAACGTTGCTGGTTGGCACGCGGATCGCGATTCCGTCGAGCTTTCCCTTGAGCTCGGGCAGTACGAGTCCGACGGCTCGCGCGGCGCCGGTAGAGGTGGGAATCATGGAGATCGCCGCGGCGCGTGCACGGCGCAGATCCGGATGCGGCAGATCCAGAATGCGCTGATCGTTGGTGTAGGCGTGGATCGTGGTCATCCAGCCGCGACGCATGCCGAAGTCCTGCAGCAGCACCTTGGCCACCGGGGCCAGGCAGTTGGTGGTGCAGGAGGCGTTCGAGATCACGTGATGAGTCGCCGGATCGTAGGTTGCCTCGTTCACGCCCAGGGCGATCGTTACATCGGGGTCGGTTGCGGGCGCGCTGATGATGACCTTGCGTGCACCCGCCTCTAGGTGTTTGGCCGCATCGGCCTTCTTGGTGAAGAGCCCCGTGGCCTCGATCACGATCTCGCACCCGAGCTTGCCCCAGGGCAGCTTGGCCGGGTCGCGTTCGCTCAGTACGCGCAGCTCGTGCGAACCGATGCGCAACGTGTCGTCGGTGGCCCCCACTGGCTCGGCGTACGTCCCGTGTACCGAGTCGTACTTGAAAAGATGCGCCAGGGTCTTGGCGTCGGTAATGTCGTTGATCGCGACAAACTCGAGCTCGGGGTCGCCCGCCGCAATGCGCAGCATGCAGCGACCGATCCGGCCAAAGCCGTTGATGGCTACACGAGTCGCCATGGGTCTCCCCTTTCGCGGGCGCAACATAGCTGCGCTCGAAGACAGCGTCAATTCGATGTAACTTGACCAAGTGAGAGGGGGGTTGCTGCGCGCGCTGACCTGGATCGCGGTCGTGGGAGCGCTGGTTGGCGGGGCAGCGGTCTTGACGCTCTTCTACCTACTGCCGCGCGCAGATCGGGGGGCGAGCGGTCGCGCCAGCGTGCAAGGCCTCGAGGGCTCGGTCCGCATCGTGCGGGACTCGTACGGAGTGCCGCACATCTCGGCCGGAAGCAGCCTGGATGCGTTCCTAGCGCTCGGCTTCGCGCATGCACAGGATCGCTTCTGGCAGATGGAGGTCCTGCGTCGGACGGCGCGAGGCACACTTTCGGAGCTTTTCGGGCGAGCCACGCTGCCGCAGGATCGGCTGGCACGCACGCTGGGTCTGGGACGCGACGCCGAGGCCGAGTTCGAGCGCCTCTGCCAGCAGACCCGAGCCCAGCTTCTGGCCTACAGCGCCGGCGTGAATGGCTACCTCGAGCACATTCGCTCCGTGCGCGGGACCGCCGCGCTTGAGCTGCGCTGGCTGGGCGTGGAGCCCGAGCCGTGGCGCCCGGCGGATACGCTGGCCCTGGTCCGGCTGCGCTCCTGGATGCTGGGCCGCTCGCTCGGGGCCAGCCTGCTGCTGGACCGGCTCGTGCGCGAGATCGGCGGCGTCGCCTCCCAGGACTTCTTCCCCACGGGCGTTCCCAACACCACCTCGGGCACCGTCGGCACGCTGCTGCGTCTGGGTCGCAGCGCCGACGACTGGGCGCGGGGCGTCGGGATGGCGGGCCCGGTCGGCAGCCTGGGCTTCGTGGTGAGCGGGGAGCACTCCGAGAGCGGACTCCCCCTGCTGGTGAACGATCCTCACCTCGGGTTCCAGCTGCCGCCCCTGTTCTACGTTGCCCATTGGCGTACGCCCGATGAGGAGCTCGGCGGGGGCACCTGGCCGGGCGTGCCCGTCTTCTGGACGGGCGCGAACCAGAAGATCGCGTGGGGCCAGGTTGTCTTGCACGCGAGCGTCTCGGATCTGTTCGAAGAAACGCTGCACCCGGGAGATCCGCATCGTTATTACCATGGAGGGAATTGGAAGACCGCTGCGTCCCGGCTGGAGAAGCTGCGCCTGCGCGATGGAGCCGTCGTCGAAGAGATCGAGGTCGTGACGACGGAGCACGGGCCGCTGCTCGGCTCGGTGCAGCCGGAGGATCCACGCGCGAGCTCCCTCGCCCTGCGCTGGACAGGCCACGACGAGCGCAGCGGCCTGGAGGCATTGCTGCGTCTGCAGAGCGCGAGCGGCTGGGAGGAGTTCCGCGCTGCGCTGCGGGAGTTTCCCGGTCCTGTCTCGACCTTCCTGTACGCGGATCGGGCGGGAAGCATCCGGAGCCAGGTGGCGGGGCACCTGCCGGTGCGTGCCATCGAGACGGGGCTGCTGCCCCTGCCCGGACGCTCCCGCTACTACGACTGGAGGGGCTACATCGAGTTCGACCAGCTGCCGAGCCGGTCGGGGGCCGAGAGCCCCTGGCTCGTGGCGACGACCCGGCTCGACGACGCCAGCTTCAAGCAACCCGTGGCCTGGCTCTGGAGTGCCGGTGGGGCCGGCGAGCGCCTGCGCCAGCTGCTGAGACAGTCGTCCCGACTGGGGCTGAAGCGTGTGGTGGCGATGCAGCGCGAGACCCACTCCGCACGCGGGGTCGCAGCCGTGGCCCGCCTGGTGAAGGGCGCTGCGCCCGGGCCCGGCCCAGGCGAACGGATTCAAAAGATCCTGCTTGAGTGGGACGGGGACACGAGCGTGGGATCGCTCGGTGCCTTGGTGCATCACGTGTTTCGAGCCCGTCTGGCCAGCCGGCTGCTCGCGGCGCGTCTGGGCGAGGAGATCGCGGAAGAGGTAGCCCGCGCCAGCGAGCCGCTGCCGGGCGTGGTGCTGGCACGCTTTCTCGACCGCAGCAGCCCGCGTCTGGGGCAGGGCTACGTCGAGCGCGCGCTCGAGGAGACCTGGAGCTGGCTCTCGATTCAGGTCAGCTCGAACCCCCGCAAGTGGAGCTGGGGCCGGATGCACCGCCTGCGCCTGCAACACGATTTCGAACGGCTGGGGAAGGGGCTCACGGGGCTTCTGGGGCGGCGTCTGGGGCGGGGTCCCTTTCCGGTCCCGGGTGACGCCGACTCGCTCTGGACCATGCATCATCGCGGCGTAGCGCTGAATGAGATCGAGGTGGGGCCCGCGTTTCGCTACGCCGTCGACCTGGCCGACGTGGAGCACGCCCAGTTCGGCCTGGCGGGGGGCCAGTCCGGCCATCCCGGTTCCCTGCACTACGACGATGCCCTGGGGGATTGGCTGCGGGGACGTCCTCGTACACTATGGATGCACTGGATCGACGTCTCGAATCTGGAGGAGGGCGTCTGGGAGCTCAGAGCGCCGAGCGGAGTGGAGGCAACCCCCGCCGAATGATCATCTTTCTGCACGTACCCGGGTTTTATGCGGCCGTCGAGCAGGCCGACCACCCGGCCCTGCGAGGACGGCCCGTGGTCGTAGGCGGCGATCCCCGCAAGCGTGGAGCTGTCACCAGTGCGAGCGTCGAGGCCCGCGCACACGGAATCTCGGAAGGGATGGAGCTGCGCGAGGTGCGGGAGCGCTGGCCGGAAACCGAGTTCCGACCGACCCGCCTGCCGCGCTACCGCGAGGCTTCTGCGGAGGTGCGGGCGATCCTACGCGAGGGCACGGAGCGCGTCGAGGCGGCCAGTCTGGACAGCTTCTACCTCGAGGCCTCCGAGCACAGCGTATCCCTCTCGCTGGCGGCGGAGCTGTGCGTGCGGCTCAAGGCGGAGCTCGCGCTCGAGGTTGTGGCGGGGATCGGTCCTACTCGTTTCGTCTCGCAGCTCGCGTCTCGGCATCACGCTGCGGGCGAGATCCGTCAGGTCCTGGCCTCGGAGGCGGAGGCTTTTCTCTCCCAGTTCCCGCTCACAGAGATCTGGGGCCTGGGCCCCAGCACCGCCGAGAAGCTGGCACAGAACGGCATACACAAAATAGTGGACTTGCAGCAGACGCCCCTGGTCGAGCTGCAACGCCTGGTGGGGCGTAACGCGTCCAGATTCTACAACCTCGCACGCGCTGCGGATCGCGAGCCCCTGCGCCCGAGCCCGGCCGCGAAGTCGCTGTCGCAGGAACGAACCCTTCGTGAGCCCAGTGTCGACCTGCGCACCCTGGGGGACGACCTGTTGGAGCTGGCCGCGGGCCTCGAGACCATGCTGGCACGCGAGCGCCGGGCGGCGCGCACCGTTGGCCTCGGGGTGCGTTACGTAAACGGCGATCAGGTCACGCGCACGCGCACGCTCCAGGTCCCGATCCACGGCCGCAACGAGATTGGCGAGGTCGCGCTCGAGCTGCTGGCGCGGACCCAGGCCGGTGCGCGCCGCTGCCGCCGCCTGCGCCTACAGGTTACCAACCTGTGTCGACCGGACCGGGGGGACGAAGCCCGCCAGCTTCGTCTATTCTGATCGGCGGCCGTCAGAAAGGGGCTCTCAATGGCAGAGATCTTCAGCGTCAGCACGTCGCAGGCCAAGCAGTGCATCGACATTACCGAGCGCGTGCGCGAGATCGTGCGTAAGTCGGGCGTGAAGAGCGGTCTCTGCCAGGTTATGGTTCTCCACGCCACGGCCGCGATCGCTATCAACGAGAACGATGACCCCAACATCGGGGTGGATCTCTTGACCGCACTCGATCGCGCCATTCCCGACCACGCCGGCTGGCTCCACGACCGCATCGACAACAACGCCCAGGCCCACATCAAGGCGGCCATCCTCGGCCCGTCCGAGCTGATTCCCATCGCGGACGGAGACCTGCTTCTCGGAACCTGGCAGGGGCTGATGCTGATCGAGCTGGACGGCCCGCGCTCGACGCGCCGGGTGGCCGTGAGCTTGATCTCCTAACCGCCGCCGGCGCTCACCTCTCCAGCGCGCTCCGCAACGGGATCGCGTTGCCGCAGCACATAGGTGAGTAGGGTAGGGACGAGGATCAGCGTGAAGAGGGTTGAGAGGATGAGCCCGCCCACCAGGATCGCCGCCAGACCCCGGTAGAGCTCGGAGCCCGCGCCCTGGGCGAAGACGAGCGGCGACATGCCGAAGACGGTGGTCGTCATGGTCATGAAGATCGGCCGCACTCGCGTCGAGACGGCGTTAAGCACTGCCTCCTGCATGGGAGCCCCCTCCGACATGCGGTTGAGCGCTTGATGCACCAGCAGGATCGCATTGTTCACAACCAGGCCGACCAGGATCACGAACCCGAGCATGGTGATGACGTCGAGCTTCACGCTGGGGTCGAAGCTGTTCAGAATCTTGAGCGCGATGATGCCGCCGCTTGCCGCGAAGGGCATGGTCACCAGGATCACTATGGGCAGACGGAAGGATTCGAAGAGACTCGCCAGCAGCAGGTAGGTGATCAAGATGGCCAGCAGCAGCGAGCCCCGGAAGGCGCGCCAGGTGCGGGTGAGATCGTCGGCCTGGCCGCCGAGCTCGACCGAGTAGCCCAGGGGCAGGGCCGCGCGCACGGGTGCCACTACGTCTTCGATCCGCTGCATGACCGCGCCCAGCGGCGCGTCCACCTCGACCCCGATCGAGAGCTTGATCGAGCGGTCCATGTCGGTATGCTCGATCTGGGTGGGACCGAGCTCCGAGCGGATGCGGGCCAGGTCGGCCAGCTGCACGGTCTGTCCGCTCGGCGTGTGCAGCATGGTCCGCTCCAGCTCCTCGGGACTGCCGATCTCCTCGGGGCCGCGCAGTATCAGGTCGATCTCGCGCCCGCCATCGTCGTAGTGTCCGACCTTGATCCCGTTGACGAGCGACTCGACCAGCGTGCCGACGTCCGACACGGTGAGCCCCAGCTCCGCGGCACGCACGCGGTCCACGTCGACGATCAGGTCTGGCTTTCCGATCTCGAAGCTGGGATTGACAAACTCTACCCCTGGCACGCGCGCCAGTGGCTCTTCCAGCGCATCGGAGATCTCCTGGATCCCCTCCAGGTTGGCGCCCAGGATGCGCACCTCGATGTTGCCCGAGCCGGTCGTGCCGCGGCGTATCAGGGGAATCTGTCGTACGAAGGTCTGGCGCACGCCAGCTACGTCGCGCGTCATCAACTTGATCTCGTCCATGAAGGCGCGGATCGAGCGTTTGTCCTTGTGCTCCGACTTGAGCACGATCCCCAGGTTCGGGTTCGCATGGCGCACGATCGTGAACATGCGCGCGACCTTGGGGTGCGGGATAATCCGCTCCTCGAGCAGCCTCACGATACGCTCGCTTTGCTTTAGGTTGTATACGGGCGGCGTCTTCAGCACGACGAACATCAGGTTGCGGTTACCCTCGGGCATGTAGTCGATGGGCGGGTGTAGCCCCCAGGCCACCCCCACGGACAGCCCCACGATTCCTGCAATCACGCCGACTTTGCGCCGCGGCTCGGCCATGATCCAGCCGAGCAGATCCAGCAGTGGACGCGAGAGGCGATGGGCGGCGTCGTTACCTGCGCGCAAGCTGCGCGGCGTACTCTGCAGGAGTCGTGCGCTCAGCATGGGGATCACGGTGATGGCCACGACCAGCGACAGCGCCACCGTGACCGAGATCACGATCGCGATGTCGCGGAAGATCTGACCGGCTTCCTCCTCGACCAGGATGATTGGCAGGAACACGGCCAGAGTGGTCAGGGTGGAGGCCAGGATCGCGCCCCACACCTCAACGGTGCCATCGTAGGCCGCGCGCGCCGGTCCCTTGCCCAGCTCGCGGTGGCGGAAGATGTTCTCGACGACCACGATGGCGTTGTCGAGGATCATAC
>SMWZ01000109.1 GCA_004356455.1 Deltaproteobacteria bacterium
ATGGTGGCGACGGTGGACACGGCTCTCCTTCCTCTCGTGACTGGATCTTCGACGACCCGCATTCTACATGAGCGGCCCCGGGGTGTAGAATCGGGCTGCCTGTTTGGGGCGTGGAGGGTCGGCGCATGACGGCACCTGGGTTCCGCTTCGTGGCCCAGCTCGTTCTGGACCAGGACTTCGAGGACCTGCGAGAGCGCGCGCAGGCCGCTGAGCGCGCGGGCTTCGGAGCGGTGCTGGTGCCGGACCACTTCTATACGGGCGAGCAGCGGATCAGCGGCAAGGGGATCGGCGAGTCCTGGACCACGGTGGCGGCGCTCGCCGCGCACACGCAACGCATCCGGGTGGGGGGAGCCGTGATGTGTAACCTCTTCCGGCACCCTTGCCTGACCGCACAGATCGCGGCGACCGTGGATCAGATCTCGCAGGGCCGACTCGAGCTGGGACTCGGAGCGGGCTGGATGCAGGAGGAGTTCCGGCGCACGGGTCTTCCTTTCCCCAAACCGGGCGTTCGCATTCGGATGCTGGAGGAGGCGCTCGCTATCGTTCTGCCGGCGCTGGAGGGACGGGAGGTCACCCTGGAGGGGGAGTTCTACCAGGTACGCGACTTTGTACTTCTGCCGACTTCCGTTCAGCAGCCCCGTCCGCCGCTCCACATCGGCGGCGGTGGGGATCGCATTCTGCGGCTGGCCGGACGCCACGCCGACATCGTCTCGCTCATCCCGCCCGCGCCGAGTGGCCGCATCGAGCCCGCTGCCGTCCGGAGCTTTGACGCGGCGCGCTTCGAGGAACGCGTGGCCTTTCTGAGACAGGCGGCAGAAGAGGCCGGTCGCTCCCCCGACGAGATCGAGGTGATGCTCTTCGTGCCCCTGTGTCGGGTCACCGAGAGCGCGAGCGAAGCCGAGCAGGTGATCCGCGGGGCCGCGGCCATGGTCCAGGTGGATGAGGCTACGCTGCGCGCCCACCCCATGACCCTGATCGGCACCCCCGAAGAGATTCTCGCCACGATCGCGGAGCGCCGGGAACGCTGGGGCGTGCGCTCGTGCATGATCTCCGCACCCACTCGAGAGCTCTGCGAGATTTTCGGTAAGGAGATTATTCCTCGGCTCGGCGGCTGAAGCCGCGTGATTCCCGAGCTAACCTGGCAAGCATGACGGACTGGGTGGCGGATCTGCTGAGCTACATCGATCGCTCGCCCACCCCCTACCATGCGGTGGCGGAGTCTGCGCGTCGGTTGGAGGCCGCCGGGTTCCGGCGCCTGCTCGAGACCGAGGCTTGGAGCTTTTCCGCGGGAGATCGCTTCCATGTAGTGCGGGGTGACGGAAGCCTGGCGGCGGTTGCCCTGGGAGATGCGTCGCCCATCTCGGGTGGCTTCCGCATCCTGGGTGCCCATACGGACTCTCCCAATCTGCGGCTTAAGCCGCGCCCGGATGTCTCCGGGCACGGTTACCGGCAGCTCGCGGTCGAGCCCTACGGGGGGCTCTTGCTCCACACCTGGCTGGACCGGGACCTCTCGCTCGCGGGTCGTGTGAGCCTGCGCGCGCCGCCGCGTAGCGTGCTGCTGGACTTCGCTCGACCCCTGGTGCGCATCCCCAATCTGGCGATTCACCTGTCTCGGGAGATCAAGACGGAAGGCCTCAAGCTGAACCCGCAACAGCATGCCGCACCCATCATCGGTCTGGAAGACAGCCCGGCGCTGGCGGAGCTGGTGGCGACCGAGCTGCGGGCGCAATCGCTGGCTGAGGTCGAGCCGAAAGACATCCTGGCATTCGATCTCATGCTCTACGATACGCAGCCCGCCAGCGTCTCGGGCTCCCGCGGCGAGTTCGTCCATGCGTCGCGCTTGGATAACCTGGCGTCGTGTCACGCCGCGCTCTCGGCGCTCACGACAGCCGCAGAGGCTGCGGCGCCGCACCTCACGCGGGTGGTCGTGCTCTACGATCACGAGGAGATCGGCAGCCGCAGCGCTCACGGCGCCGCAGGGCCCTTCCTGCTGGATACCCTCGAGCGCGTGGTGACAGGCTACAAGGGCGGGGAGCCCCAGGGTCTGGCACGTGCGCTGGCCTGTTCGATGCTGATATCGGTCGACATGGCCCACGCTGTGCACCCGAACTATGTCGACCGGCATGAGCCCGGGCATCGTCCCGTGCTCGGCGCCGGTCCCGTGATCAAGGTGAACGCGAACCAGGCCTATGCGAGCGACGCCAGCAGCTCCGCGTTTTTCACTTCGCTCTGCGCGGGACTCGATATCGAGCCGCAGCACTTCGTGAGCCGGAGCGATCTTCCCTGCGGCTCGACCATCGGCCCGATCAGTGCGGCTCGAGTGGGGATTCGCACGGTGGACGTCGGGAATCCGATGCTTTCCATGCATTCCTGTCGGGAGGTGGCGGGTACTGGCGACGTGCAACCGATGATCGATGTGCTCCGCGCCTGCTTCGAGACCGAGTAGCGACCGGGGGCGTCCGGATCCCTGTGTCAAAGAAGTCCCGAGCAGGCTCGCGGCGCCAGAAGCGTTCAGCTCAGCCGCAGTGCTCGACATCCTCCGTGACGCCCGCGGGGCGGAGATCGGCCCCCGGGCTCAAGCGCCGCCGCGCCGCCCTGGCCATCTCCGGACTTCTCCTGGTGGCCGCCGCCGATTACTCCTGGAACGCAGCTACGATCGGTGGCCTCGTCGGATACGATGCCACGCATCACCTCGAGTACGTCCTCACGCTGGTGCACGAGCAGCGGTTGCCTCATCCCCTCGAGGGTTGGTCCACGTTCCATCCGCCGCTCTATTACCTGCTCGGGACCCTCGTATGGTCCGCTGTGCGCCCGCTCGGGATCCCCGCTGCGCTCTTGGGCGTACGGGAGATCAGCGCGCTCTTCATGCTCGCCGCAGGACTCGTGGGCTTTCTGCTCGTGCTTCGCCTCGATGGGAGCCTGACCGTGGCGAGTGTCGCCGCTGCGCTCGTTCTCTTCGTGCCTGTCTCTCTCATGGCCGCGACGGCGGTGGGAAACGAGGCGCTGGGAGTCGGGCTGGGGGCGCTGGCCTTGCTCGCGCTCGTGAGGCTCCAGGCGGACCCGCGCGATCTACGCATGGCGGCCGTCGCGGGGCTGATGGCCGGGCTCGCGCTGGCCACGAAGTATACCGGGCTCTTCGTAGCTGCAGCCTGCGTGGTTCCGTTCGCTCGAGTCGACTTCGACCGCAGGATGCTGCGCGCGCTCGTGCTGTGTGGTGTCGCGGGGGCGATCATCGCTGGACCTGTCTACGTGCGCAACATCGTGCTCACGGGCTCTCCGGTTCCCATGACCCGGAACCTCGAACCTATGAAGAGCGCGGAGGAGAGGTTCATCATCCGCGAGCGTCGGGTCTGGGATTATCTCTGGCTCAACCCCGAGAGCCTCTGGCGTCCGACGCTCTTTCACGTGAGAGGCCAGGAGGGGTCGTTGGACAATCGCAATCCTGCGATGACGAACATCTGGGGGCTCACCTACGCGTCTGTATGGTATGACGCGTTCAGACATCGGATCCCGATCGAGTTCCACCGCGATGGGATCTACTCGGGACGCCTCCTCACGTTACTCGGAATCGTTCCGACCGCGCTGTTCCTCGTGGGGTTCTTCATCGCGCTGCGGGAGCTGATTCGACGACGGGGCCGCACGGCGGATGCGCCGCTCGTAGTCATGACCAGCCTGGGCCTGCTCGCCTTCATCGCCTTCACGATCAGGGCGCCCTCGGCGGTAGCGGTCAAGGCCTCCTACCTGCTGCCACTCGCGACGCCGGCGGCGGTCTTCTTCGCCCGCGGAGCGGGCCTGATAGGCGCGCGGATGCGGGTCGCCGCCTTGGTGATCTCGGCCCTTGCGGGGCTGGCCGCTGCCGCCGTGTTCACCAACGGACTGATCTTCCCGCCCCTCGCGGTACCGAAATGAGCGGTCCGAGCTACTCGAGATAGCCGAGCGCACGCAGGCGCCTCTGGTCTTCAGCGGTGAGCTTGCTCGGAGGCGGGTTCGATGCCGCTAGCGCACGACTGAGCGACGCGATTCGCTTGGCGTGCTCCGCCACGATCGCAGGGTTCTCAGCGGCCACGTCCTGCTTCTCGCCCGGGTCGTCAACGAGATCGACCAGGAGATGCTCACCTCTGAACCGTGACACGAGACTCTTCCAGCGTCCCTGGCGGTAGGTCCGCCAGCCTGCCTCGCTCGTAAAGAGCTCCTCGGGCTCGAGCGCGTGTGCGGACTCGCTCCGGACACCAGCGAGGCCGGTAATGAGCCGGAACACATCTTCGCTTCGCACCGGCTGGGTGGTGTCCTCGAAGCGGGCTGGGGAAACGATCAGCGGAACCTGAAGCACCTCCTCGAAGGACGGGTTCCCGTAGTGGCCGGCCTGGCCCTGCGTCAGGTGGGTCTCCTTCAGTCTCTCGCCGTGGTCGGAGGCCAAGACGACGACCGCGTCCTCGAGCAGCGCCCGCTCCTCCAGCGCGTCGAGCAGCTCACCCACGCCGCGATCCACCTGAGAGACCGACCGCGTGTACGACCAGCTCCCCCTTCTGTGATCGTGTACGTCCATGTAGTGCACGTAAAGAAAGAACTTGTCTCGTGCCCGCCGCGCAACCGCCTCGAGAGCGGCCTGGTTGACTTCCCTCCAGGAGGATCTCCTGCCATGCTCGACCCAGTCGTCAAAGCCCCGCTCGAAGCCCGCGGGTCGAAAGAGAAGCTGGTTGGTGGCGATTCCGATCGTCCAGTAGCCGGCCTCTCGCAGATACTCAGGCAGAGTGCGCACGGACTTCGGAATGCAGCCCTCCTCCCCAGAAGGATCTGCGAAGCGCGAGAGGCCACACCAGTTTCGTCCGTTCCAATCGAGAACCCGACCCCCTCCGGACTCGAGGCTCGGTGTTCGTCCCGTGAAGAGCGCTCCCATGGACATCGTGGTCTGATGGAAAGAAGAGAAGGCGTTGGTGAAGAGCTGGCCGTTCTCGGCCAGTCGATCGATGTTGCGTGTACGCCCCTTGGCTCCGTAGCAGCCGAGGTAATCGCGTCGCAGGGTGTCGACGACGATGAGGACGATGCGCTCCGGGGCTGCTGTGCTGGAGCACCCGAGCCCTCCCAGCGCGCCGGTGATGCTCATCATGACGAGCGCGCCGAACCCACCCGAGCCCGCGTGAAGCCTGCGGGATCTCATGCGGTACTGGGTGGGATGGGCTCGCGACAGATGGCGAGCAGATCGATGCACGCGTCGTCGACCGGGCCGATCGGGAAGTCGCGCCAGCTCACCTCGGGCAGCCCCTCTCCGGCCTGGATTCCGCGCCTCACCAGAACGGCGAAGCGTGCGAAGAGCCACTCAGCAAGCCCGCGCGGGATACGTCGGCGCAGCCGCAGGGGATCGAGTCGCGTGATCCGTCGAATGTGCCGCAGCCTGGCGTCGAGGTAGCGTGCCACCGGCGGCGATGCTCCAACCCCTCTCATCTCGACTTTATGGAA
>SMWZ01000110.1 GCA_004356455.1 Deltaproteobacteria bacterium
CGGCGCCATCTCGTGGCTCGGAACGCCTTTGTGGAGCGTCGTGATCGACAGCAGCAGCTCATGAGCGAGATCCGGTCGGCGCGGCGTGAGATCGGAGCGCGTCAGGAGAGGATGCGGCGAAGCTCCGTGGAGCGTCATAATTTGATGTCGATGCTGCGCGCTCGCTCGGACAGTGAGTTGCGTAGGGCTGAAGAGCTGCGCCGGGCCGCTCGGCGGCTGGAGCAGGCGCTCGAGCGCATGCCCTCCGGGTTCACGCCGGCCGCCGGAGAGGGACTGTGGCCGGGCGCCGTGCCCTGGCCGGTGGAGGGCCGGATCCGCAACGGCTTCGGACCGCAGGTGGACCCCGAGTTCGGGACCCGGATACGTCGCACGGGCATCGAGATCGCAGCAGCGGCCGGGGCCCCTGTGCGCGCCGTGGCGTCCGGGCGCGTGCTCTTCGCGGGCTGGTTTCGTGGCTATGGTCAGCTCGTCATTCTGGACCACGGGCAGGATAGTGTGACAGTCTCAGGCTATCTGGAAGAGATCGCCGTGGACGCGGGTGCCACCCTCAAACGGGGGCACGCGATCGGAACCGTCGGAGAGACTGGATCTCCCTCCGGACCGGGGCTTTACTTTGAGATCCGGCGCGAGGGCAAGCCCGTGGATCCGCAGGGCTGGCTCGAATCGAGGGCACAGGAAGGAAAGTGATGAGCAAGCTTCGCATCGTCGGCACGTTCGCGATCGCCTCGGGAGTGGCGCTGTTTCTCTTCCTCGGCATGGGGAACCTGAAGAGCTTCGCCGGGCCCAATTATCGGGAACTGGCGCTGCTGACGAACGTGCTCCATCTCGTCCAACAGCACTACGTGGATGACGTCGATGAGCACACGCTGATCGAGGGCGCTCTCAAGGGCATGCTGGACGTTCTGGATCCTCACACGAGCTACCTCTCGGCCGACTTCTACAAGGAGGTCCAGCTCGACACCAAGGGTGAGTTCGAAGGCCTCGGGATCGAGATCACCAAGCGCGATGGCTTCGTCATGGTCGTTGCCCCGATCGATGGCACCCCGGCGGCGAAGGCCGGGATCAAGGCGAAGGATGAGATTGTCGCGGTCTGCCCCAGCGCGGAGGACGACAGCTGCGTCTCCACCCAGGACATGAACCTGCTCGAGGCCGTCAAGCTCATGCGCGGTCCACGTGGCACCAAGGTGATGATCCAGATCAGGCGCGAGGGCTGGACCACTCCCAAGCCCTTCGTGATCAAGCGGGCCTCGATTCGTGTCTCGAGCGTTCGCATGTCCATCCTCGAGCCGGGGCTTCCGTATGTTCGCCTGAGCCAGTTCCAGGAGCGCACGACGCGTGATCTGGCGGCGGCCCTCAAGCAGGCACACAAGGAGACGGGCGAGTTCAAGGGCCTGGTGCTCGACTTACGCAATAACCCGGGCGGGCTGCTGGAGCAGGCGGTTCGGGTCACGGATCTCTTCCTCGAGGAGGGCATGATCGTCTTCTCCGAGGGGCGGGACAGCGGCAACCACATGGAGTGGCACGCCAAAGGCGAGGGCACCGAACCCAAGTATCCCATGGTCGTGCTCGTCAATGGGGGAAGTGCGTCGGCCTCCGAAATCGTCGCGGGAGCGTTGCAGGATCACCACCGGGCGCTGGTGCTGGGTAGTGAGACCTTCGGCAAGGGCTCGGTCCAGACCATCATCCCGCTCGACGACGGGTCGGGCCTGCGCTTGACGACGGCGCTGTACTACCTGCCGAGCGGTCGCTCCATCCAGGAGGTCCGCATCCAGCCCGACGTCCTGATCGAGCCCTATACCGAGGCTGAGCTGGCCGCCATCGAGAACGAGGACCAGGGGGAGACCTTCGGTGAAGAGCACCTGGCGGGTCACCTGGAGTCGAAGAAGGCCAAGCCCGAGAGCAATGAGCCGAACGACCCGATGGCGCGGCAGCTGGAGCTCGACCGCCAGCTCATCCGTGCCACGGAGCTGCTCAAGAGCTGGAACATCTTCTCGAACCTCGAACTCGGCAGCGGCGCCTGAGTACCTGCGGGTCCCGGGCGCGGGCGGCCGCGCCCACCCGCACTTCGTTCGGCTTCGCCTCACCGCGCGCGGCGCTGCCGCGCCGCTTGCAGCCGCTGGGCTTACTCAGCCCTGGGCGTTCTGTAGTGCTACGTTGGGTCCATGCGGGACGGGATCGAGGCGCTGGAGGGGCGGGTCCTCGGGGTCTCCGAGCTCGTCGCGCGCCTGCGCGAGGCGCTCTTCGACGAGTTCGGTGAGGTCTGGGTCGAGGGCGAGATCGCGTCGTTGCATCGCTCCCGTCCGGGGCACTTCTACTTCGACCTGAAGGATTCCGACGCACAGCTGCGCGCGGTGATCTTTCGTCGCGCCGCGAGTGAGCTGCCGTTCGAGCCCGAGGAGGGTATGCAGGTGCTGGCCCGTGCGCAGCTCGACATCTATGCCGAGCGGGGGCTCCTGCAGCTGGTCGTGTCGCGCCTCGAGCCGTGCGGGGAGGGGGCGCTGCGGCTGGCGTTTGAGCAGCTGAAGAGGCGCCTCGCGGCGGAGGGCCTGTTCGATCCGGAGCACAAGCAGAAGCTGCCCTTTCTGCCGCGCCGCATCGGTCTGATTACGTCGCAGCAGGGCGCGGCTATTCACGACTTCCTGCGAGCCCTGAGGCAACGCTTTCCCGCGGTGGACGTCTTGCTCTACGACGCGCGGGTGCAGGGGGAGGGGGCCTGGCGGGAGGTGGTGCGTGGACTGCACCTGCTCGACTCCCGCCCTGGGGTGGACGTGATCGTTGTTACCCGAGGAGGGGGCTCGATCGAGGACCTTTGGACCTTCAACCGCGAGGAGGTTGTGCGCGCGATCTTCGAGTTGGAGACGCCGGTCGTCTCGGGCATTGGCCACGAGGTGGACCTGGTCCTGACCGACCTGGTGGCCGACGCACGGGCGGCTACGCCGACCACCGCGGCCGAGCTGGTCGTGCCCGACGCGGCGGCGTTGCTGCGTGAGTTGAGTGCGTTGCGAGCGCAGCTGACCCAGCGCCAGCGCATGCGACATCAGGCCCTGAGGCATCGGCTCGAGAGCCTGAGCCGGGCTCTGGTGCACCCGGCGCAGCGCCTGACCGAGCTGGGGCGGCGTCTTGGCGACGCACGCTCACGTCTCTTTCACGCCGTAGGCCACGAGCGCGAGCGGGGCTCGATCCGGCTGGCCCCCCTGCGGGAGCGGCTCGGGCGAGCCGTCGAGAGTCTTCAGGAACGTCAGGGCGCTCGGCTGAGAGCGCTGGGGGGACGGCTCCACGCGCTCTCTCCCCTGGCGGTGCTTGGCCGCGGCTACGGGATCGTCCGGCGCGAGTCGGATGGGGCTATCCTCCAGTCGAGCGAACAGGTGAGAGTCGGCGAAAGCATTGGAGTTCGGCTGGCGCGGGGCGCGCTGCGAGCATCCGTGACCAAAACGGCGGCGGAATGATGGGCGACGGCGAAGACGTCGACTTCGAGGGAGCACTCTCGCGCTTGGAGGATCTGGTGGGCGAGCTCGAGCGCGGCGAGCTGAACCTCGAGAACTCGCTGCGTAGGTTCGAGGAGGGGGTGCGGCTGGTGCGACGCTGCTCGGAGCAGCTCAAGAGCGCGGAGCTGCGGATCCGCCAGCTCGAAGAAGGAACGGACGGCGTGAGCGAGCGTGCCGTCGACGTAGCCAGGGAAGAGTGAGCGCGAGCTGGAGCCTGGACGCTTTCCTGCTGGAGAGCGCAGAGCGGGTCGAGCGCTACCTGGACAAAGCTCTGCCTCCGGCATCCGAGCCCCCGGTCTCGCTGCATGAGGCGATGCGCTACGCCGTGCTGTCGGGCGGTAAGCGCCTACGGCCGGCCCTCACCTTCGGGGCAGCCGAGGCCCTCGGAGGCGATCCTGAACGCGTGTTGCCGGTCGCGGCCGCCGCGGAGCTGGTTCACGCCTACTCCCTGGTGCACGATGACCTGCCCGCGATGGACGACGATCAAGAGCGTCGCGGCAGACCAACGGTCCACGTGCGCTACGGAGAGGCCACCGCCATCCTCGTGGGCGACGCGCTACTGGCGGAGGCCTTTGCCCAGCTGGCGACGCCCGACGCGGCGCCCGAGCTGATCGCGCGCCTGGCCCAGACTGCGGGCTCACGTGCACTCGTGGGAGGGCAGGCCGACGACCTGGCCTTCGCCGCTGGACGTGATTCGCTGGAGCGCATCCTGTCCATCCACCAGCGCAAGACGGCCGCCCTGTTTCAGTACGCGGGCTGGGGCGGCGCGCGTAGCCTCGGCGCGACAGCGGTCCAGGAGCAGGCGCTCGAGCACTTCGGCCGGCACTACGGGCTGGCTTACCAGCTCCTGGACGACCTGCGGGATGCCGATCCCAAGGAGTGCTCGATCCTGCGTGTGCTGGCGGAGCACGAGGTGCGGGCGCGGGCCGAGGCCGAGCTGGCTGCGGCGCTCGAGGCCCTCGCGCCCTGCGCCGAGCGGGCGGTTGCTCTGCGAGGCCTAGCCGGGCGCCTGCTCGGGTGGCTAACGTAGGGGCCATGGGATCCATCCTGGACCGTATCGCGTGCCCGGCCGATCTGCGCGCTTTCCCGCCTGAGCAGCTGGGTGAGGTGGCGCAGGCCCTGCGGCAGGAGATCATCGCTGTGATCTCCAAGACCGGAGGACATCTGGCGGCCAGCCTGGGCGCGGTCGAGCTGGCAGTGGCGCTGCACTACGTCTTCGATACGCCCGCTGATCGTCTGATCTGGGACGTGGGTCATCAAGGCTATCCCCACAAGCTGCTGACGGGGCGGCGCGAGCTCTTCCCCACGATCGGGAAACGCGACGGCATCGGGAAGTTCCTGCGGCGGAAGGAATCGCCCTACGATGTCTTCGGGGCGGGCCACGCGGGAACGTCGGTCTCGGCTGCCACGGGCGTGGCGGAGGCGATCCGGCGGCGTGGAGGCAAGGAGCGCGTGATCGCGGTCATCGGCGACGGCGCGCTCACGGCCGGCCTGGCGTACGAGGGGCTGAATAACGCGGGCTACCTCAAGCTCACCAACCTGGTGGTGGTGCTCAACGACAACAACATGTCCATCTCGCCCCCCGTGGGCGCCATCTCCAGCTACCTGGCGCGGCGCTGGTCGGGTCCTCTGGCCCGGCGTCTCAAGCATGGTGTGCGGGCGCTGCTCGAGTCGGTGCCCGGCGCCGGGGATGAGCTGGTCGAGCTGGCGCGGCGGGCGGAGCAGTCGTTCAAGGCTTTCATCTCGCCGGCGTTGCTCTTTGAGGGGCTGGGCTTCAACTACATCGGTCCCATCGATGGACACAACCTGCCGGTCTTGTATGAGACCCTCCGCAACGTGCGCGATATGAAGGACCTGCAGGACCCGGTCCTGATTCACTGCGTGACCCACAAGGGCTACGGTTACGAGCCCGCGCAGGGGGACCCCCTCAAGTACCACGGGGTGACGCCCTTCGAGATCCCGTCGGGCCAGATGAAGAAATCGAGCGGGGGTCCGCCCAGCTGGACCTCTGTCTTCTCGGACGCGCTGATCCAGCTCGCGAAGAGCGACGATCGCATCGTGGGAATCACCGCCGCCATGGCCGGCGGGACGGGCCTGGACCGCTTCGAGAAGGCCTACCCCGACCGCTTCTACGACGTGGGCATCGCCGAGCAGCACGCGGTTACGTTCGCCGGTGGCCTGGCTACCGAGGGGCTCAAGCCCGTCTGCGCCATCTACTCGACCTTCCTGCAGCGGGCCTTCGACCAGATCGTGCACGATGTCTGCGTTCAGAATCTCGACGTGACCTTCGCGCTCGACCGCGCCGGGATCGTGGGAGCGGACGGGGCCACGCATCAGGGTCTCTACGATCTGGCGTACCTGCGCACCCTGCCCAACATCGTGCTGATGGCTCCCAAGGATGAGAACGAGCTCCGCCTCATGCTCAAGACCGCGATCGAGTACCCGGGTCCGGCGGCCCTGCGCTTTCCGCGCGGACCGGCGTTGGGCGTTCCACTCCAGCCCGAGATCAAGGCGCTGGAGATCGGCCGTGCGGAGCTGCTGCGGGATGGCAACGACCTGGCTCTGGTGGCGCTCGGCTCGATGGTGGCGCCGGCCCTGCAGGCGGCGGAGCGGCTCGACGCGGCCGGCATCCACGCCGCTGTGCTCAACGCGCGCTTTGCCAAGCCCCTGGATGAGCGCTGGCTGGTCGAGCTCGGACGCCGTTGTGGAGCGCTGCTGGTGGTCGAAGAGCACAGCATGAGCGCCGGCTTCGGCGAAGCCGTGCTGGCGCTGCTCGCAGCCCGCGGCGTACGGGTTCCACTGCGCGCACTGGGCGTGCGCGACGAGGTGATCGAACACGGCAAGCCCGCGGAGATCCTGGCCGAGATGGGGCTCGATGCCGAGGGCATCGAGCGCGCCGCGCGGGAGCTGCTTGGGCGCTAGTGTTCTGGTCCGAGACTCCCGGCGAACTTCCGGATCGGGAAATTAGGACACGCGCCGTGGCTCAGCCTCGCATCCGCGTCGACCAGCGTCTGGTGGAGCTCGGCCTGGAGGAGAGCCGCTCGCGCGCACGCGCCCGCATCCTGGCCGGCGAGGTGCGGCTCGGGGACCGCGTGCTGGACAAGCCCGGCACGCTCATCCCCGCGGACGCGGAGCCCACGCTGCGCGCGCGCAGCCCCTACGTATCGCGTGGTGGAGAGAAGCTCGCCTCCGCGCTGGACCGTTTTGGGCTGGATCCCCGCGGCCTGCGCTGTGTCGACGTGGGGGCCTCGACCGGGGGCTTCTGCGACTGCCTGCTGCAGCGTGGAGCCGCCTCGGTCCTGGCGATCGACGTGGGCTACGGGCAGCTGGCCCTGCGCCTGCGCGAGGACGCGCGGGTCACGCTGCTGGAGCGCACGAATATTCGTTACTTCGCCCGACCGCCGGAGGTCGCGCCCTTCGACCTGCTGACCGCGGATCTCGCGTTCATCTCGCTGCGGCAGGTGCTGCCCCAGCTGGTCGCGCTCGTGCGCGAGGGAGGCCGGCTGCTGCTGCTGGTCAAGCCGCAGTTCGAGCTGGGTCGAGGGGAGGTGGGGGCCGGAGGCGTGGTGCGCGATCCTGAGATGCAGCTGGAGGCGGCGCGCCGCGTGCGGGGGGCGGCCCAGCAGCTGGATCTGCGTCCCCTGGGGGAGGAGGAATCTGCGCTGGCGGGGCCCAAGGGCAATCGGGAGCGTTTCCTGCTGCTGGAGCGGCCCTGACTTCAGTTCGCCAGCCGCGCACACGAAAAGACAGCAGGACCCGAATTCGACGCTTGCACTGAGGCGCCGGGCGCTTAGACTAGGTGGCTGAACGGAGGCATGGTGTGGCGGTATTGAATCTTACAGAGACGGCGGCGGGCAAGGTCAAGCAGCTCCTGGACCGCGATGGCCGCGGTGAGAGCTTTGGCCTGCGCGTGAAGGTCGTAGGCGGAGGCTGCAGCGGGCTACAGTACCAGCTCATGTTCGATGACCAGCGCGGGGAGTGGGACCAGGAGTCCGAGCACAACGGGGTCACAGTGATCGTGGACACCAAGAGCGCCGTCTACCTGGTCGGCAGCACCGTGGACTACGTAGACGATCTGAACGGCTCGGGCTTCAAGATCGAGAACCCAAACGCCAGCTCCACCTGCGGCTGCGGCCAGTCCTTCGGCGCGTAGCTACTAGCGCGGTATCGGCGGCAGAG
>SMWZ01000111.1 GCA_004356455.1 Deltaproteobacteria bacterium
CAGGAAGACTCGGACGATGACGGCATCGGAGACGCATGTGATAACTGCCCCGACCAGGTGACCACCCAAGTGGGTAACTTGGACCCGGACAACGACGGCTTCGGGAACGCGTGTGATAACTGCTCCAGCGATCCCAACCCCGGCCAGAAAGACCGCGACAAGGACCCGAACGGCAACCCAACGGATGGGCTCGGGGATGCGTGTGATAACTGCGACTTCGTGGACAACCTCGACCAGATCAACTCGGACATTGACCCGCTTGGGGACGCCTGCGACGTGGATGATGACAACGACTTCGTGCTGGACACGCTGGACAACTGTCGGGTGAATTATAATCCCGACCAGAGAGACAGAGACATGGACGGCCTGGGGGATGAAT
The DNA here is from genome assembly GCA_004356455.1 of Deltaproteobacteria bacterium. Classification (GTDB taxonomy): domain Bacteria; phylum Myxococcota_A; class UBA9160; order SZUA-336; family SZUA-336; genus SMWZ01. The sequence continues at coordinate 380 of SMWZ01000111.1, forward strand.
GTGACTCCTGGCCGCGTGACCCTGAGAACGATAGGGATGGAGATCTGGTCTCCGCCTCGCTTGGTCTCCCCCCGTGTGCGACGGGGCAGATTGACCCTAACAGCTGTAGCGACAACTGCCCAACTGTGCGCAACGGACCTGTTAACGATCCTAATGCCCCCCCGGCTCAACTCGATACGGACGGCGACGGCCTCGGAGACGTGTGCGATCCCTGCCCGAACGATCGTCTTGACCCATTTCCGGACGCCGATGGCGTGTGTGGAGCCGCGGACAACTGCCCCTCCGTCTTTAATCCCGACCAGGAAGACAGCGACACAGACCCCAACGACAACCCAACGGACGGGCTGGGGGATGCGTGCGATCCCGATGACGACAATGATCAGGTGCCCGATGACGGAAATGAATCCGGCGTTGAAGGTGACAGGCCATGCCGGGGTCAGATCATAAGCATCAGGTGCGACGACAATTGCCGGACCATCCCGAATCCCGACCAGAAAGACTCGGACAAGGACGGCATCGGGGATATATGTGATAACTGCGACTTTTTCCCGAATCGCGACCAGACCAACAACGACACGGACCAATTCGGGGACGCATGTGATAACTGTCCCAACGATCCCAATCCCCTCCAGACCAACTCGGACACGGACCGGCTTGGGGACGCGTGCGACCCCGACGACGAGAATGACGGGGTCCCCGATCTCATCGACAACTGCCCCTTGGTCCCGAACCCCGACCAGCTAGACAGCGACAGTGACGGGGTCGGGGACGTGTGTGATAACTGTCCCAACGATCCGAACCCCAACCAGCGAGACTCTATTGACAATGATGGCATCGGGGACGTATGTGATAACTGCCCCGTCCAGGCGACCAACCAAACGGGCAACTTGGACCCGGACGAGGACAACCTCGGGAACGCGTGTGATAACTGCGACTTGGTTCCCAACCCCAACCAGACCAACTCGGACACTGACCCGAATGGGGACGCCTGCGACCTGGATGACGACGATGACGGGGTCCCCGATCCCAACGACAACTGCCGCTTGGACCCGAATCCCGACCAGCTAGACAGCGACAGTGACGGGGTCGGGGACGTGTGTGATCTGTGTCAGGAGGACAAGGACAACGATTCGGACGGCGACACGATCTGCGAGGGTCCGCGCTTCAACATGGCGCTGGACATGACGGGGGCGAACGACAACTGTCCGCTGGAAGCGAACGGCCCAAACGAGGAGGGGAACGCCGGGGTGGGTATTCAGGCCGACATGGATGGGGATATGCGGGGGAACGCCTGCGATCCGGTCGACGATCTGGAGAGCTTGCGCCTGGGCCGCATCGACATACGAACGAAGACCAGCAAGCTCACGCTCAAGGGTCTCCTAGATGACCTCGACGACTTCAAGGCAACGTTCGAGCTAGGTCTTGATCTAGATCCCAGAAATGACGACCCTAAGAATAACGACCCTAACAAACTCGACCCTGATGATCCCAACTTTTATGACCTGAACCAACCCGTGCTGAGGGTCAGAGTCCTCGCTCTACGTGACCCAGACCTGGATCTAGCCGATCCGAATCTAGATCCAAATGGTCCGAACGTCACCCGCTTTGAGAAGGTCTTTACCCTGGGCGAGTGCGGGAAACGCAAGGATGACCCTCTCGATCCCAACCAGTTCCTTCTCCTTCTCAACTGCAAGAGTGAAACAGTTCCTCGGGCGAGGGCTAAGTTCCGAACGGCCAAGGGCAACGACTTCTTTCCACGTCGGTTCAAGTTCGCGTTCCAGGCCAGAGACGTCCCCAGCTCTCTTGTGGATCCCAACTCGATCCATTACGGGGTGGTAGTGACGACGGGTCCAATCGATCGCGCTGTGCTGATATTCTGCGAGGAACCCAAGAAGCTGCGTTCTGGTGAGTTAAATCTAAAGTGCAGAGGACCAAGCCCGTAGGGATCTTGGCGAAACCCGCGTCCTTGCGATGTTAGGCCTGCGGGTTACAGAGGCTCTAGGAAGATCAGATAGAAACTATTGTTGGAAGTGGTCTGCCCGTAGGTAATGATCCGACCGGAAGTGACCGGTTCGATAGATCTGTAGATTCGGTACGCCAAATTCTGCTCAGCTAGATATAGCCTTTTTCCGGTGTTTCCGTATTCGCGTAAGAGCCAAGGTGAGGGGGGCACCCGGTGGTTCCATGCTATGTGGACCCATACGGGTCGATTGACCCGGAGGCTAATCGTCGTCGTTATTGGACTCCGCTTTGAGTCACAAGCGAGTCTGACATACGGAAGGCCAACGTATTCTCTCGGTACCCCCGCAATACTGTAGGGCTGATCGGCGTAGAACCTCCGCCTGTATAGAGCCTGATTCAAGAGAAGAGCCTGATTTAACAGAATGAGACGTTATCAGCCCCTCAAAAGGACGCTTATTTTTCCTTCCCGCTCTTCCCGCTCCCGCTTCCCGCGGGTTCACGAGCTCTTCCTCGGGCGCGCGGCGCTCGTGCACCGAGCTTCGCATCGCCGGGGGCCTCGCCGGAAGTCGTTGATAACGGCGCGCTGGGCTCGCCTGCGGCTGATCGCCACGCCACTCCATTTCCCCCTGATTCTCAGACGTTCGGGGGCGGACCCGCGACCCAGACAGGCCCGGCATCCTCGAGGGAGGGCGCGCCCTCGAGGGGCACGAACTGGCGCGCCAGCTCGGGATCGGTGCGCCGTGCATGGGCCACGACGCGTTCGGTGGCGATGATGCCCCCGGGGGGCGGAAGCTTGAGGATGAGCGCGGCACGATGCACGCACGGCCCGACCAGCGCGACGGCCTGACGAAAGCGCGTGCCGACGATCCCGATCACCACCGGCCCCGCATCGAGCGAGAGACGCGGCAGGGGTAGCTGCGGCAGCTCTCGACGCCGCTGCAGCAGCGCGTCGCGCAGTCGGAACGCGGCTGGAACCGCCTCGCCCTCGCCCTCGAAATAGAGCAGGGCGCCGTCGCCCTCGAAGTCATGCACGTCGCCGCAGTGGAATACGCCCACATCGACCACCACCTCCATGAACGCCTGCATCAGCTGCAAGACCTCTTCGGCGGAGTGGTTCATAACCAGCCGCGTGGAGTCGACCATGTCGACAAAGAGCACGGCCATCTCGCGCTTGATTGGAAGCTCCCGGCCGCTCAGGAAGTTCTGGCCCGCGATCCGCGGCAGGAAAGCGGTCTCGGGTGTGAGCTCGAGTGCGGAGCCCGTGCCCCGGATCGTGTCGAAGTCGAACTCCTGCCAGGGCACCTCGCGCGCGTCGAGGTCCGCATCGACGGGAGCCACGTCGTAGCCAGCCGCGGCCCAGGCATCGAGCCCACCCTCCAGCGCGGCGACGTCGCGATAGCCGACGCTGCTCATCCATTGCGCCACACGGGAGCTCGAGGCCTCCCCGGCACAGAGACAGTAAACGACCACGGGACGCTCGCGGGACACGTCCGGCAGTCGCAGCGGCTCGGCATCGAGCGCCAGAGGCACGGCGCTGGGAATGCGCGCTGGCCTCTCTTTGAAGGCGGCGCCGCGCCGCACGTCGACGACCAGCGGAGGGTTGGGTCCGGAGAGTGCGTGCGCGAGGGTCTTCACGTCGAGGCGCCCGAAGCTGGAACCGGGCGCGCTCATGGGTTGAACTTCTCGATCAGGTCGAGGGAGTACTGCACGCTACCGGTGATACCGCCGGCGTCCTGCGATGCCAGGATCACCGCGGCCCGGCCCATCGCCTCGGGCTCCTCGATCATGTCGGGCTCGAGCTCGATTCCGGCTCCCGCCGCCTGCCAGCCCTCGGTGATCACCACCTTCTTGGGCGCGAGGCAGTTGACCGCCACGTTCCACTCGCGCAGCTCCTCGGCGAGCCCCGTGTAGTAGCGCTCGACGCCGGCCTTGGAGACCCAGTAGGCGTTGGAGCCGAGATGCGTCATGGCGACGCCGTTCGTGGTGATGGCGATGAGCGATCCCGTTCCGCGCGCCAGCACATGCGGCAACACGGCCTTGGTGACGAGGAAAACGCCCGTCAGGTTGACCCGCAGGCAGAGCTCCCAGCGCTTGAGCGGCGTATCGAGAGTCGGCGCCAGCCACATCACGCCCGCGTTCGCCACCAGGATGTCGATGCCGCCCAGCTCCCTGACCGTGGCCTCGACCGCCGCCTCGACCGAAGCCGGGTTGGTTACATCACAGACCACGGGAAAAGCGCGCCCGTCCTCGTCCTGGATGGCATTGGCCACCGAGTGGATGGTGCCGGGGATCTTGCCCGGGGTCTGGGTGCGCGCAGCTACGGCGACGGCCGCTCCCTCGCGCGCGAGCGCCCGGGCGATGTCGCGGCCGATGCCTCGGCTGGCGCCCGCAATGAATGCCACTTTGCCGCTGAGAGTCATGCCCTCGCTCAGACCCGCTCCGCCTCCTGACCGGGGGCCGACTGGCGTCGGGCCCGTTCTTGGCTGCGCGCGCGCAGCTCGGCGGTCGTCACGAGTTTCCCATCCGCCTTTAGCTCGCCCGTGATGTGCACCGTCCCCAGAACGTCATCGAGGTAGCCGGGGCCATCGGCCGTGGGGATGAACCAGCCCGTCGGGCACATCGTAAGCACCTCGACCAGGCTGAAGCCCTGCCCGCGCAGCTGGGACTCGAAGGCCTTGCGCAACATGCGCTTGGTGCTCGCCACAGCGGCGGCGTTGTGGACGGATCCACGCGCGGCGTAGACCGTACCCTCGAGCTGAGCGAGCAGATCACCGATCAGGATCGGATAGCCGTGATAGCTCCCGTCCCGGCCCTCGAGCGTGTTCTTGGTGCGCTGACCGATCACGGTGGTCGAGGTCATATGGCCGCCGGTTTCTCCAAACACGCCGTTATTAAGCAGCACGCAGGTGATGCTCTCGCCACGCGCCGCGGTGTGGATCACCTCCTGCAGTCCCTCGTTGACCATGTCGCCGTCTCCTTGAAGCGTAAAGACGAGGCGATCCGGAAGCATGCGCTTGGCGCCGGTGGCCACGGACGGCGCGCGACCATGAAGCGCCTGGATCAGGTCGAGATCAATGGCGCTGGAGAAAGCGGTATAGCAGCCGATGCCGGCGACCCCGATGGTGCGCTCGGCGGCGCCCAGCTCCGTCACCACCTCGAGCAGCTCGCGCAGCACGAGCGGCTCGCCGCAGCCCGGACAGAGGTGATGGTTCGTATGCAGCAGAAGATCGGGCTTGAGCTGCTCCACCTTGTGCGAGGGTCGCGTAGGCGGAACATCCGTGGGCAGAAAAGTGTCCGTGCTCATACTGGAACCTCCTGGCCTTTGAGTGCCGACTCGATGCGTTCGCGAATGATCTCGGTGTCGAGCAGGCGGCCCACACCGAAGCCCGAGGCGTCGGTCGAGATGCCGCCGATCGCTACCACCGGAGCACGGCCGAGCACACTCAGGCGGACATCGTCGATCATCTGACCCGCGTTGATCTCGAATACGGCAACCCGGGTGGCTCGCTCCGCCGCCTCGGCCAGTGCAGAGTAGGGGAAGGGCCAGAGGCTGATCGGTCGCACATACCCGACGGGCACGCCCTGCTCACGCATCTGGCGCACGACGTAGCGCACGAACTTGGCTGCCGTTCCGAAGGCCACCACGACCAGCTCGGCGTCTTCGGTGAACCCGCACTCGACACGGACCTCCGTCGCCTCGATCTCCCTGTGGCGCTTCGCCACGTCCTTCCAGAGCGACTCGGGATCTACGCTCCGCTTGGGGTCCTTGCTCATACCGAGCGAGCTCACGAGGCGGGACTTGCCGCTGCCGCCGGCGCTGCCGTCCACGGCCCAGTCCTTGGCCGGCAGCGTGCCGTAGTCGATTGGCTCGATCTCCACCGACTCGTAGGTGTGCGCCAGTAGATAGTCCCCATAGACCAGCACGGGGTTGCGCCAGCGGTCCGCCAGGTGGAAGGCGAGCTGGGTTAGCTCCGTGGCTTCGGGCACGTCCATGGGAGCCAGCACGATATGCCGGTAGTCGCCGTGTCCCCCGCCCCGGGTCGACTGGAAGTAGTCGGCCTGGCCCCGCGACATGTTGAAGATGACGAGTGGTAGACCCGCCAGGGTCATCTCGGAGAACGACTCCTGCATGAGCGCGAGGCCCTGACCCGTGGAGCCGGTGGCGCTGCGTGCGCCGGTCGCGGCCGCACCCCACGCCATGCCCACCGCCTCGAGCTCGCTCTCCGCGTTGATGCAGGTGCCGCCCACCTCGGGCAGCTTGCGCGCCAGGTGCTCAAGCAGCTCGGTGAACGGTGTCATCGGGTAGCCCGCGAAGAAGCGACAGCCGGCCGCCACCGCGGCGTCGGCGATGGCCTCGGATCCCTCGATCAAGCGCTGCATCAGCGGGTCTCCGCCCCGTGGGTCACGGGGGCTTCGTACTGGAAAACCTCGAAGCAGAAGTCGGGACAGACCAGCGCACACGCTCCGCAGCCGGTACAGCCCGGCCGGAGCTTCGGGTAGCGGAAGCCCATCGCGTTCACGTCCTCCGACATGCTGAGCACCTTCGGCGGACAGGCGGGAATGCAGAGGTCGCAGCCCTTGCAGCTCTCGGTCGCGATGGTGACGGTGCCGCGGCTGGTGATGTCGGCCATGCGTCTACCCCTCCGTCCAGGCCGGCGCGCTCTGGCCCTCGATGGCCTCGAAGCCCGCCCGCAGCGCGGTTGCGTTGGCCTCGATGTGCTGGCGCCGGTAGGGTGGCAGCGACGCCTGCATGGCCTCGATCGCGGCCTCGAGCCCCACCAGACCCGTAATTCCCGCGTAGGCACCCGTCATCCACATGGATGCGGTCAAGGGGTTCCCGAGCTCAGCCGCGCGCTGGCTTGCGGGCAGGTCGAACACGCGGTAGCTCTCGCGCTCGAGCTCACCCTCGAAGAGGGTGGAGTTGAGCAGCACTACCGCGTCGGGGCGCAGCTTCTCGCGCAGCGGCTCCCAGAACTGGGGGTGCATGACGATGGCCGACCAGGTGCGCGAGATGATGGGCGGCGCTGCGATCTCGCCGTCGGAGACGACGATGGTCGAGTCCGTATTGCCGCCGCGCATGGTACCCCCGTAGACGCCGAAGAACATGGCGTTGCGGCCCTCGAGGGTTGCGGCCCGAGCCAGGACCTGAGCGGCGAGCTGCACGCCCTGGCCCCCGATGCCGGTGAGCATGACCTCACGCTCCACGCTCGGCCTCCTCCGCCCGCAGGCCGCGCAAAGCGAAGCGTACGACGTGCTCGACGTCCGCATGCGAGGGACGCGCGCGCGCCAGGATCTTCTGCTGCATCCAGCCCATCGCCAGCTGGTAGAGCACCTCGGTGTCGCGTTCGGGATCCGCGCCAGGCAGCTCTCCGCACGCAGCCGCCTGCGCGAGCGCGTTCCGCAGGGGCGCCTTGATCTGCTCCACGGACCGGGTCGATTCCTGTGGGAACTGGTCGGCCAGGCGCACGCCGTTGACCACGAAGATGCGCGCGGCTGCGGCCGCCTGGGGCTGCGCGGCCTGGATTAGGATGCCTTCGAGCCAGCGCCGGATGCGGTCCAGCGGACGGGTCTCGGCTGCCATGCGTTGCCCGAGGTAGCTCAGCAGCTGCTCGTACCCGTCCGTGAGCACCGCCAGCAACAGCTCGTGCTTGGAGCGGAAGTGGCGGTAGAAGGCCTGGTTTGAGAGGCCGGCCTCGAGCACGATCTCGCTCACGCGCGGCTCCACGCTGCCGCTGCTCTGCATCACCCGCCGGGCCGCTGCGATCAGTGCCTCGACCTCGGCCAGGTAGGCGGAGTAGCGGCCCGCCAGGGCGCGCTGGGCCGAGCGCTCGGCGATGGAAATTTCTGAGTCGGAACGGGCGGGAACAGCATTCTCCATTTTCAGAATTCTATTCTTGAAGGGCCTGGACTGTCAACCCCGGCTGGCCAGGCGCTCGATCAGGAGGGCCCGCTGGATCTGGCCCGTGGCGGGCGTCCGCGGCAGCTCGTCCACCAGCTCGAGGCGGCGGGGCTGCTTGTAGCCCGCCAGCCGCTGCTGGGCGTACTGGCGCAGGGCCTCCAGCTCGAGCCGCGCGCCCGCTCGCGGCACCACCACCGCGCACACGATCTCGCCCCACTGCAGGTCGGGCACCCCCACCACGGCGATCTCACCCACGTCGGGATGGTCGGCCAGGGCGCGCTCCACCTCGGTGGGTGCGATCGTCTCGCCGCCGCTGCGAATGATGTCCCGCACGCGTCCGATGATCGAGAGGTAGCCCTCGTCGTCGAGCGAGCCCAGATCGCCGGTGTGGTACCAGCCATCGACCAGCACCTCGGCCGTGGCCTCGGGGTTGTCGAAGTACTCGCTCATCAGGTAGTCGCTGCGCACGCAGACCTCGCCCGCGTCGCTGAGTCGGAGTTCGACGTTCGCTGCGGGCAGGCCCACTGAGCCTGGCTTCCGCTCGAGATCCTCGTCGGGCAGGATCGTAGCCGCGCCTCCCTCGGTCGAGCCGTAGTTGATGCGCGTGGAGGTGCCGGGAAAGCGCCGCTTGAGCGCTCGTATGAGCTCGGGCGGGGTGGCCGAGGTTCCGGTGTCGACGTCGGTCAGGCTGCCGAGATCCCAGGCCCCGGGATCCGTTTCCAGGATGCGGGCCCAGACGGCGGGAATGCAGTAGAGGCGTGTCGCCCGCTCGCGCTGTACCGCGTCGAGCAAAGCCTCCGCCGTGGGCGCACGCACGAACGTGATCGGATCCTGCGCCTGCCAGGCGCCGAGCCCCAGGGTCCAACCGGCCATGTGGAAAAGTGGGAACATACACACTGTGCGGTTGCGGCCCCCGAGCAGCGCACCCTGGAAGCTGCGCAGCCAGTTGACGCGGTGGGAGAGCACAACGCCCTTGGGACGGCCGGTGCTGCCGCTGGTGAAGAAGATGACGTGCGGGTCGTTCTCGTCGAGCGCTGGCGTTACGAGCTCGCGCCCGGCACCGCGGGTGGCGGCCGCACTCAGGTCGATGCCCGGCCCGGTGCCTCCGCCCACGCGCGCAAGGAGCGGGATGTCCGCAGCCTTGGCCACTCCCTCCGCTGCCTGCGCGTGCGCCGGGTCGGCGATGAACGCGCTCGCGCGCGCGAAGCGGGCGATCTCGGTCGCCTCATCGGTGCCGAGCCGCGCGTTGATGGGCGCAAACACGGCGCCGAGCTTGGCCAGCGCGACGAAGACGGGCAGCGCCTCGAGGCTCGTATCGCCCCACCAGATGACGCGCTGCCCATGTCGGACGCTCAGCTCCCCGAGCGCGTGCCCGAGCTGATTTCCGAGCGTATTGAGCTCGCCGAAGCTCAGCTTGCGCTCGTCCAGCGTGGCCGCAACGCGCTGCGGAACGGCCTGCGCAGTGCGGCGGAAGATCTCGCCGATCAGGAGGGCCATGCGCCGCCAGCATGACGGAGGCTCCTGATTCGTGCAAGAATCCGGCGTCGGAGGAGCTCCGTGCCCGGTATCAGCGCTTTCGCCACGTGTATCCCGAGGTATCGTCTGCCACGCGAGGTCATCGCCGCGCACTGGGGCACGCGGCCTCTGCCCGGGGAGCGCAGCGTGGCTGGCTTCGATGAGGACGCCCTCACCCTGGCGGTCGATGCCTCGCTGTGTGCACTGGCGGGGCCGATGGCAGCCGAGCTCGACGGCGTGCTCTTCGCTTCCACCACCTCCCCCTACCAGGAGAAGCTGGTCGCGACGACCCTGGCCACGGTGCTGGCGCTGCCGTCCACGGTGCGGACCCTGGACTTCGGCGACTCGCTGCGCGCGGCCTCGAACGCCCTCTTCACCGCGTTCGACCTGATCGCGGCGGGACGGAACCGGAAGCTGCTGGTCGCAGCCGGAGAGCTGCGTCCGGCCACACCGGACTCGCATGACGAGCAGGCCGCGGGCGATGCGGGTGCGGCGGTCGTCGTGAGCGAGGAGCCTGGCGGGGTGGAGCTGATTGCACGCAAATCCGTGAGCGAAGAGCTCTACGGAAGCTGGCGCACCGACACCCAGTCCTATCCGCAGAGCTTTCCCGGCTCACTCGACGCCAAGTTCGGCTATGGGCGCGTGATGCCGCAGGTAATTCAGGCCGTTCTGGACGACGCCAAGCTCGGGGTTGAAGACATCTCGCGGGCCGTGATCTGCGGGGCGAACCCGCGTGCGGTGATGGGCGTAGCGCGCGCGCTGGGCATCGATCCCGTCGCGCAGCTTCAGGACACGCTCTGGACCACGGTTGGGAACACCGGCGCGGCCCAGTCCTTGCTGCTGCTGGCGGCGGCGCTTGAGCGCGCCCATCCCGGGGACCTGATCCTGTGGGCGGTTTATGGGGACGGTGCCGACGCGGCTGTTTTCAGAGTGGGAGAGCGGATCGCTGTGCAGCGTCCCGTCCGGGGCATCGAGGTGCAGCTCGAGGTCAAACGGCCTCTGCGCGCTTATGGCAAGTACGCGCGCTGGCGTGGCCTGGTCAAGCGGGACTACATGAGCATGGAGAGCTCGTCAGCCGCCATCCTGTACCGTGACCGCAAGGCGATGTTGCCGCTCTTCGGTGGGCGCTGTCCCGAGTGCGGAACGCTCCAGTTCCCGATCAATCGCGTCTGTGTCAGCTGTGCGCACGCCGGCGGCCTCGAAGAGGAGGCGCTACCCCGAACGGGAAAGATCTTTACCTTCTATCACAACCATGTGGTTCCTCATCCCGACCCACCGCTGATGGAGGCGGTGCTCGAGCTCGAGGGTGGCGTTCGCTTCTTCGCCCATCTGACGGACGTCGACCCCGGTGATGTGGCAATCGACATGCCGGTGGAGCTGGTCTTCCGGCTGCATCACGACGCGGGCGGACTCCACAACTACTTCTGGAAGGCGCGCCCCATCCGCTGAAGGGGCGAGAGGGGTTTCAGATGAGCATCAAGGACAGGGTCGCGATCATCGGCACGGGCTGCTCGAAGTTCGGCGAGCACTACGACAAGTCTGCGGAGGACCTGGTGGTGGAAGCGGGCTTCGAGGCGATGGCCGATGCCGGCGTGGACCGCGGTCAGATTCAAGCCGGCTGGGTGGGGACGCTCTCCTCGGCGCTCTCCGGCAACGCGCTCTCCGACCCGCTCAAGCTCACGGACATTCCCATTACGCGCGTGGAGAACTACTGTGCGTCGGGCATGGATGCCGTGCGCGGCGCCGCCTTCGCCATCGCCGCGGGCATGTACGACATCGTGATCGCGCTCGGCTTCGAGAAGATGCGCGACATGGTTCAGGGCGGTCTGCCCGCTCCTCATCCGGTCTTCGATAACGGCGAGTCGCCTCACATCTTCGCGCTCGTTGCCAACCGTTACTTCAAAGATCACGGTGCCACCAAGTCGACCCTGGCCCAGGTGGCGATCAAGAATCACCACAACGGCACGCTGAGCCCGAAGGCCCACCTGCGCATGGAGGTGACCGAGGAGCAGGTGCTGCGCGCGCCCATGATCTATGAGCCGCTCGGACTCTTTGACTGCTGCCCCACCACCGACGGCGCGGCGGCGGTGGTGCTGTGCCGCGCGGACCTGGCTCGGAGCTTCCGTGACGATCCGGTGTACATCAAGGGCATCGGCCTATCCGTTTCCTACGGTCGGCCCCATTACAACCCGGCGTATCGCTACGACGGCTTTCCCGCCACCCGCAACGCTGCCGCGCAGGCCTATGAGCAGGCGGGGGTGACGCCCGACGAGATCGACCTGGCCGAGATCCACGACTGCTTCACGATCACCGAGATCCTCAACTACGAGGACCTGGGCTTCTGCGCGCGGGGCGAGGGCGGCAAGGCCGCCGAGGAGGGTCGCTTCGCGCTCGACGGCGAGATGCCGGTCAACCCCTCGGGCGGGCTCAAGTCCTTCGGCCACCCCATTGGTGCCACGGGCGTGCGCATGCTGTACGAGCTGACGCAGCATCTGCGTGGCCAGGCCGGTGAGCGCCAGGTGCAGGGCGCGGAGCTCGGCCTGGCCCACAACCTGGGCGGCCTCGGCGGCGTCGCCTGCGTCACGATCCTGGGGAATCAGC
>SMWZ01000112.1 GCA_004356455.1 Deltaproteobacteria bacterium
CCCCGCCTGTATGACGCTCGGCGACAAGCCGGGCCGGGAGGGACACGAGCACGCCCCTCAAGCAAGTCCCTCCATCCTAGCACCGTCTGAAGGATTGAGAGCAGCCGGCCGCCCCGCAGGGATCTACTTCCTTGCGCGAGCAACAGAGGCCGCCACATGGATCCGCTGCAGGAACTTCTCGCACAGGCGGACCAGCGACCCACCTTGCCGGACATGCTCTTTCGGATTGAGGCGGAGCTCAACAATCCCAAATCTGACCTCAGTCACATCGCCGAGATGATTGCGTTGGACCCTGTGATGACAGGGCATCTGCTGCGCATGGCCAACTCCGCGAGCTTCGGCGGGGCGTCCGCATGATCTCCACTCTCGGTGCTATCACACGCCTGGGCATCAGAGAGACGCGAAACCTGGTCGTCACCTCGGCCGTGATCCATGTACTGCCCAACAAAAATTCCAACTTCAATCTGCGCGACTTCTGGACACTCGGTCTGGCCTCCGCCATCTGCGCGCGCCAGATCTCGCGCGACCTGCGCTGCCCTGTTTCGGACGAGGCTTACCTGGGCGGACTCGTGCACTGCCTGGGCGAGGCCGTACTGGCGGTTTACTTTCCAATCCGCTTCGACAAGGCCCTGGACCGGGCCCGGAGTGAGAGCATCGATCTGGTACAGGCGGTCTGGGCCGAGTTCGGCTTCACGCATCCGGTGCTCGTCTGCAACGTGCTCGAGCGCTGGAACTTTCCTCGTCCCGTGGTGGAAGCAGTCGAGTATCTACTCGCGCCCGACGCCGAGCGCAGCTGGGTAGCCGAGATTCCGGGGGAGTTCACCTCGCTCCTGCTCGAGACCAGCTTCCCCGACCTCGACACCTACGTGACGGAGCAGAAGGACCACCTCAAGGAGGTGGGTACGCCTGTGAGCTCCCTCTTCTCGGGCAGCTGAGCTCCGGCCACTAGCGGCGAGACTTGCTGTCACACTCCGCGTGTGAGAGCTTGATGGGACCACGCGGAGGTCAGCGATGGATCCCGTCGAGCCCCGAACCTCTTCCCGACGCCACGTCTCCGGCCGAGTGCTACTGCTGCTCTGGGCCCTCACCTTCTTCCTCGCCTTCGTCGGCGTGGGTCCCTGGATCGGATTCGCGGTGGAGGGAATAGACCGCTCTCAGCTTCCCAACACCCTCGCCCTGCTGACGCTGCCGAGCCTGCTCGTGGCCCTGGCGGCGACAGTGCTGTGGGCGATCGGCCGGGCCCAGCGCTTGACCCCCTCGGAGGAGCCCGGACGCATGGGGCGGCGCCGCTTCCTGGTCGGCGCCGCAGCCGGCGTGGGCGGGGTCCTGGGCGGACTCGTGGGCACGATGCTGACTGCGCTGCTGCGACCTCGCGGATGGATGACCGTGACGGCGCCCAGCATCCTGGCCGAGACGCCGAAAAAGGATCCCAATCCCAAAGTGGCGTGGCAGGGCGCGCGCGTGCAGGCTTACCGGCGCCTCGGCCGAACCGGCTTCGAGGTCTCCGACATCGTCCTGGGCTCTGGCAAGATCAACCTCGAGAACGACGGCGAGGCGATTGCGCGCGAGGCCATCGCGCGCGGCGTGAACTACTTCGACACCGCCCCCGACTACTCCGGCTTCGGCTCCGAGCTGGCGTTGGGCAAGGCCATGAAGGGCCATCGCGACCGCATGTTCCTGGCGACCAAGTGGTGCACCAAGGACGGACATCTCAACGCCGGCTCCAGCGTGCAACGGTACATGGAGGCCGTAGAGGGCAGCCTCGAGCGCTTGCAGACGGACTACGTGGACCTGGTGCATATCCACTCCTGCGACACCGTAGAGCGTCTGCGCGATCCCAACGTGCACGAAGCCTTCGAGCGCCTGCGCGAGCAGGGCAAGGTGCGCTTCCTTGGTGTCTCGACCCACACCCCCAATCTGGAGCAGGTCGCGAACGCAGCGATCGATGACGGGCGTTTCGACGTGATGATGCTCGCCTACCACCACGGCGCGTGGCCCATGCTGAGGGAGATCATCGATCGTGCGGCGAGCAAGGACATCGGGGTGGTCGCAATGAAGACGCTCAAGGGCGCGAAGCACCGGGGGCTGCTGGAACTGCGTGACCAGGCGGACTCCTACACCCAGGCTGCATTCAAGTGGGTGCTGGCGGACCCGAGCGTCTCCTGCCTGGTGATCTCGTTCTACGAGTTTCAGCATCTGGATGAGTACCTGTTTGCCTCGGGCAAGCGCCCGACCCAGGCGGATCAGGCTCTGCTCAAGCGCTACGACCAGCTGATCGCAGGCAAGCACTGCTTTGCCCACTGCGGGGCCTGCCTCGGGTCCTGTCCCGAGCAGCTCGCGATCAATGACGTGCTGCGGCATCGCATGTACTTCGAGGACTACGGCGACCAGAAGGAAGCCATGCGGCTCTACTCCAGGTTGGAGAAGCAGGCTGATGTCTGCGTCGGCTGCAGCGCGCCCTGCCTGGGTGCGTGCCCGCACGGCGTGCCGATCCAGGAACGCACGATCGGTGCGCACCGCATGCTCACCTTTGGCTGAGCCCTCGGAGCGAGCAGTCCCGTGAAGCGCTCGTACCTGTTTCTGTGTTGGACCTGCGGAGTCGGCTTCCTGCTGATCGGACTCTGGCTTTGCTTCGCCGCACTCCAGTCACGCGGGCCGGACGCCGCCAGCATCCTTCCGTTCCCGCTGGGACCCCAGGGGTACTACTTCGTCGCCTTCAGCGGCTGTGCTCTCATCGCCTGGGGAGGCTGCCTCGTGGGCGCCGCACGGGGACACGGCTCGCGCGCGATCGGCACCGCGACGGCGGTCGGGCTGGTGCTGGCAGCGCTGTTCCGGATGCTGTTCTGGTTCCTGGGGGACCTGGCCTGGATGGGCAACGTCCTGCGTGCCGAGGCAGCGGTGCTGCTACTGCTGGCGCTTGCCTTCGTCTGGCTTCGCCCCGCGCGCGCAGCGGAGCCGCTCTGATGGGCCGCGTGCTCGCCGCCGTTGGCATCGTACTGCTCTTCGTGCTCAACCTGGCGCTTCCCTACACCCCACTGGGGCGGCGGGGCAGCGATACCCAGCTTCACTTCGACGTTCCGGGCGCGCGCGGCGAGCTGGGCCAGCTGCTGCCCGCGTTCACGCTCCTGGACCTGGAAGGCAGCCCGGTTCGCATCTCCGACTTCCGGGGCAAACGTGTGCTCCTCACCTTCGAGCGCAGCATCGACTGGTGACCCTTCACCAAGGCGCGGCTCGTGGAGCTGCGGCGGGAGCTCGGGGAGATCGAGGACCTCGCGATCCTCTATGTCCTGCCCGACAACCAGGTCAACGCCAAGACCCTGCGCTTCATTGATGGCAACGGGCTACGGGAGCGGGTGCACTTTCTGCGCGATCCCGACAGCCGCGCCATAGATCAGCTCGGGCTGCGTCGGGCCAATCCGGAGCCGATCGAGGTGGGCGTGCCGCACCCAGCCACCTACGTGCTGGATCGCGAGGGCCGGGTGCGCCTGGTCGACGTGCGGAAGGACTATCACATCTGGCTCGACCCTGAGCCGATCATTGCAGCCCTCAAGCGCATTCCGTAGATGATCCGGCGCATGCTCGAGGCGCTCGAGGCGAACAGCGAGCGCGAACTCTACGCAGGCGTCGACTCGCAGGGCGAGCGCACCTGGTCGCTACCAGCGAACGAGCTACTCGCGACGGTGGGCGGCTGGCAGCAGGAGCTTCGAGCGCGCGGCGTGCGGCCCGGAGATCGGGTCGGCATCGACCTGCCACGCGGGCCGGAGCTGCTGCCCGCTCACATCGCTACGTTGGCCTCGGGCGCCACCGTAGTCCCGATCAATCCCGCCTTGACCGACGCCGAGCGCGCACGCGTGCTCGAGCGGGCCGAGCTGAAGACACTGCTCGAGCCCACGGCACGGTGCGGTCGTCCGGGCCGGCCCAGTCTGGCGCAGTCGCCGGCCGACAGCCCGGCGCTCTTGGTCTTCACCAGCGGAACCACGGGTGAGCCCAAGGGCGTGCCCCTGGCCGAGGCTCAGCTGGAGGCCAACCTCGACGCGCTCGCACAAGCCTGGGGGCTCTCCGAGGCAGATCGTCTGCTGCACGTGCTTCCCTGCCACCACCTACACGGGCTGGTGCTGGCGCTCTACGGCAGCGCGCGCGTCGGCCTGCCGATACTGATGCTCGAGCGCTTCGACGCGGAGGCCTGCCTCATGGCGCTGGACGCACAGCACGCCAGCGTGTTCATGGGCGTGCCCACCATGCTGCGTCGCATGGCGCGATCCGAGCTCAGGCGCGACCTCGCGGGCATGCGACTCTTCGTCTCCGGCTCGGCACCGCTCACACCCCAGGACTTCCGAGCGTTCGAAGCCCGCTTCGAGCATACGCCGCTCGAACGCTACGGACTGAGCGAGACGATGATCGTGTCGACCAACCCGCTCGATGGCGAACGTCGTTGCGGGAGCGTTGGCCGGCCTCTGCCCGACACCGAAGTGCGGCTGGCGCCGGACGGCGAGATCGAGGTGCGGGGGCCCGCGCTCATGCACGGCTACTGGCAGGCGCCCGAGCTCACGCGCGAGGCCTTTCACGAGGGCTTCTTCCGCACGGGCGACCTGGGACGCCGTGACGACGCCGGCTATCTCTACATCGTCGGCCGCAAGAAGGAGCTGATTATCGTGGGCGGCACAAACGTGCTTCCGGGAGAGGTGGAGCAGGTGCTGGCCGAGCACGCCGCGGTGGAGGAGGTCGCCGTGGCCGGCCTGCCCGACCCGGATCGGGGAGAGGTAGTGGGCGCCTTCGTGGTAGCAGCCGCGGGCCAGGATGCGCGCGAGCTCGAGGCCCAGCTGCGCGAGCGCGCCGAGCAGCTGCTGGCGCCGTACAAGCGCCCCCGCCTGTATCGCTTCCTGCCGGCTCTGCCCAGGAACGCCATGGGCAAGCTCGACCGCCTCGCTCTCAGCAGGGACTAGCGCGGTAGCGGCGAGCTGAGCTCGCCTGCACGCACTGCCATCGGCTGCGCCTCGCTGCGCGGCCTTGTGGGTCTTGCAACAACCCCCTAATCGCGCCGGCTGGCGGGGCTGACACTTCGAGTAATTACTCCTATAGTAGTTACATGGAATATCGGGTGGAGGAGATCGCGCGGGCCGCCGGGGTCAGCGTGGACACGGTCCGCTTCTACCAGTCCCGGGGACTGCTTCCGCCTCCCGAACGCCGCGGCCGCACCGTAATCTACTCCGACCAGCACCTCGATACGCTGCGCCAGATCCGGGCGCTCAACCGCCAGGGGCTGACGCTCGAGGCGGTGGGTCGGCTGCTCGCGGGCGAGGCCCAGAGCGACGGCATCAAGGCGTCCCTGCTTGGAGCCCTGGCGGAGGCCGAGGGCGAGCCGACTCTCACGCGCGCGGATCTCGCGCGTCGGGCCGGGGTGCCGGAGTTCCTGCTCGAGTCGGGCGAGCAGGCGGGCCTGCTTCGGCCGCTCGAGATCGATGGCGAGGCCCGCTACACGGAGTCGGATCTGCGCTCGGTCGAGGCCGCGACGCTTCTGCTGCGGTCGGGCTTTCCGCTGCAGGAGCTGCTGCCGCTGGCCCGGGACCATGCGCTCTACACCCAGGAGATCGCCGACCGTGGGATCGAGCTCTTCGACCGTTACGTGCGCAAGGCCGGACAAGAGGGGGCGCCACCCTCGAAGGATGATATCGCCCGCACCTTCCGCGAGCTGCTACCAGCGGTGACGACGCTGGTGGCGCTTCACTTCGAGCGCACGCTCACGCATCGCGCTCGCGCTCGCCTGGCCCGGGCTGGCGAGGCGGACGCACTGGAAGCGGCGCTGGCAGAGACACAGGGGCCGCGCCTGAAGCTCTCATGGAGCTGATTCCGAAGCGGAGCCTACCCGAGGCCGAGCACAAGCGGGAGTTCGTGCGCACGATCTTCGATCGCATCGCGCCCCGCTACGACCTGCTCAACCGCATCATCACCCTGGGCCTGGACCAGAGCTGGCGGCGGGCCGCGTTGGATTCCGTAGGCCTGAAGCCGGGCGAGCGGGTCGTGGACCTGGCGACGGGCACGGGCGACCTCGCCGAGCTGGCCTGCGCCCGCGGCGCGCAAGCGATCGGCGTCGATTTCTCGGGCGGCATGCTGCGCGCAGCCCGTAACCGCCGCCCGCACGGACTCTTTGTGCAGGCGGATGTCAGCCAGCTGCCCTTCCGCGATGCAAGTGCTGGTGTGGTCACCTGTGGTTTCGCATTGCGCAACTTTACCGACCTCAACACAGTCTTCGCCGAGTGCGCGCGCATTCTCGAGCCCGGCGGCCGCCTGGTCCTGCTCGAGGTGGACGAGCCGCGCTCCCGGCTCCTGCGTTGGGGACACGCGCTTCACTTCCAGCACCTCGTGCCGCGACTCGGAGCCTGGCTTTCGGACCGCGAGGCCTACCGCTACCTGCCGGCCTCGGCCACCTACCTCCCGAGCGAGGAGGAGCTGATCGCACGGCTGGAGGCGGCAGGCTTCACACGTGTGAGCAAGCGGCGTCACCTCTTCGGGGCCGTGCAGCAGATTCGGGCGACGCGGATCTAGTGTTCACCGCGGTGCGCATGACGCGGGCCTGGCAGCAAGCGCTGCGTGAGGGCCTGGCTCAGGCGCGAGCGTTCAACCGGCCGCTGGTCGTTGCCAAGCGCGAGCGGCTGGCAGACGCTCCGGATCTGCTCGAGCTCTTCGCGGCCGCAGAGACGCGGGCCCAGCGCCGTTTCCTGGTCGCGCGTCCGGACGATGGCTTCGCCCTGCTCGGGCTCGGGGTCACCACGGAGATCGTGGCAACGCGGCCGGAGCCCTTCGCCGAAGTGAGAGCACGTGCCCGCGCTTTGCTGCACGGGGCGGAACCAGGTGCGCTGCTGCTGGGCGGATTCGCGTTCGTTCCGCTCCCCCAGGCCGAGCGCAGCTCCGCCTGGCGCTCACGTGCGAACGCGCGCTTTGTGTTACCGGCACTGATCTACCGCTGCGAGGGCAGCGCGGCGTGGCTCACACGCATCGCCCGGGTGCATCCGGCCGAGCGCGAGCCTGCACTGATGGAGCGTTGGGAGCGAGCTGCGTGCGAGCTGCTCGAAAAACCCCAACCCGTGGGCGCTCGCGACCGTCGACTCGAGACGGATTTCGACGCCGACGCGGCGCCGCGCTATGCGGAGTCCGCCAAGGAGATCATCGCCGCCATCCGGCGCGGCGAGGCCGACAAAGTGGTGCTGGCTCGCGTCGAACGTCTGCAGCTCGAGCACGGGCTCAGCGCATCTTCGGTGCTACGACAGCTCTACCAGTCCCACTCGAGCTCCTTCGTGTTTGCGGACGGGCTCGCGCACGAGACCTTCCTTGGCGCCACGCCCGAACGGCTGGTCCAGCGAAGCGGCGACGCGGTGGTCACGTCAGCCGTGGCCGGAACGGTGGCCCATGGCGACAGCGAGCCGGGGACCGCGCAGCTCGCGTGCGCGCTGCGCCGCTCTCCCAAGGAGCGGGCGGAGCACGCCTTCGTGGTGCGCGCGCTTGAGGAGGGTCTATCGCCCCTCTGTCGCGAGCTCGTGGTGCCGCACGCACCCGATCTGCTCGATACCGGAACCGTGCAGCACCTCTCCACGGTCATCCGCGGCAAGCTGACGCAGCCGACGCATGTGCTGGAGCTGGTAGCGCGCCTCCACCCCACACCGGCGGTGGCCGGCACCCCGCGCGAGCGGGCGCTCGAGCTGATCCACAAGCACGAGCGCTTCGATCGCGGCGGCTACGCCGCTCCCATTGGCTTCTTCGACGTACGCGGTGACGGGGAGTTCGTGGTCGCCTTGCGCTGCGGACTCTTCCGGCACGACCAGATCCAGCTCTTCGCGGGCGCGGGCCTGGTGGCGGGCTCGGACCCCGAGCGTGAGGCGGCCGAGACCACGCTCAAGCTGCGCACCCTGCGGGGAGCGCTGGAGGCCACGTGCAACGCGTGAACCGAAACCTGGTCTGGGCGGGAGCGCTCGCCGACGAGCTGGCGCGTTGCGGGGTACGCCACGTGTGCGTGTCGCCCGGCTCGCGCTCGGCGCCGCTCGCGCTCAGCTTCGCGGCACACCCCATGATCCAGGATCACTCGATTCTGGACGAGCGTGCAGCCGCCTTCTTCGCCCTCGGCCTGGCACGTGCGAGCCGGAGCCCGGTGGCGCTGGTCTGCACCTCAGGAACCGCCACGGCCAACTATCTGCCGGCCGTAGTCGAAGCTCACTACAGCCGGGTTCCGCTTCTCCTGCTCACAGCGGATCGTCCGCCGGAGGAGCGCGAGTGCGGCGCGGGCCAGACGATCGACCAGACGAAGCTCTACGGATCCTACGTGCGCCTCTTCAACGAGCTACCGACCCCCGAGCTCGAGCCGAGCCTGCTGCGTCACGTCCGGAGGAGCGCGTGCCGGGCGGTAGCTGCGGCGCTGGGCGGTCCCGCGGGACCGGTGCATCTCAACCTACCCTTTCGCGAGCCGCTCGCACCCCTCGAGGTCGCGGCCGATCAGGAGGCGGCGCGGAATCTGGATCCGCTCTTGCGCGAGGGACGCCTGGAAGATCCGATGACCCGCGTCTTTCCCGCCGAGCCCGCGGGCCTGCGCAAACCCGACCTGGCTCAGCTGGCCCAACGCCTCCGGCGCGAGCAGCGCGGCTGGCTGGTCGCGGGCCCGCTCGACGCGACGCCGGAGCTCGCAACCGAACTCACGCGCCTCGCGCGCAGCCTAGGCTGGCCAGTCTTCGCCGACGCCCTCTCGCAGCTTAGGTGCGGATCCCCCGAGCGCTCACTCCTGGTCGAGGCGCACGACGCGGTACTGGGCGCGCGCGACTTCGCGGAAGGGCTGCTGCCCCGGCTCGTGCTGCGCTTCGGCGCGATGCCAACCTCGAAAGCGTACCGGCTGCTACTGGAACGCCATCCGGAGATCACGCAGATCGTGGTGGACCCGTGGGGCTGGAGTGATCCCACGCTGCTGGCCAGCGAGCTGATGCGCGCAGATCCCCTGGCGCTGGCGCGCGCCCTCGCCCGCGAGCTGGAGCGCCTGGGTCGGGTGTCCGTCTCGGACTTCGGCGAGCGCTGGATCCGGGCGGGCCACCGCGCGCGGCGCATTCTCAACCAGGGCCTGGCCGAACGCGCCGGACTGTCTGAGCCCGGCGTCGTGCGCACGCTGGCGCAGGTCCTGCCCGGGGGATCGGCCCTCTTTGTCGCGAGCAGCATGCCGGTTCGCGACGTTGACCTGTTCTGGCCCGGCTCCGAACGCGCGCTACGCGTGTTTGCCAACCGAGGCGCCAACGGCATCGACGGCAGCGTGTCCTGTGCGCTGGGCAGCGCGCTCGGTTCGGACGCGCCGCTGGTGGCGCTGATTGGTGACCTCGCGCTGCTACACGACTGGAGCGGTCTGCTGCTCGCTCGCCGCGACGACATCGACGCCACCCTGGTCGTGATCGACAACAACGGTGGCGGGATCTTCGAGTTCCTACCCGTGGCCGCCAGCGCCGGGCGAGACGTGTTCGAACGCCACTTCGCCGCCGGCCAGGGCATGGATCTGTGCAAGGCTCTGCGGGGCTTCGGGCTGAGCGTCAGCACGGCAAAGAGTGCGGACGAGCTGCGGAGCGCGCTGGAGAAGTCGCTCACGAGTCCCGGCGTGCAGCTCGTGGTGGTTCAAACGGACCGACGGGAGAACCTAGAGCTGCACGAGAAGCTCAACCAAGCAGTGGCACGCGCTCTCGCGCCCACGGAAGCGAGCTGATGGTTTGGGTCTCGACGCGTGACGGCATGCGCCTGCACCTGGAGGAAGACGGCGCGGGTGTCCCCGTCCTGCTCGTTCACGGATTCACGGGAAACAGCTCGGCCTGGGGGCAGGAGCTGAAGAACTTGCTCTCCCGCCGGGTACGCAGTGTAAGTGTGGACCTGCTCGGACATGGAGCTAGCGACAAGCCCGAGGATCCGAAGCGCTACGCGCTCAACGAGATGGTGGACGACCTGTGCCAGGTGCTGGATGCTTGCCAGATCGCGCGCGCGGTCTGGGTGGGCTACTCGATGGGCGGCCGCATCGCGTTGGCAGCGGCGGTCCGGCGTCCGGAACGCGTGCGCGCACTGGTGCTCGAGGGCACGTCGCCCGGCCTCGAGCAGGCCCAGGAGCGCGCGCAGCGCGTCGCCGACGATGAGCGCCTGGCGCGGATGCTCGATGACGACGGGATCGAGCCCTTCGTGACGCACTGGATGAGTCTGCCGCTCTTTCAAACCCAGCGGCGACTCGGGCCCGAGCGACTGGCAGCGGAACGATCGCGCCGTCTACAGAATTCCGCGCGTGCGCTCGCGGCATGCCTGCGCGGACTGGGACTCGGCGCTCAGCCGTCCCTCTGGCCCGAACTGCCCGCGGTTCGCGTCCCGGCCCTGCTGATCGTGGGCGAGAGAGACCCGAAGTTCCGCGGGATCGCCGCGCGCATGGAAAGCGCCATGCCGTTGGCGCGCACGCAGCTCCTGCCGCGTGCCGGCCACGCCACTCACCTCGAGCGCCCAACGCTCTACGCCGAGGCCGTGGGTCGATTCTGCACGCAGACGATCGAAGAAAGAGGAGGAACGAGAGATGAAGGTTGTATGGACCTCCGAACATGAGTTCGAAGACATCCGCTATGAGACGTCGGATGACGGCGTGGCCAAGGTCACGATCAATCGGCCGCAGGTTCGCAACGCGTTCCGGCCTCAGACGGTCGTGGAGCTGATCGAGGCCTTCGCACTCGTACGGAACGACCCGGAGGTGGGGGTGGCCATCCTCACCGGCGAGGGACCCGAGGCCTTTTGCTCGGGCGGGGACCAGAACGTGCGCGGCCACGGCGGCTACGTCGACAAGGAAGGCGTCCCACGTCTGAACGTGCTCGATCTGCAGCGCGTCATCCGCACGCTGCCCAAGCCCGTGATCGCCATGGTGGCAGGCTACGCGATCGGTGGCGGACACGTGCTTCACATGCTCTGCGACCTCACCATCGCCGCCTCGAACGCGCGCTTCGGTCAGACCGGCCCGCGCGTGGGCAGCTTTGACGGCGGCTGGGGTGCTTCATATATGTCCCGCATCGTGGGGCAGAAGAAGGCGCGGGAGATCTGGTTCCTGTGTCGGCAGTACGACGCGCGCGAGGCGCTCGCTATGGGACTGGTGAACACCGTCGTTCCGCTCGAGAAATTGGAGGAAGAGACGCTCAAGTGGTGCCGCGAGATTCTGGCCAACAGTCCACTGGCAATCCGTCTGCTCAAGGCCGCGCTCAACGCGGACTGCGATGGTCAGGCGGGCCTTCAGGTGCTCGCGGGCGACGCCACCCTGCTCTACTACATGACCGAGGAGGCCAAGGAGGGCCGCGACGCGTTCGTCGAGAAACGGCGGCCCGAGTTCTCGCGCTTCCCGCGTCTGCCGTGAGCGCCCAGCCCCATCCGCTTCCGGAGCCGGCGCAACCGCGCCCCTCCTCCCTGGAGGCATGGACCCTTGCGCTGCGTCCGAAGACGCTGGGAGCGTCCGGGGTGCCGGTGGCGGTCGGCAGTGCCGTGGCCCAGGCGCAGGGAGAGTTTCACGCCCTGATCGCGCTCGTCTGTCTTGCGGTCGCACTTCTCTTGCAGGTGGCGGCGAACCTCGCCAACGATGCCGTCGATTTTGTCGCGGGCATCGACGGCCCCAGCCGACGCGGTCCCCAACGCGTCACCCAAGCAGGCTTGATTCCAGCGCGCAGTGTGCTGCGCGCGGCCGCCCTCGCCCTCGGGCTCGCGGCCTGCGCGGGTGGCTACCTGGTCTGGAGCGGGGGCGCGCCCATCCTCGCGATCGGCCTTGCGGCGATCGTTGGCGCAGTCGCCTATTCCGCGG
Source organism: Deltaproteobacteria bacterium (assembly GCA_004356455.1). GTDB lineage: Bacteria > Myxococcota_A > UBA9160 > SZUA-336 > SZUA-336 > SMWZ01. Next base: position 11,822 of record SMWZ01000112.1, read on the forward strand.
GACCCTTCCCGCTGGCCTCGCACGCTCTGGGCGAGCTGGCCGCGTTTGTTTTCTTCGGCATCGTCGCCGTGACGGGCACGACCTACCTGCACACAGGCAGCTTCTCCCCCCTGGCGCTGCTCGCCTCCCTGCCCGTGGCATCACTCGTGACCAACCTCATGCTCACCAACAACCTGCGCGACATCGAGAGCGACCGCGAGGCGGGCAAGTACACGCTCGCGGTACGGCTGGGCGCGCGCGCCATGCGCGCGGGCTATCTCGGCCTGCTCGGGTTCGCCTACGCGGCTCCCCTCTGGCTCTGGGGGAGCAGCGAGGCGGGTGTACGCATCTTTCTGCCCTGGCTGAGTCTTCCGCTCGCCGCACCTCTTGCCCGCGAGCTGCTGGGCGCGCGCACCAGCCAGGAGTTCGCCCGCGCGCTGGTCGGTACGGCCCGCCTGCACCTGGTGTACGGGACACTGCTGGTGCTGGGACTGCTGAGGTGAGGATCGAGCGGGTCGAGCTCGAGCCGGTCTGCTATCGGCTGCGTAAGTCGGTGCGAACCCACCGCGCCGAGCTGCGCGAGCGGCGCGGCTGGCGCGTGCGCTTGAGCGGGACCGATTCGCGGCTCGGCCTGGGTGAAGCGCTGCCGCTGCCCGAGTTCGGAAGCGAGCCGCCGCACGAGTGCCTGCGCGCGCTCGAGAGCCTGGCCACACGGCTGCACGCGCGCGCGGGCACACTCGAGCAGCTGCTCGATCTCGTTGATCAGACGTGCCCGGACGCGCCCGCCGCGTGCTGCGCCTTCGACGGGGCCCTGCACGACCTGGCCGCACACGTCGAAGGCATCGCGCTGGCGCGCCTTTTGGGAACGCAGCCACCCGTCGCCGTACATGTAAACGCGTTGATCACTGCCGCGGGCGTCGAGGAGAGTGTGGCGGCGGCGCGCGCGGCGCAGGCGCGGGGCTTTCGCACGTTCAAGCTCAAGGTTGGAAGCTCAGGGCCCAGCCAGGACGAGGCCCGGCTGCGGGCTGTGCGCGACGCGCTCGGCGATGCCCCTCGTCTGCGCATTGACGCCAACGGTGCGTGGGACGCAGACACGGCGATCGCCTTTCTCGAGCGGGTAGCTCCGCTCGAGATCGAGCTGGTGGAGCAGCCCGTTCCAGCGTGCGACCTGACGGGGCTCGCGCGCGTACACCACGAGGCACCAATTGCGGTGGCGGCCGATGAAACGCTGGTCCGCTCCGAGGGACGTGAGGCAGTGCTCGAAGAAGACGTGGCCGCGTTCGCCGTGCTCAAGCCCATGCTCCTGGGGGGCCTTCGCAGCTGCCAGCGCTTCGCACGCGCGGCCTCCGCGCGCGGCGTGCGCTGCTTCGTCACCACCAGCTTCGAGAGCTGGATCGGCACTGGCCAGGCCGCGCACCTCGCGGCCGCGATCCAGCTGGGCAGCCGCGCCTGCGGCCTCGCATCCTGCGACCTGCTGGAGGCCGCCTTCCCACCCGAGCTGATTCCAGTTGAGGGGCAGATCCTCATCCACGATCGTCCCGGCCTCGGGTGCGTGGAGCCGGCATGAGTGCGCCCGAGAGCTGGCTCGCTCGGCACGCGCAGCAGCGAGCGAATCATCCCGCACTGATCAGCACACACGGCACGCTGAGCTACGCCGCGCTCGAAGCCGACGCTCGCAGCCTGGCTGCCAGACTGCGCGGTATCGGGATCGAGGCCGGCGATCGCATTCCGGTCCTGCTCGAGAACGATCCGCTCTACGTCGTCCTGATTCACGCCCTGATCATGCTGGGGGCAGTGCTGGTGCCGCTGAACATCCGCCTCACGTCCCGAGAGCTGCAGGGCCTGCTCGCGGAGCTGGAGCCGAAGCTCCTGCTTCACGGCCACGAGCTCGAAGAACGCGCCAGGGAATCCACGCGCGAGCTGGCCAGCATTCAAGTGCTCGCCGCCCATACGCTGCACACGCTGCCCGAGAAGCCAGCCCGCGCATCCCGGGCCCCAACCCTGGGTTGCGACCAGGCCATACTATTCACGTCCGGAACCACGGGCCGGCCCAAGGGCGTGCGGCTCAGCCTGCTCAACCAGCTCGCCAGCGCCATGTCTTCGGTGCAACACCTGGGCGCTGAAACACACGCACGCTGGCTGGCGTGCCTGCCGCTGTATCACGTGGGCGGGCTCGCGATCGTGATGCGGAGTGCTTTCTACGGCAGGACGGTGGTGCTGCACGAGCGCTTCGATCCCCAGGCGGTCTTGCAGTCGATCGAGCGCGACCGTGTCAGCGCCCTCTCCCTGGTGCCGACGATGCTGCTGCGACTGCTCGAGGCCTCCGGCGCCGCGCGCTTTCCGGACTCCCTGCGCGGGGTCCTGCTCGGCGGGGGTCCGATCGCGCCGGAGCTGGTTGCACGCGCTCAAACTGCCGGCCTGCCGGTGGCGCCGACCTACGGACTCACCGAGGCGACGTCCCAGGTCGCCACACTCACTCCGCAGGAGGCGCTGGAGCGAGCACAGCCCAGCGCGGGACGCGTACTTCCGGGCCTCGAGCTCCGCATCGTCGATGAGCAGGGGCAGAACGTGCCCCCGGAAGTCCCCGGCGAGATCTGGCTGCACGGCGCGCAGGTCAGCGCGGGCTACCTGAAAACTTCGCTCGAGACCAAGTACGCGGGAGGAACGAGATGGCTGCGCACGGGCGACATCGGCCAGCTCAGCCGCGACGGCTACCTCACGCTTCTGGATCGACGTTCCGATCTGATCGTCTCGGGCGGCGAGAACGTCTACCCGGCCGAGGTCGAAGCCGTGCTGCTGTCCCATCCCGACGTCGCGGCGGCCGCTGTCGTCGGCGCCCCCGATGAGGTCTGGGGCCAGGGGGTGCACGCCTTCGTCGTGCCACGCGGCGAGCGCAGACCGCGCGCCCAGGAGCTCGTCGCCCACTGCCGCGCCGAGCTCGCGGGCTTCAAGCTGCCACGCCGCGTGCACATCGTCGCGTCCCTGCCCTACACAGCCTCGGGCAAGCTGCGCCGGGCGGAGCTGAGGAAGCGACTGCCCGGAGTTCCGGGCTAGCACAACTCCCCCGGGGGGGGAGTCGCGACTCGTGCAACATTTAATGGGCTCCCGCCCGAACACCTCGCTCGTCTAGGGACAGTTGCGCACGCGGCCCTTGAGCCAGCGCACCGTCGCCAGCGCCTGCCGTATGGGAAGCGGGATGCGCTCGATGAAGTCCGAGACCTCGATCCGCTCGTTCCGCATGGGGCTCACCCAGCGGCCCCAGGGTAGCCCAACGATACTAAAAACCGGAGCCTTCCGGAGGTGTAGAATCTGCAACACTAGCCAGGAGAGGAGCCCGCCATGAGCCGTCCCTGCCCCGACGATCCGTTTCTCCAGGGAAACTTTGCACCCTGGCCGATGGAGGGTGAGATCCGTGACCTGGTCGTAAAGGGGGAGGTTCCGCGCGAGCTTTGCGGGAGCCTCTACCGCAACGGCCCCAACCCCCAGTTCGCGCCACGCATGCCCTACCACTGGTTCGACGGCGACGGCATGATCCACGCCTTCCACATCGAGGACGGCCGCGTCGACTATCGCAATCGCTGGATCCGCACCGAGCGCTTCCAGCTCGAGCGCACGGCGGGGGAATCCCTGTTCGGCGGACTCGTGAACCTGACCGCGAGCGACGCGCGCGTGCAGGGCCTGTCGGGCAACGCGGCCAACACCAACATCGTCTGGCACGCCGGGCGCCTGCTGGCGCTTTGGGAGGCGGGCCCCCCTCACCAGCTCGATCCCGAGACACTCGAGACCCTGGGCGTGTTCGACTTCGACGGCCGGCTCAGCGGCCCAATGACGGCCCATCCCAAGCTGGATCCCGAGACGGGCGAGATGTTGATGTTCGGCTACGACATGCTGCCGCCGGAGCTGGTCTATACGACGGTGTCGGCGGAGGGCGAGCTCGTGCGCAGCGAGCCGATCCAGGTGCCCTTCCCCAGTATGATCCATGACTTCGTCACCACGCGCGAGCACGTGATCTTCCCGATCTTTCCGGCGGCCTTACGCTCCGAGTCGTTAGCTCAGGGTGAGCTGGTGCGCTGGGAGCCCGATCTCGGTACGCATATCGGCGTCATGCCGCGCGACGGCGGAAACGCGGACGTGGTCTGGTTCCAGACCGATCCCTGCTTCGTCTATCACTTCCTGAACGCGCATACGGCGGAGGAAAGCGTCGTGGTGGAGGCGGTTCGCCACCCCCGCGTACCGTTCTTTAGCTTGGGCACGGACCGGGCTCCAGGCGACCTCACGCACCCGGCCCTGGTGCGCTGGTCTCTGAATCTCGGGAGCGGCACGCTCAAGCAGGAGACACTCGACGAGGGGCCGCTCGAGTTCCCGCGGCTGGACGAGCGCTTTGCCGGCCTCGCCTATCGACACGGCTTCGCGGCAGGCCGCGGCAGGGAGGGTGCGGACGGCTGGTTCAACGCGATCGTGCACCACGACCTCCAAAAGTGCGAGCGGCACACGCACGAGCTGGGACCAACGAGCTTCACCTCGGAGCCCGTCTTCGTGCCTCGCCACGCGGACAGCGCAGAGGGAGACGGGTTCCTGCTGTGTGTGGTCTTTCGGCAGGAAGAGAACCGGAGCGACCTCGTGATCCTTGACGCGGGTGACCTAGCAGGTCCTCCCCTGGCCGAGGTGTGCCTACCGCACCGCATCCCATACGGCTTCCACGGCAACTGGCGTCCCGGGCCACGCCGCGACCCCTGAGCCCCCAAACCTGGATCGGGGCGATTTCTCCTCAAGCCTTCGCCGGGCGAAACCGAAGATGTTTCAGGTATCTGCGTACCCGGGTTGCCGGCGCGGGGGAGAGCCAGGGAGAGATGTCTCAGCGCACAAGCCAAGCACCGACTCCCGTGGTGAGCCGAGACGAGCTGCTGCAGCGGGTGGAGGGGGACATGCAGCTGCTACAGGACCTCGTGGAAGTCTTCCGCGAGGACCTGCCCGAGCGGCTGCGCGCCCTGCGCGATGCGCTGGAGCGGGACGACCTCGATGCCGTATTCGCGGGCGCGCACGCGATCAAGGGCTCCGTGAGCACGTTCGCCGCCGCGGCGGCGTACGAGGCGGCGAGCCAGCTCGAAGATCTCGCGCGCAGCGGAAAGGACGACGGACTCAAGACCGCGACCGACGTTCTCGAGCGGGAGATCAGCCGCCTGCAACCCGCCTTGCGGGAGATCCTCGAGTCCTGACTAGCGCGTTAGCGGCGAGCACAGCTCGCCTGCGCGCACTTCGCTCGGCTGCGCCTCGCTGCGCGCCCTTCGGCCTTGCACTGGCCTAGCGCGTTAGCGGCGAGCACAGCTCTACTACCCGGGTACCGACCGGCAGAGCCGGCCTGCCGGGACGGCGCGTGACTTCGTACGCGCCTTGGCGCGCGTACTGCTACCCAGCCCTGCGGGCGCTGCACTCAGAGCTCCGGCTTCAGCGAAGTGCGAGCTCGAACAGGTTCCGGATCACCTTCTCATCCGCGGGCGCATGTCCGGCCAGCGCAGCGTTCTCATCGATGTGGTGCAGCTGACGCATACCGACGAGCACCGTCGTCACACCGGGGGTGCTGCGTACGAACTGAAGCGCACACTGCGCATCGGTCGCCAGATCTGGAAACGACTCGCGCACGAAGTCCGGCAGGCCCCGCACCGCGCGGCCACGCATCAGCGGAACGCTGGCAAAGACGGCGGTGCCGGTGTCGCGCAGGGTCTCGAGCACGGGGGCTCGACCCTCGGGGCCGAACTGTGAGGGCAGTCCACCGGCCTCGCCCATGGCCACGCTGTAGGGAAGCTGCACCGCTCGCAGATGATGGTCCGCGCCCCCCACGTCGAGCGCGAGCTCAAGGCACTCGACCAGCGAGAGATGTCCGCGCTCGGTGTGCGGGAGGAGCAGGCCGTGCCAGGTCGAGAGGCCGTAGGCCGCGATCGTCCCCTCCGCGACCGCCTCCTCCAGCGTCTCCAGCACGCGCGTCAGCAGCCTGCGAAACTCGTCCGGTCCCTTCGCCATCAGGTGCAGCTCGGGGTCCTGAACGCAATACAGGTCGATCGTCGCCAGCCCCAGGTTGCTTCGACTGCGCCCGATCTGGTCCCGCAGGAATGCTGGGTCCAGCGAGTGATTTCCGCCGACGACCGCCTCGGGATCCACGAGGCCGCTCTCGACATAGGTCTCGATCAGATAGCGGCGGGCTTCCCTCGACGTTCGGACCCGATCCGGATCGGGGGTCAGATAGCCACCCTTGCTGATCACATAGACCTCGTCGCGTGCGACTTTGCCCTCGGCCAGCAGGCGACGCAGGGAGGCACCCAGCGCGCGCTCGCTGGTCTGCATGCGGTAGGAGGGGGCGGTATCCACAACGTTCAGACCGCACTCCAGCGCGCGCGGTACGGCGGCCCGATAGAGCAGATCGTCGGCCCCGTTCGGCTCTCCGGGGCGGGTCCCCAGCCCAATGGAGGAGAGCGCCAGACCATCGGGCGTGCGGAAGTGCCCGCTCAGCGTCGGAAAGCGGCTGGCGAAACGTCGAGTACCTGCGCGCGTCGCGCGCCCCGGCAGGAGATCAGCCTCGAGCATGCCGCGCAAGCCTACCGCGTCTCGAGCGCCCCCGCATTGGTGACTTCCGCATGCGCTTCGGGCAAGATGGCTTCGGCTAGGCCGGGCGTACCGGGCAGGGAAGGATGGCTCGTGATGGAGTTCAATCTGGCGCAGGTTCACGAGGCAGTCGCGGAGAGGGTTCCGGAGAAGGACTGCATCGTCACCCCCCAGCGGCGCTTGAGCTGGGCCGAAGTGACGGAGCGCACGCGGCGCCTCGCCAACTTCCTGTGCGCGCGTGGGCTCGGCTCCGTCCGACCCCGCACAGAGCTGCAGCCGTTCGAGTCGGGCCAGGACCATCTCGCGCTCTACCTCTACAACGGCCACGAGTACCTCGAGGGCATGGTGGGTGCCTACAAGGCCCGAGCGGTTCCCTTCAACGTGAACTACCGCTACGTCGAGGCGGAGCTGCTGTATCTGTTCAAGGACGCGCGCACACGCGGCGTCATCTACCACGCCTGTTTCGCACCCATGCTGGAGAAGATTCGCGCCGAGCTGCCCGAGCTGGAGGTCTTGCTCCAAGTCCCCGATGACTCGGGGCATCCCCTGCTTCCGGGAGCGATCGAATACGAACGTGCGCTCGCCAGCGCCTCCCCCGAGAAACCCGAGCTGGAGTGGCTACCCGACGACCTCTACATGCTCTACACCGGCGGCACAACCGGTATGCCCAAAGGCGTGCTGTGGCGGCAGGCCGATATCTTCGTGGCCGCGCTGGGCGGAAGACTCAGCGACGGCTCGGAATACGAGTCGCTCGAAAGCCTGCTTCAGCAGGTGACAGGCGGTGCGCGGGTGCTGGCCGCCCCGCCCTTCATGCATGGAGCCGCACACTGGTGCGCCTTCCTCAACTTCCACGCGGGCAACTGCATCGTGATCCAGGGCGACACGCGGCGCCTCGATCCGGACGATCTCCTCTCCACCGTGGAACGCGAACAGGTGGCGGCACTGCTGATCGTGGGGGATGCTTTCGGCCGCCCGATCCTCGATCAGCTTCACAAGAAAAAGTACGACCTGTCGTCGCTCAGAATCCTGATCACGGGCGGGGCCGCGCTCAACGCCTCCTTCAAACAGGAGTTCCTCGACCTCATTCCCCACATCGTAATCATCGACGGCGTGGGCTCATCCGAGACCGGCTCGCAGGGGCGGAACGTGAGCACGGCCGCCGCGGGTGCCTCCACCGGCACTTTCCAGCCCGATCCGGCCTGCTGCATCCTCAGCGAGGACATGACGCGCGTGCTCGAGCCGGGTCATGAGGAGATCGGCTGGTTCTCACAGCGGGGGCGGGTGCCGCTCGGCTATCTGGGCGACCCGGAGAAGACCCAGCGCACCTTCCCGAGCATCGACGGCGTTCGCTACGCCGTACCGGGCGATCGAGCGCGCTTGCGCGCCGATGGTATCGTCGAGCTCTACGGGCGCGACTCGGTCACGATCAACTCGGGCGGAGAGAAGATCTTTGCGGAGGAGGTCGAGCACGCACTCAAGGAGCATCCGGCGGTATACGACGCGGTCGTGGTCGGACGGGCAAGCAAGCGTTGGGGCCAGGAGGTTGTGGGCCTGGTGAAGCTGCGCGAAGGCCAAGCAGCCAGCGAGGCGAGCCTGATCGAGTCCTGCGCGGGACGGCTCGCACGCTTCAAGCTGCCCAAGGTCATTCTCTTCCGCGATGAGATCGTGCGCAGCCCCAGTGGCAAGGCCGACTACCGCTGGGCGAAGGCCGAGGTGAGCTGAGCGCTCCTCACCCAAATCGTCGCCGCAGGGGCAGAGCGAGCGACGCTGTGACAACACATAAAACGGTGTAGAGCGCGCTCGGCACCGCACCGGACTCGCCCAGATGAGCCAGGGCGAGCACCGAGCCGAGCCCCGCGTTCTGCATGCCTACCTCGATCACGAGCGTTCTTCGCTGCACACCCGGCCAGCGAAGACCGGTTGCCACCCCGAAGGCCAGCGCGTATCCGGCCAGGTTGAGCCCGAGCATGGCCAGGCCCAGCTCCGGTCCCAGCGCGGCC
>SMWZ01000113.1 GCA_004356455.1 Deltaproteobacteria bacterium
ACGTAGCAGGGTGCAGAGAATGGAGACGGCCGTGGTCTTGCCGGCCCCGTTGGGCCCGAGCAGCCCAAAGAAGCAGCCGGGCTCGATCGCGAGATCGAGGCCCGCGAGCGCCAGCACGCTCGGATAGCGCTTGACCAGCGCCTTTGTCTGGACGGCGAAGCTCTGCGTCACCGAGTCGCGGACCAGTGTCCTGATCCGGAAGTTCGCTCGGAACAGAACACTAGGTGCCCGAAAGCTGGCGCACGTAGGCCACGAGATCGCGCAGCTGCGGGTCCGAGAGTATGCCACCCCAGGGTGCCATCAGAGGAGATTTCCCAACCGACGCGCCGCCCTTCTGGATCACTTTGTAGATGTGCGCGTCGGAGAGCTTCCCCATGTAGGCCGCGTCGCTGTGGTCCGCGGGCCGGGTCGGGAACGCTGCCGCTACGGGACCGTCTCCCTTTCCGGTCTTGCCGTGACAGCTGCTGCAGTAGAGCGCGTAGAGCTCGGCCCCGTTCGCCGCATCGCCGCGCAGGTTTCCCTCGGGTGCGGATGCGGGCTCTTCCGGCGCCGCGGGCGGCGGCTCTGGCGCGGGAGCGGGGGGTGGTGTCGGTGCGGGGGCGGGCGGCGTCGGCGGTGCCGGCTCGTCCCCTCCACCACACGCGCCCAGGAGCAGAAGCGCGAGCAGCGCGCCGATGACTCTCAAAGCGTTCCCACCCGCCAGGCCAAGTCCAGGATCATGGCGAGAAACACGCCCGTCAGGTGGATGAGCGAGACGCGGAAGAGACGACGCGCGCAGGCATCGTCAGCTTCGTTCACGAGCCGCCGCGCCTGCTGCAGGAACCAGCCCCCGAGCGCGAGCGCCGCCACCAGGTACAGCGGGCCGAGCAGCGAGAATGCGACCGGCAGCAACGTGAACGGAATCAAGGCAGCGACCCAGCGCACGATGCGCCGACGCGTCGCGTCCTCGCCGATGCGGCTGACGAGGATCGGAAAGCCTGCCGCCTCGTACTCGCGCCGGCGATACAGCGAGATCGCCCAGAAATGCGGCGGCTGCCACACGAAGATGATCGCGAACAGCGTCCAGCCCGCCGCGCCGATGGAGCCGTGCACCGCAGCGTCGGCAATCAGCGGCGCCACCGCCCCGGAGACGCCCCCCAGGATCACGCCCACGGGCGTGCGCGGCTTGAGCCAGAGCGTGTAGACGAAGACGTAGAAGAGGATTCCGGCGAGTGCCACAAGCGCGGCGACGGGACTCGCGAAGCGCCAGAGCAGGGCCGTCCCTCCGAGCGCGAGTACCAGCCCGAACACGAGCGCGTTCAGCGGCCGGAGCGCGCCCGCGGGCAGCGGACGCGTGCGCGTGCGCTCCATGCGCGCATCGCGATCACGTTCGAGGTAGCTGTTGAACGCGTTGGCGGCTCCGGCCGCGAGCGCGATACCGAGCAGGATGACCGCTACCACGTCGGCCGACGGCCAGCCTCCGGCGGCCATCACCAGCGCGGGCAGTCCCGAGAACAGCACCAGCGGCAGCAGCCGCGGCTTGGTCAGCGCCAGGTAGTTGGCAAGCGTGTTCATCCGATTCCCAGCGCCTCCCCGCGCGTGTTGCTCAAGCTCGGCACCTCGGCCCGCGCGTAGACGACCTCGCGCACGACCAGTCCGGTCACCAGCACGATGCCGGCAGCGACGGCGGAGTGGAGCGCGGTGATCTCGATCGGAAGCCGCAGCAGCACGTTCGCTACACCGAACGCGAGCTGGAGCAGCAGCAGTCGCATCCCCGAACGCACCAGCCGGCCGGTGAAGCCCGCGTCGCGCGTGAGCCAGGTCAAAAGCAGATAGCTCGCACAGAGCGCGTAGGCACAGAAGCGGTGCAGCACGTGCAAGCCCACGAGGCCCGTGAAGCTTGGCGCCATCGACACACCGTCACAGCTCGGAAAGCTCGCGCAGGCCAGGCCCGCCGCATGGCTCGAGACCATTCCACCCAGCGTGATCTGCAGCAGCAGCAAGAGCGCGCTGAGTGCGAGCAGCACGCGCGCCGAGGCCGACAGGATCGCGCGCTCCGGCGCCGGCTCTCGTCCCAGCTCGAAGAGATCGCGTGCGGTCCAGACCAGAACCAGGCAGAAGCTGGTGCCCACCCCCAGGTGCGCGGTGACGGTCCAGGGCTGGAGCTTCAGCAGCACCGTCAGTCCCCCGAGCCCGATCTGCAGCCCCAGCAGGGCCCACGCCAGCATGAGCGGACGCCGTACGGCTCCGCGCCAGGCTCGCCCACGCAGGCCAAGAGTCAGGGCCGCGAGGCCCAGCGTGATCCCGCCCGCGAGCGCACGGTGGCTCCACTCGAAGGCCACGCGCAGATCGAAGACCGGGATCAGCTGACCGAAGCAGAGAGGCCAGTCGGGGCAGGCCAGCCCCGCCCCATGCGCGCGCACCAGCGCACCCAGAACGATCAGGGCGAAGCTCGCGGCCGCGAGCCCGGCAAAGCCCCACGCCAGAGGCCGCGATTGAGTCTGGGGACTGACCGACATCCGGGCCCCTCAACGGGCTACACATCGAAGTTAAGCGTGGCACGGACCCGAAAAAGACGCCATACGGAGAGCAAACGGGCCGCGCTGGCGCGCGTGTCCACATCCAGCCGGGGCGGAAGCTACTACGGCCCCTACGACGGGTCAAGCTGAAAGCAGCGGGTTCAGTAGCTCCTGGGCAGGCCCAGCACGTGCTCCGCGATGTGGTTGAGCGCCATTTCCTGCGAGATCGGCGCGAGCCGCAGCAAGCGCGCCTCGCGCCAGTAGCGCTCGACGTGAAATTCGCGCGCGTAGCCGAAGCCCCCGAAGGTCTGGAGCGCCCGGTCACACGCCCGGAAGCCGGCCTCGGCGGCACGCAGCTTGGCGATGTTGGTTTTTCCCCCCGAACGATCTCCGTGATCGTAGGCCCATGCGGCGCTCTGCCACAGCAAATCCGCGGCCTCGAGCTCGCTGTGGGAGTCCGCCAGCGGATGCGCGATGGCCTGGTTCTGCCCGATCGGACGGTCGAAGACCACGCGCTGCTTGGCGTAGGCCACCGCCAGCTCCAGCGCGCGCCGCCCGATCCCGACGGCCTCCGCCGCCAGCATGATGCGCTCGGGGTTGATGCCGTCGAGCAGCTGGTAGAAGCCCCGTCCGACCTCTCCCACCACATCCTCCGACGGCACCGGCAGGTCGTGGATGAAGACCTCGTTCGAGTTCACGGCGTTGCGACCCAGCTTCAGAATCTCGCGGATCTCGCAGTAGGCCGGATCCAGATCCGCCAACAGCAGCGTCATCCCGTCGAGCGGCTTTGCACACTCCTCGCGGGGCGTCGTACGGACCAGCAGCAGGATCTTCTGGGCCTGCTGCGCCTTGGTGTTCCAGACCTTCTTTCCGCTCACGATGAAGCGGTCCCCATCGCGGCGCGCAAAGGTGCGGATGCGCGAGGTGTCCGTGCCCGCGTCATCCTCGGTCACGCCGAACGACACGTGCAGCTCACCCGTGGCCGTCGGCGGCAGGTAGCGCTGCTTCATCGCCTCTGAGCCGTGGTGGATGACGGGTCCCATCCCGAAGATGGAGAGATGCAGCGTCGAGCCCGCGTTCATGGCGCCGGCACTGCCAGCCACCGCCCGCAGCAGCGTGCCTGCCGCAAGCACCCCCAGGCCCGCGCCGCCGTACTTCTCGGGGATGATGGTGCCCATCCAGCCGCCGGCGGCGAACGCCCGATAGAACTCCCAGGGGAAGGCCTTGCGCTCGTCGTGGTCGAGCCAGTAGTCATCGCCGAAGGTGGCGGCGAGCTTCTGGACCTCCTGCTCGATGGCCCTGAGCTCTGGATCAGGCGCAAAATCCATCCGAGGATTCTACAGCTCCCCGGATAGGGGGGTTACTTGAGCCTCGTTTCCTTGAAGAGCACGTGCTTGCGCACGACCGGGTCGTATTTCTTGAGCGCGAGCTTGCCCGTGGTGTTCCGGCGGTTCTTCACGGTGGTGTAGAAGAAGCCCGTTCCTGCGCTGCTCTCCAGGCGGATCTTCTCCCGGGCGCCCTTTGCCTTCGCCATGGCTCCTGGGTACACCAGCCCGGCGCCCGCTTCAAGCGCCCCGAGACCGAAACACAGCTCCTGTGTTAGAACGGACCAAAGCGGAGGCAACGAGCATGGCGAAACCTCTGGAGGGGATTCGGGTGGTCGAGGTCGCGCACTTCGTGGCGGCCCCGGCCGGCGGGGCCCTGCTGGCGGATCTGGGCGCGGAGGTGATCAAGGTCGAGGTCCCGCAGGGCGAGATCTACCGCTACGGCCGGCCCAGCGCCTTCGGGCTCGAGTCGGACTTCCCGGAGTCCCCGGCCTTTCAGATGGACAACCGGGGCAAGCGCTCCCTGGCGCTCGACCTCACCCACCCCGAGGCCCGCGCGGCGCTCCAGCGCGTGATCGACCGCTCCGACGTGCTGCTCACCAACATGCTGCCCCGGCGACTCAAGAAGTACGGGCTCGACGCCGAGACCCAGCGCCAACGCCGCCCGCAGCTCATCTTCGCTGCGCTCACGGGCTATGGACCGGAGGGCGCAGAGGCCGACAAGCCCTCCTACGATTACACCGCCTACTGGGCGCGCACCGGTATGATGGATCTGATGCGGGAGCCGGAGGCGACGCCCTCCTTCCAGCGTCCCGGTATCGGGGATCATGCGGCCGGCCTGAGCCTGGTGTGCGGGATCCTCTCGGCGCTGCGCATGCGTGACCAGTCGGGCCAGGGCCAGGTGGTGGACGTGTCCCTTTTCCAGATCGGGCTCTACGTGCTCGGGAACGACGTCGCGCTCAGTCTGGTCGCCGGTCAGACGCCGAAGCGGCACGATCGGACGGCGCCGCTGAACCCCCTCTGGAACCAGTACCGCACCCAGGACGGACGTTGGCTCTTCCTGGTAATGGTCGAGCCGGACCGCTACTGGGAGGAGTTCTGCCGGGCGGTTGAGCGCACGGACCTGATCCAGGACGAGCGCTTCGCCAACATCCTGGTGCGCTACCGCAACAGCCCAGAGCTCGTGAAGACCCTGGATCAGGTCTTCGCCGCGCGCACGCTGGCGCAGTGGGAGCAGCGACTGAACGCCTACAACCTGATCTGGTCGCCCGCGCGCGAGCTGAGCGAGGTGGTGCACGATCCGCAGGCGCGCGCGATGAAGTATTTCCGCAGTGTGGACCACCCCACTGCCGGGCGCTTCGACACGGTCGCCCCGCCGCTGCGCATGTCCGCACACGAGATGCGCGCGGAACGACCCGCCCCCGCGCTGGGGGCGGACGGCGAGGCAGTGCTGCGCGAGGCCGGTCTCTCCGCCGAGGAGATCGCCGCTGCCCTGGGTCGTAGCGACTCTTGAAGGGCATCGTTTTAGCGGGCGGGTCCGGCTCCCGGCTGCACCCGATCTCACTCGTAGCCAGCAAGCAACTCCAGCCGGTCTACGACAAGCCCATGATCTACTACCCGCTGGCCACGCTGATGCTGGCCGGGATCCGGGACATCCTGCTGATCTCCACCCCGGAGGACACGCCGCGCTTCGAGGAGCTGCTTGGGGACGGGGAGCGCTGGGGGATTCGTCTCTCGTACGCGGTTCAGCCCCGACCCGAGGGCATCGCGCAGGCGTTTCTGGTGGGCGCGGACTTCATCGCCGCTGAGCCCGTTACCCTGATCCTGGGCGACAACATCCTCTACGGGCGCATGCGCCTGGACGACATCGTGCGCGACTTCCGCGAGGGTGCACTGATCTTCGGCTATCCCGTACGTGATCCCGAACGCTACGGCGTGGTCGAGTTCGGACCCGACGGGGAGGTGCTGAGCCTCGAGGAAAAGCCGGCCGAGCCTCGGACCCACCTGGCCATTCCCGGCATCTACCTCTACGACACACAGGTGCTCGAGCTCACGCGCGGGCTCAAGCCCTCCGCACGGGGCGAGCTCGAGATCACGGATCTGAACCGCGCCTATCTCGAGCGCGGCCAGCTGCGGGCGCAGCGCCTGGGCCGGGGCATCGCTTGGCTCGACACCGGCACGCACGAGAGCCTGCTCGAGGCGGCCAACTTCATCGCGGCCATCGAGCGACGACAGGGGCTCAAGATCGCATGCCTGGAGGAGATCGCGTACCGCCAGGGCTACATCCAGCTCTCCGCGATCTCGGCCCTGGTCGAGGCCATGCCCGTCTCCGAGTACCGCAGCTACCTGGAGGCAATCCTGGCCGAGCCCGCATGAGCGAGAGTGCTCTCTTCAAGCGCACGCGCACGATCGAGGATGAGCACGTCGACCTGCTCGGACACGTCAACAACGTGGTATGGATCAATCTGGTGATCGACTTGGCCACCGCCCACGCCAACTCGCTGGGCCTGGACTTCGAGGCCACGAGAAAGCTCGGTGGCATCTGGATCGTGCGCCGTCACGAGATCGACTACCACCAACCCGCGCTGCCGGGCGAGGAGGTGCTGGAGGAGACCTGGATCTCTTCGCTGCGCGGCGCCCGCAGCGTGCGCAACGCGCGCTTCACGCGCGTGAAGGACGGCGCGCGCCTCGTCTCCGCCGTGACGCATTGGGCCTACGTCGACGTTCGCACGCAGCGCCCGCGGCGCATCGACCCGGAGATCCTGGAAGCGTTCGAGGTGCTCCAGACCGCACCCTAGCCCTGCGTTCGTCACGCAGGAGTACAATGGATCCGCGATTTTGCGGGAGGACGTCATGGCAGGACCGCTCGAGGGCTATCGCATCATCGATCTCACCGCCTTCATCGCCGGGCCCCTGGCCAGCATGATTCTGGGCGATCAGGGCGCGCAGGTGATCAAGATAGAGCCGCCGGGCGCCGGCGACGTGATGCGCTACATGGGGACGGGGCGCGGCGGCCTCTCCGCTCTGTTTGCTTCGTGCAACCGCAGCAAGCGTTCGGTGGTGCTGAACCTGCGAGAGGCGCGCGGGCGTGAGCTGCTCGAGCAGCTCACGCAGGACGCGGATGTGTTCATGCAGAACTTCCGACCCGGCGTGGTGGAGCGGCTCGGGATCGAGGAGGCGCACATGCGCGAGCTCAACCCGCGCCTGATCTACGTCTCGATCAGTGCGTTCGGCCACGAGGGACCCTACGCGAAACGTCCCGCCTTCGACCACATCATCCAGGCCATGGCCGGCATCCCCGCCGTGCAGGCGGATCCCGAGACGGGGAAGCTCTGCTTCGTGCGCCAGGCCATGTGCGACAAGGTGACGGCCTACACGGCCGCACAGTCGATCACGGCCGCGCTGCTGGCGCGCGAGCGGGGCGCGGGCGGACAGCACCTGCGGCTGGCCATGCTCGACGCGGCCATCGCCTTCATGTGGCCCGACGGCATGACCAACCACATGATCCTCGAGGACGACGTGCCGGAGCAGCCCTCGCTCACGGTCGCCTACCGCATGAACGCAACCGCCGATGGGCATGTCGCGGTAGCCCCGATCACGGATCCGCAGGTGCACGGTCTCTTCCGCGCGGCCGGGCGCGAGGACCTGATCGAGGACCCCAGGTTCGCCACGGTCCAGGCGCGCTTCTCGAACCTGCGCGCGCTGATTGAGGAGGTCAGGCCCAGCCTCGAGGGCCTCAGCAACGACGAGCTCCTGGAGCGCCTCAGCGCCGAGGACGTGCCCTGCGGCCCGGTCCTCAGCCTGGACGAGGTGCCGACCCATCCCCAGGTCCAGGCCAACGAGACCCTGGTGGAGACGCAGCACCCGCAGATGGGCCGCCTGCGCCAGCCCCGGCCGCCGGTGCGCTTCGAGGCCACACCGGCCGAGATCCGCCGCCCGGCCCCCGCACTCGGCGCGCACACCGACGAGGTCCTCCAGACCCTCGGCCTCTCCTCCGCCGAGCTCGTCGACCTGCGCGCCAAGGGCATCGTCGGCTAGCGACGAGGAAGAGAGCCCTCGGAGCACAGGCCCCCGAGGGCTCTCCCTCATCCGTCCGCGCTATGACGCGTGTCCGCTTCACTCGGTCCGCCGTCCTCGTAGCCCCAGCCCCAGAATTTGAGCAGCCGGCACCCCAACGGCGCTAAGCGCCCTCGCGGGTGCGAGGGTGGCTCGCGTCGTACTCGGGAGGCAGATTCAGCACGTCGTGCGGGAAGAACTCCACCAGAAACGCCACGACGTCACGCACCGAAACCAGCAGAACGGGGTGACCCTTCTCGTCCACCACCGGAACGTGTCGGAAGCCCCCGATCGCCATCTTGTTGAGGACCCAGGCAAGGCTGGCCTCGGCCGGCAAATGCTCCGGGTCGCGCGTCATGACTTCGCTCAGGGGGAGCGTGGCCGGGTTCTGCCCGTGGTCGACGATGCGAAACAGCACGTCGCGCTCCGTAAAGATACCGGAGAGAGGCGTGTCGGCCGTGCCATCCTCCGTGATCAGCACGCAGCCGGTTCGCTCAGCCTGCATGCCCCGCATGGCATCCGTGACCGAGGCCTGGGGGGGCAGGATGAGCGGACTTTTGCTGGGCAGCACGCTCAGGGGCTCCCCGAGGAGACTGGCGTCGAAGACCCGCCGCGGGCCCTTGGAATCGGGCTCGAAGTAGACCTCGTCGCCCTCGGGTCGCTCTTTGTCAGTGGTCACCGCTCTATTTATACCCCGGGGCCGGGTCAGGAGGACAGCTTGCGGGAAATTGATGTAGGAACTATCCCACAGCCAAGCCCCGAAACGCGGTAGGATCGCGCCCGAGGCTCTCAGCGGCGCCCGCCTCGAAGTTTCCGATACACCCGACAGAGAGTCTCGGGTAGAGTCGCCTTGAGCGCGAACATCGACGAAGGCACGTCGCGGACTGGCTCGAGACCCTCGAGCAGATCCGCATCCGGGGGGGGGGAGATCTGGTTGCAAAACGGCGGCGAGGTCTTCGAGTTCGTTCCCGCTCCCAATACCAGCGCCGCGTGGGCGAAGGCCTTGGTCGAGATCGCGGGCGAGCGTCTGCCGGGCGCGGACCGGGGCTCATGATGGCTACGCCTCGCGACAACCCCGAGCTGCGCCATTTGGATGTGGCGATTGTCGGTGGGGGCATCTCCGGCCTCGCGGCCGCGTTTCGCCTGCGTGCGCACCAGGAGTCGGCCGGACCGCTTTCGGTGCGACTGTTCGAAGCCGGCGACCGCCTGGGTGGCACGATCCGAACCGAGCGAATCAAGACGGAAGAGCAGGGCGACTGCGTGTGTGAGGCCGGTCCGGATTCGATGATCACCACCAAGCCAGCGGCGATCGACCTTTGCCGTGAGCTCGGGCTCGGGGATGCGCTCGTTGAGCCCAGATCCGCCAAGGCCTTCTCGGTGGTTCACGAGCGGCGGTTGCATCCGTTGCCCGCAGGATTTCGTTTGATCGCACCGACCGAGCGCTGGCCCTTGCTGCGGTCCGGCCTGTTCAGCTGGCCGGGCAAGCTGCGGATGCTTCGCGAGTCTCGCGTCAAGGTGAGCGACGAGCTCGCGGCGGATGAGAGCGTAGAGAGCTTCGTTGTGCGGCGCTTCGGCAGGGAGGCCTTCGAGCGCGTGGCGGAGCCGGTGCTGGGCGGGGTGTTCGTCGCCGATGCGACGGAGCTGAGCGCGGCCCGGACGCTCGGCCCGTTCGTGGAGCTCGAGCGCCAGTACGGCAGTGTACTGCGCGGGCTCCGGGACACCTCCCGAGCTTCGAGCTCGCCAGCCCAGCTGACACTCGGAGGTGGACTCGGCTCGCTCGTAGAACGACTGTCCGAGCAGATCCCGTCGACCTGGATCGAGCTCGACTGCGCTGCGAAGCAGATTCGGCCCCTGCCTCGAGGAGGGTGGCAGATCGATACGGCTCGGGGGATGTGGCTGGCGCGCGACGTGCTGCTCGCCTGCCCGGCGCCGCGCTGCAGCGCGCTGCTGAGTGCCTCAGTCCCGACCCTGGCGAGCGCGCTTGCCGGGTTGCGCTTCGCCTCCTGTGTCACCGTCAACCTGGTGTACCGACGCGGTGAGGTCACGCGGCTTCCGAACGACTTCGGCTTCTTCGTGCCACGGCGGGAGTCGAATCACATTCTCGCCGCCACCTACGCGGGCGAGAAGTTCGCCGGTCGCGCGCCGCGGGACTGCATCGTAGTGCGTACATTCCAGGGCGGTACGCTCGATCGCGCCGCGGTCGATCTCGACGACGAGACGCTGGTCGAGCGCTCGCACCGGGACCTGGCTCGCCTGATTGGCGTCACCGGCCCGCCCCGGGCAACCAGCCTGACGCGTTTTCGAGAAGCCGTACCGCAGTTCGAGGTCGGACACGCGGAACGCGTCGCCAGGCTCAACCGCGAGGTCGAAAAACACGAGGGCCTCTACCTCGCCGGAAGCGCCCTCGGCGCCTACGGCCTAGCCGACTGTGTGGCGTCGGGTGAAGCGGTCGCTGCCACGATCTGCGCGGGTATCGCATAGAAGGAGTCACGATGGCCAATCCAGCCGAGTACAAGCCCTCCTTGATCTCCTGGAACCTGACCAGGATGTGCAACCTGCGCTGCCCGCACTGCTACATGGAAGGCGGCCGGAAGGCGGAGAACGAGCTTACGACGGAGGAATGTCTGGGGCTGATCGACGAGATGAAGGCCCTCGGCACCGAAATGCTGATTCTGACCGGCGGCGAGCCGCTGCTGCGCAAGGACATCTACGACATCGCCCGCTACGCGTCGAATCGGGGGATCTGGGTGGTGATGGGAACCAACGGGGTTCTGGTCACCGACAAGGTCGTCGAGAAGATGATCGAATGCGGCGTGCAAGGTGTGGCCATCAGCATCGATTCACTCGAGCCGGCGAAACACAATCATTTCCGCGGCGGGCCAGATGCGTGGGAGTACTCGGTACGTGCGCTGGAGATCTGTCGGGCAAACGGCCTTCAAGTCCTGGTCCAGACCACGGTCATGGACATGAACTACGCTGAGATTCCCCAGATGCTGGCGTTTGCCCGCGAGAAGGGAGCCTGGTCTTTCAATCTTTACTTCCTCGTCCAGACCGGCCGCGGCCAGCAGATGAACGATCTCTCGCCTGAACGGACGGAAGCCATGCTCTCGAACCTGGTGGACTGGCAGGATCAGTACCGTCCCATGCTGGTGCGCTCCAAGTGTGCGCCGCAGTTCAAGCAGATCGCCTACGAGAGGGGAGCGGGAGGCCTGGAGAGCGGCGGTTGCATGGCTGGCACCCAGTATTGTCGGATCGCGCCACAAGGCGATGTGACCCCGTGTCCCTATATGACCGTCGTCGCAGGCAACGTGCGTGACCAGAGCTTTGATGAGATCTGGCGGACGTCATCCGTCTTGCACGAGCTTCGCGACCTGAAGCTGCTCAAGGGACGCTGCGGCCGCTGCGAGTTCAAAGAGCTTTGCGGCGGCTGCCGCTGCCGGGCCTACGCAGCCTACGGAGACTATCTGCAAGAGGACCCGGCATGTCGCTACCAGCCCACCGGACGACCGTTGCCGATCGATGTGGTTCGCTGGAGCCCGGAAGCGCAGGCCCGGTTGGAGCGCATCCCCCTCGCCTTCATCCGCGAGAAGGTGAGGCGAGGCTTGGACACCTACGCCCGACGCCAGGGGATCGATCTGATCACACCCAACGTGATGAAGGAAGCTCTGGCTGGCGAGGAGCGATCCGAGATGTTCGGCAAGATGCCAGGCTTATCAAAGCCGGACTGAGGGCCTTCTACATCCCGAAGAAATTCTTGGCCTGCTCGAGCACCTCCACATCGATCTGCGCCAGCCCGCGGTCCTTCGCGAACTTCTCGATCCCGGCCTTGGCCATCGGACGCGCGAACTCGGGGATGTTTGCCAGCCGCTCGGTGGCCTCGGGGGTCCACGGGGACGCCGCGCTCGACCCATCCAGGCTCGCGCCCATCTCCTGCATCACGCCGGGGAAGGGACACTTGGCGGCTCCGTCGCCCTCGGGCCCGACCTGCACCCCCAGCGAGCCAACGATCTGGGTCTCGTAGGGGTTCGTTAGCATGGCGAACTCGTGGGCGCACTTCGGACACCGGTACACGACGGTGAGTGAGCCGCGATCGGGGGGCTTGGCCTCGATCAGCTTCATGGCCTCATCGCACGACACGCAGAGGAACTTCATGCTTTCTCCTCGGGGGCAGAGACGCGCTCGGCGACGCGTTGGCAGACCTCCTCCGCGATCCGCCGCACGGGCTGCCAGGAAACCAGCGCGGGCACTTCGCAGGGGGAGCCGCCCCGATCGCAGAGCGCGGCCAGCTCGGGGTCGAAGGGTACGCTCCCCAGGCAGGGAAGATCGAGCTTCACCTGTGGCTGCGCAGGGAACAGCGGCTTGACCTGCCCGCAGTCGGAGCAGTAGTAGCCGTCCATGTTCTCGACGTAGCCCAGGATCCGGTTGGGGGTCTTCTTGAGTGCATCGAGCGAGCGAGCCACGACCCCCGTCGCCAGATCCGAGGGAACCGTGACCAACACGAACAGCGCCGCCGGGCCTAGGAGCTCGGCGTACTGCACGATCCGCTCGGCGCCCGGGGGCAGGTCGACCAGGAGGTAGTCAAGTTTCCCCCAGTCCATGCACGCCATGAGCTCCCGCAGGAACGTGAACTCCTTGGTCGCCCGCCAGGTGTGCGACGACCCGCTCGCCACACTCTCGAACTCGACGGAGCGCGGCTCGGGGACCAGGCTGCCCATCGAGACCACGCCGATCCCGTTCCGCGTCGTCGGGACCGGGGCCCCGCTCTCGCCCGGAATCAGCATCCGGTTTTGCAGGGCTCCCAGCCGGGCCTGCGAGGGGCCGTTC
>SMWZ01000008.1 GCA_004356455.1 Deltaproteobacteria bacterium
CCGGCCCTGAGCGCCTCGACCTCCGCCGGGTGCCGGATGGAGTCGATGACGTGGTTGCGGTCCTGAGGCAGCTTGGCCAGCGCGCGCTCCGCAAGGATCGCGGGGCCGAAGCGCTCGCGCAGCTCCCGTCCGCGCTCGATCATCCGCTCTCTCGTCGGCTCGAATCCGCCCTGCGAGAGCTCCTCGCGGATGACGTCCGAGAGAGAGGCGGCATAGAAGCTTCGGCCCTCGAGAAAGCGCACCACCTCCGTCTTGCCCGCGGCGTTGAAGCCCGCGACACCGATCCTCATCTCGCTATTCCCCCCGTATGGCTGCCTCGTCCCAGCCCGCGACCCGGGCCCTGCAGAGTACCATGCCGCATGCTACGGTCCCCGGCCATGCGGCGTCACGAGAGCTCTCCCGTTGCGCTCGTGACGGGCGCGGCGGGCTTTGTTGGAGCGTGGCTCGTACGTCACGCACAGCAGCTCGGCTGGACGATCATCGGAGCACGTAAGCCCGACACGCCCTGGCCGTCCCTCGATGTGGAGTGGGTCGACGTCGACCTGCGGGATCGTGCGGAGACTCACGCGTTGCTGCGAGCAACACGTCCTCGCTACGTCGTACACCTGGCGGCCGTAGCCTTCCCGCGTGAGGCCGCGCAGGATCCGCTCGAGGCGTTGCGTCTCAACTACGGGGCGCTGGACCATCTGCTGGGCGGCATCCAGCTTCACGCGCCCGATGCGCGCCTGCTCTACGTCGGCACCGGCGAGGTCTATGGGCCAAGACCCGACACTGCGCCACCCTCGCGGGAGGATGACCCGCTCGCCCCTCCCAATCTCTACGCCGCCACCAAGGCCGCCGCCGAGGTTCGCGCAACCCTGGCCGCGGAGCGTGAAGGGCTGGACGTGGTCCGCGTACGGCCCTTCAATCACAGCGGCCCGGGCCGGCCGCCGAGCTACGCCGAATCCTCCTTCGCCCAGCAGATCGCGCAGATTGAGCGTGGGGAAAGAGAACCCGTGCTCCGGGTCGGCAACCTGGATGCGGTGCGCGACTTCAGTGACGTGCGAGATGTGGTGCGCGCCTACACGCTGCTGCTCGAGCGCGGAGAGCCAGGGGCTGTTTACAACGTATGCAGCGGGCGTGGGTGGAGCATTCGCGAGGTGGTGGACCATCAGGTGTCGCGCTCGAAGACGAAGCCGCGGGTCGAGGTCGATCCCGCGCTGTATCGCCCTGCCCCTCCGGAGGGAAGCACGCTGGTCGGGGATCCCGCGCGTATCAGCGCGCTGGGGTGGACGCCCCGTTATCGCTTCGAAGAGACGCTCGACGATCTGCTCGCAGATTGGAGGTCTCGCGCTTGAAGCCACAGGCCGGCGCACCAGGTATCCCCCGACTGCCGTTCCTCGATCTCGCGTTCGAGCACCAGACCGCGCGCGGCCACGAGCGTCCGCACGCGCTCACGTTCCTCGCCGAGATAGCCGGACAGCACGAGCGCCCGCGAGGCATGTTCGACCAGGCGCGGGATACACGGCTCGAGCCGGCCCAGCAGCAGATTGCACAGCACGAGCTCGAAGCGTGCGCGCGGCGCGATCGTCTCGAGCGTGCCGCACACGAGCGCGAGCGGCAGCCGGTTGCGGGAGGAGTTCTGCGCCGCGTTCGCACAGGCCTGGGGATCGATGTCGAGCCCGAGCGCCTGCGCCACCCCCAGGCGCAACGCTCCCAGCCCCAGGATCCCGCTGCCGGTTCCGACATCGAGCACGCGATCGCCCTCAACCAGTGCCTCCAGTGTCAGAGCCAGGGCCAGCCGCGTGCTGGCGTGCTCGCCGGAGCCGAACGCCTGCTGCGGATCGATCAGGATCTCGGGCGTTCCTCTCGACGCGCACCAGGAAGGCCGGATCCAGAGCGAACCCACGCGGCGCGGCTCGAGTCCCGCTCGCCAGGTCCGCTCCCAGTCGGTCACGGGCACACGCTCGGGCTCGTGCACGCAGATCCCCAGCCCGAGCTCGCTGAGCGCGGCGATCTCGCGCGCGGGAGCCCCGTCGGCCCGAAAATACGCCAGCAGCTCCGCGGGCCGCTCCTCGATGCCGAGGGTCCCGAGTGAGTGGAGCTCAGCGATCAAGCGCTCGACCTGCTCGGGGGGAGCCTGAATACGAAAGCAGAGCGTCGGGCTCACGACGACTCGTATCCTGCGGTCTGGGGCTCGTGCTCATTCTGGGCAGCGCCTGTAGCCAGGTCAGCTACGTAACGCACGTCGGGATCGGTCAGATGCGGGTCCTCCGGGCACGCGAGGCGCTCACGCCCGAGCGGATCGCCCAGCTCCCTCCGGAGGAGCAGCGGGGCCTGGCCGCACTGAAGCAAGCGCTCGCCCTCGGAGAATCGCTGGGACTCGGCCACTCCACAAGCTACCGCCACCTGATCGAGCGCAGCGAGGACGAGAGTATCCGCGTGGTCGTGGTCGCGCCTGCGCAACGCCTGGAGCCTGTGACCTGGTGGTTTCCGATTGTGGGCCGGGTCGCCTATCGCGGCTACTTCGACCCCACCAGGGCCCAGAATTTCGCCCAGGGCCTGGCCCGGCAGGGCTTCGATACCTACGTCCGCCCCGCCCTGCTCTACAGCACGCTCGGCTGGTTCGATGACCCCGTCCCGCGTGCACTCCTGCGCTGGCCGCCGGCCGCGATCGTGGTGACGATCGTGCACGAGCTCGTCCACGAGGCGATCTTCGTCAAGAACGATACGGCGTACAACGAAGCGCTCGCCACTTTCATCGCACACCATGCGGCCCTCGAACACTTCGCCGAGCAGCCGCTCCAGATCGAGAGCGTGCGCGACGGGTTCGCGGACCAGCGCCTGTTTGCGCAGCTGCTGGCGGACCTCAGCAGCGAGCTCAATGCGCTGTATGAGCGAGAGCTCAGCGCGGAGGACGCGCGCAGCGCGCGAGAGATCATCTTCCAGCGCTACCAACAGGGGCGTTATCCGAGCCTGCGCTGGCAGACGCTCCGCTACGAGGGGTTCCAGGGGATCGCGCTCTCGAACGCCTACGTCCTGGCGAACCGGACCTACCTCGGGAATCTCCCCTGCTTCGAGCGGGAGCTGGCTGAGCTGGAGGGCGATCTCCGCGCCTTCGTGCGCGAGCACAAGACCCAACCCGGGCGTCACACAGACGCGCAGGAATGCGCCCCAAGCGCGACGGGAGGAGAGCCACAATGGGTCGCCGACCCTTCGTCCTCGTAGACCGCGACGGCACCCTGCTTGAAGATGCCGGGTACGTCCATCGGATCGCCGACTACCGGCCCCTGCCGGGCGCGATCGAGGGCCTGCGTTGGCTGCAAGAGGCAGGGTTCGGCCTTGCGGTCCTCACCAACCAGTCCGGAATCGGGCGCGGGATCTTCAGCGAAGAAGATTACCAGGCCTTCCAGGCGCACTTCATCCAGGATCTCGCCGCGCAGGAGGTACAGATCGAGGCGACCTACTTCTGCCCGCACTCACCCGAGGCGGGCTGCAACTGCCGCAAGCCGGCGACCGGGCTGCTGGAGCGGGCCCAGCGCGAGCTGGACATCGATCTCGCGCGGAGCTGGGTCATCGGGGACAAGCCGGAGGACCTCGAGCTGGCGCGGCGCGCGGGCTGCCGCGCGATCTACGTCCTCACGGGCGAAGGGGCGCGCCGAAGACACGAGCTTGACTCCAAGGCAATCACGGCCGCGGACGTTCTGGCCGCCGCGCGTCTCATTACCCAACACTCGAGGTAGCGCAGTTCCGCCACAGCACCGCGACGATCGCCAGCAGCATGAGCAGGTTGAAAGTCATGTTGCGGCGACGCCAAACCTGGGCCCGCTCTGCGCGCCAGACTTCCGGATCCACCCCAGGCGGTCGTTTCGCCATCGCAGGCGCAGAGTAGCCTCCTCGCAACCGCGCTGTCGATCACGTCCCCCGGCGCCCGCTGCGAGCGCGACCCTGGCCCTGCCGCTTGCGGGCGGCGTCGAGCGCGACTCGCGCCGCAGCCTGATCGCATACGATCGCGTTGGTGCAGCGGGCCAGCGCCACCGGCAGCAGGGATTCGCCCTTGGCGGCGCCGGAGGTCAGCAGCAGGGAGAGCTTGGTCTCGGACCTGGCCAGACCGCGTAGATCGCGCAGCCCGACGCCCAGGAGCTCACGCTGTCCCTTCCCGCACGGAAGCGGGACCAGCTCCCCGGTCTCCGACAACATGTTGAGACAAACATCGGTGGCCGGCGTGGTCTCGAGATCGATTCCCAGGTCCTTCAGCGTGTGCTGGATCCAGCCATCGTCTTGCTTGTCCCCGCAGCCGAAGATGGCCACATCGAGCTGGCTGTAGTGTCGACGCAGCCCAGCGGCCGCATCGAGGGGCCGCGGCTCCGCCGCGCCGTCGAACAGATACCCGAAGGGCTTGAGCGTGGGCGCCTCCAGACGAGCACTTCCGAGCAGATAGCCAGCCTTCGCGCCCATCGCCGCCACCAGCGCGTCGGCAAGCTCGAAGCGGTGCTCGAAAAAGGGCTCCAGTGTCAGCGGCACGAGGGTGAAGCGCTTGTCGCTACCGGGCAGGTCCGGAAAGGGCGAGGTCCTGGCCCCGATGGAGCGCGCAAAGGTCGCTACGTGGAGCCCGCCCGCGATTCCCAAGGTGTAGGCGTTCGGGTTCCTCGTCAGGAAGTCGGCCACCAGGGCGTGGGCCTTGTACGTGACGAAGAAGGGCGCGATCGGATCGCAGCGGAAGTCCCTGTGCGCCATGTTGCGGACCACACAAATCTCTGGGACCGGGACGTCCTGCGGCAGCACCGCCCGTAGCGCCTCTGCCAGCGCCGTCGCGAGCGGGCCGTCCACGAGCTCGTCCCTCCCCTCCGAAAGGTCGAACTCGACCAGCCCCAGCGCGAGGCCCCCCCGGGCCATCCGGCGGATGTCCGCCTCAGTCGGCCTGCGCGCCGGCACGCTCCGGCGCGCCATCAGACGCTCGATCCGGTCGGCGATCTCGTCCGGCGAGTCCCCGCACAGAGTCCTGAGCGCAGCCACACGTAGCGCCCGCTCGCGCTCCCCCGTAGCGCCCCCCGAAAGCTTCCAACGCACGCCCCGCCGTAACCAGGTCAGGGGATCGTCGTTTCCGCAGAAGAAGATCTCCAAGGGCACGCCGAAGTAGCGCGCCAGGCTGATGAGGTGCCCTAGCGTGGGGGAGTGCCGTTTGCGCGGGATCGCAATCTTGAAGCCACGATACGTAGCTATGGGAATGCCGGCCCCCCCGGCGATCTCAGCGTCGGTCGGCGTCTTCCCACCGCCTCTGAGGTCCTGCTCCAGGCTCAGCAGCGGCTCGCAAATATCCAGCCGCTCGGAGTGCGGTCGTCCCATATCGGTCTCCTATGTGCGTCGGGGCACGCCTTTTTTGTTGTAGTACGTCAGCTCTGCCTGGCTGACACAGTGCCTTATTCGCCTGTGACAGCTCCTGAGAGCTCTGTCAAGCCATTCCTCGAGGCTGCCAGCTTGGTTTCAGCGCAACTGAGACCAGCCCAGCGTGCAGAAACTCGAGAAACAGACCGCCCCAGCAACAGGCTCCTCGAGAAGTTTCTCCGGTCCTTCGCCAGGCTGGCGCTTCCAGCACACCACCCTACTCGAGGAGAACGCCATGTGCGCCATACCTGCCCCGGCCTGCGTCAACGACCACAGAGATCCGCCTCTCCAGCTCGTACTCGAGGATCACCTGCGGCTCTTGAAGCGCTGCCTCGAACGCAAGGACGATCTGATGATCGTCGGTCCGCGCGGCTGCGGAAAGACCACGCTTGCCACCCGGATCACCGAAGAGCTCGGGTACCCCACTGTCGTGTTCCACTTCGGGGCCATCCTGGATGTGGAGCTCGCCCTGTTTGGAGGCATGGCCCTGCGCAACGGCGAGACGCTCTTCATCAGGGGCCGCTTTCTCGATGCTATCTGTACACCCAACTGCGTCATCATTCTGGACGAGCTGAACCGGGCTCCCACGTCGGTGCAGAGCTGCATGCTGAGCTTGATGGATTTTCAGCATCGGATCGTCGTGGACCAGGAGGCTCCCGAGCGACGCATCGTTGAGCGCGCACCGGGCGTCGTGTTCATCGCCACGATCAATCTAGGAGCAGAGTATGTCGGCACGGAGCCGCTCGACGCCGCTCTCCTGGATCGATTGAAGTTCATTCGGCTCGACTACTCCAAGCAGGAAGAGCAGCTCCTCCGGTCACGGGGTCTCCCCAGTCGCGAAGCACGCAAGATCGTCCGCATGGGTCATACCATTCGAAAGGCGTACGCGGACGGGGGGATCGCAGAGACGATCAGCACTCGTGGGCTGGTCATGGTCGGAGACCTGATCGCCGATGGCTTCAGCCTCAAACAAGCGTTCGAGGCGGTTGTGGCCATCTTCGATCCGGACGGGTTGGCCGCGCTGAATGCGATCCTGCGAGCCAAGTCATGAACCCGGTGCTGCAGGGCTGGAGGAAGAGTACGAGGGAGGCCCGCCTCGAGCTGTTGATCGGGGAGCGCTTCGACTTCGGACTCGGGTCTGAGGAATGGCCAAATCCCGTATCCGCCTGGTGTTCCGCCGCGCGCGCGCTGGTGATACTCGTGGGGGAGCGGCACGCCTCGGTTGCCTTCGAGCCCGGAATTTCCGCCGCCGACGTTCGCCGGGGTCTCACGAACCTGGATGGGACGTTGCTCAAAGGCTTGGGCTCGGATGCAGACGCAAGTGAGCGCCTGATAGGGGTCGCGGCGCACGAGGGGGCCCACCTCGCATGGTCGGCGCCGCCCCGCCGGAGCTGGGTGCCTGCCTACCGCTGGGTCCACAACCTCGTCGAGGACGAGCGCATCGAGCGAAAAATCGCCCGGCGCTACCTGCGGCTCGCCCACCCGCTCTATGTCGCACGCCGGGACCTGCTCGAGATCGACCCCGACGAGTCGAGCTTCTTCGGGGCGCTGTTCGCGATGGTGCGCGCACCGGACCGGCTCTCAGCGCAACAATGGACCCGGCACGAGCGCCGGTTGCTCAAGCTGATCTCCATTCTCACGCCCTTTCCGGGCTC
The DNA here is from genome assembly GCA_004356455.1 of Deltaproteobacteria bacterium. Taxonomy (GTDB): domain Bacteria; phylum Myxococcota_A; class UBA9160; order SZUA-336; family SZUA-336; genus SMWZ01. Next base: position 7,020 of record SMWZ01000008.1, read on the forward strand.
CCAGGCCGCGGTCACCAGGTGCGTGGCGCGGATCGTGCAACTGCTCACGCACCCAGAGCTGCTAAGCACCCCTGCGTATCCGGAGCTCGTCCTTCCGGGCTTTAATCCCGCTACCTGCCGCCCGGGACAACGCCCGCTGCACGAGAGGTTGAGGCGCCTGCGAAGGCAAAGGTCCAGGTCCGACAAGGACGGACTGAGCAGAGAAGCGGAGCTGGATCCTGATTGGCCACCCGTCCGTTGGGAGCAGGTCGGCCCGGACCCGAACGGCTATGAGACCATTCGCCGCGAAGTCGCCGGCCCAGCCGCGCTGCTGCGCCAGCTTCTGCAGCCCCTGCTCCCGCCTCGCCGGGAGTCGCATCGCCGGCGCGGAACGCTGGACCGTCGTCGCCTGTTCGCACGCGAGCTGGATGATCGGCTCTTTCTCGGACCCAACCTGGCACGCGACGCGCTCTCGATCGCGCTGATCCTGGATATGTCGGCCAGCATGGACGGCAGCTGTGCAGAGAAAGCGCAGCACGTTGCGGTGCTCTTATCCGAGGCGGTGATCGGTCTGCCCGGCGTACGCCTCTACGTATACGGCCACTCCGCCGATCGCGATCACAGCCCGTGTACGCAGATCACGCGCTTCGCGACACCGGCCCGCGGGCCGGTTCTGACGCTGGGCCACTTCAACGTTGATGGAAACAACCGCGACGCCCACGCCCTGCACCTGATCGGCGACGACCTCCAGCGCATGGAGCCCCGTTCACGCTCCCGCCGCATCGCCGTGATCCTTGCCGATGGTGTCCCACACGCGATGGGCTTCAGCGGCCCGGAAGCCTTCGAAGCCACCCGGCGGGCGCTGCTGTGGCTCGACCAGGCCTGGGGGCCGACCGTCTTCCTCGCCACCGAGGAGCACGAGCGCCTGCGAGACCTCGCCTCCGGCCCCTATCTCGTCCTCCAGGACAAGAACTCCTTTCACCCGCTCGTGAGCCTGCTCTCCGGGGCCCTGCGAAGATGCTGAGCGGAGTCAGCGTGGCTCATCGGACCAGGGCACACGCAGGAAGGGGTCCACCACCAGACCGACCCGGGTGAAGCGCACGCGCACTGCACCGAAGCGCCGGGTCTCGTAGAGCGTCACCGACTCCGCTTGCAAGCGCGCACGCACGCGTGTGTGCGGGAGCGGCGACCGCGGTCGACGGCCGGCGCTGGCGATCGCCACCCAGGGACGCAGAGTTCGGAGCCAGAGCGCATCCGTCGAGGACTCACTCCCGTGATGGGCGAGCTTGAGCAGCTGACACGGAGCCAGCTTACGCGCCAGCTCCCGCTCCACGTGACTGGGTACGTCTCCCGGGAGCAGCGCGCACCCGTGCGGTCCCTCGATGCGCAGCACGAGCGAGCCGTGATTCGAGCTGCGGCTCGAGAAAGCGCGAGGCGGCCAGAGGACGCTCAACCGGAGCGGTCCCAGCGTTGCACGCTCCTCAGCTGCCACCAGCCGAACCGGAATCCCTCGCCGGGCGGCGACGCGGCGTATCGGCCCGAGCGCAGCGCTCTCCCAGGTAGCACGGGTGGCCCACAGCTCTCGCACCGGCACGCTCTCGAGCACGGCGCGCGCGCCCCCGATATGATCGCGGTCGGCGTGACTCAGCAGCAGAACCTCGAGCTCGCGTATTCCCTCGGCGCGCAGAGCCGGGCGCACGATGCTGCGGCCCGCATCGAAGCGTCCAAAACGGGGGCCGGCGTCCACCAGCCAGGCCCGGCTTCCGCTTCGCACCAGCACGGCGTCCCCGTGACCCACGTCGAGAAAGAGCAGCGATGCGGAGCTCCCCGCAGCACCCCGCTCCCCCTCCAAGGATGGAAGCAGCAGGGCGCCGGCGGCGAGCGCACCCGCGCCCAATGCGGCGTACCACTGACGACGGAACGATAGGCGCAACGCGAAGCCCGCAGCGGCGATCCCCAGTGCGCGTCGGACCGGGCGCGCTGAGCCCTCGAGCAGACTGGTGCTTCCGAGCGCCTCGACCAGACGGATTCCGAGCTCCGCCGCGCCGCGCGCCACGGGGCCAAGCCCAGCGGCGGCGGTCGTAGAAAGCACACCCAGGCAAGCGCTGAGCAGCCCCAAGGGGAGCACGATCGCGCCGAAGAGCGGGACCGCAAGTAGGTTTGCCACGGGAGCGAGTCGGGGCAGCGGTGCATCGATGGCCGCAATCAAGGGCGCGGTCGCCAGGCCCGCCGCCAGCGTCGCGTGCAGGAGCGAAGCAAGGCGTCCGCCTCCGCCCCAGACGAGGATGCCCGCGACCGCGGAGAACGAGAGCGCAAACGAGGGCTCGAAAAGCGACCCCGGATCCCAGGCCAGCACCACCAGGGCCGCGAGAGCGAGCACGTTCCAGGCCGCCGCGGGTCGTCCGCCCAGCAGCGCCAAGGTCCCGGCTGCGGCCATGGTCGCCGCACGCAGCGCCGGGACCCCGAGGCCGGACAGCGCCGCGTACGCGCATGCCGCAGCGACCCCGGCAGCGAAAGAGATCGCTCGGGCCCGGCGCAGCAGCGCCAGACTCCACGCGCGGCGCATGACAAGCCCTACGCACGCCTTGGTGAGCACGAAGATCCAGCCTACGTGAAGGCCGGATACCGCCAGGAGATGGGCTGTGCCGGAACGCTGGAAGGCCGCACGCGTTTCCGGCGTCAGGCGCGCGCGGTCACCGCTGACCAGCGCGCGCAGAAGCCCTCCGGAGCGTGACTCCGCGCCCAGCGGGTCGACGCTCCGGCCCAACGCCCGGCGGGCACGCTCCAGGAGGGCGGCGGGTCCGCGGGGCGGGGGCCCGATGGGGAAGAGCAGCCCCTGCTGTACGCGCGCCAGGCGCTGGATGCCGCGTCGCTGCCAGCGCCGTCGGCTGCTGCTCTGGCCGGGATTCGTTGCCGGTCGCAGGGGACCCAGGCCGATCCGACCCAGCGCGCGCTGGCCCGGCAGCCAGCCACAGCTCGACTCGGGTGCCTGGAGCAGCGCCGCGCCCCCGCGTTTGCCGTGTACGTACACCTCGACCTGACAGCCAGCCCCTCTCGCCAGCGGAGCCTTGAGCAATGTCAGCGTGACCGGGCCAGGCTCGATCTCGGGTACGGGCGCATGTAGGCGTAGGGCGAGCGCGAGCGCGCCCAGTCCCGCTCCCAGCAGCGCCTCGCCCAGTGCGGCCATGCGCCCGTTCCGACGTACGCACCAGAGCAGGAGCCCCGCCGCGGCTAGGAGAGCGCAGAGCCACGGTGCCAGCTCAAGCTTATCGGCGAGCCAGATCCCGGCACCGAAGGGCGCCAGCAGCTGCAGCAGAGGAACACGCGCCAGCTCCGAGTCTCCTCGGGACCTTCAATGTGAGACAGGGCGAGGGGGATCGGGCTAGTGGATCACCCGCCGCAGTGCGGGGCGCTTGATCCGCTGGCGAACGCGCTCAAGGTAAACCCCCAGCACCTTAAGCGTCTCGTCCAGCTTTTTCAGCTCGGTGGCGAACTCGGCGAGCAGCAGTCGCACCTCTTCGACGGAGTTCGTCTGCCCCCCCTGGCACGAGCGATAGGCCGCAGCGATTCCCATGAGAATCTTCTCGCGCTCCGCCAGGCTCGGCTGCTGGTCCGCAAACCACTCCAGGAAGGGCATGAGATGCCCCGAGAACTCGGGCCCCACGCCGAACTCCGCCTCCAGTACGTGCAACCACTTCTTCGCCATGGGTGACATGCCCGATGTATTAGCAAGGCCGATGCCAGCCCTTCGCACACCGCTTCCTGGCGTCTCAGGCGGCGTTTCAGGCCTTCTCAGCGACCCCGCTCTCCCTTGGCACGCAGCTCCACGCCCCGAGATGAGGAAACCCTTTCCGGATCAAGGGAACCTTTTTCCACTTCTCCAACCCATCGAGATTGAAGGATTCCGATGAGTTACGGGATCGGCGCTGCGGCCAAGTTGCGCTTTCTTGAGGCGAAAGCATGCGGCCAGGGCGTGCGAGTGAGATCAGCGCTGCTGTAGATGAGCTTGCACATCTCGCAACAACTGCTGTCCACTTCCGTTGCGGGGGTCGATCTCGACGGCCCGACGCAGATAGGGTTCGGCCTGCGAGTAGCGCCCCCGTTGCAGCAGTGCATCGCCTAATAGGCGCATGGCTCCCGGGTCGTCGGGTTTGATTTGGAGGAGTCGGCGCAGCGGGCTTTCCGCCTTGTCATAGCGCTGCAGCTGACGGAGGGCCTGAGCTAGGCCTCTCAGGGACCTGGTGTGACGGGGGCGAAGCTCGAGGGAGCGCCGATATAGAACCACCGCTTCCTCGACCGTGGCCTGCGCGGGCACCATCTGCCCCTGGTTTCGAAGTCGAACTCCCTGCTTGCGGAGTGCCAGCCCTAGATTGTAGACGCCGATCTTGTGGCGGGGCTTGATCCGGACGACCTCCCGCAGCTGCTCGATCTCGAGGTCGTAGCTCTTCCGAGCCTCCCGCGCTCTGTTCCGCTTCTCGAGCTGCGTCCCCTGCTCGCCAAATCGCACCGCCAGATTTATACGGGCCGCGAGGTAATAGGGGAAAAGGCGGATCGCTTCCTCGTACAGCTCGATCGCCTCGGCCAGCAACGTGTCGGCTTGCTCTGTCTTGCCCTGTCGTCTCAGCCGGCGCGATTCTCGCGACAGGGGGTTGGCCAGGTTGTAGTGCGCGCGTGCGTTTTGGGGCCGTACCCGAACGATCTCGCGATACATGGATTCCCGGCTGGCA
>SMWZ01000114.1 GCA_004356455.1 Deltaproteobacteria bacterium
CACGCGCTGCTCGGCGACCGAGGCGCCTCCTCCCTGCGCCGGATCGCCGACCGGATCTGTTCGCAGACTCGCTAAGTCCCTGGGGCGAGACGGGCATAGCCCTCCGCTGAAACCTTCTATTTGTATATACATCTAATCTCCGGACATCAACCCCAGGAGGTGGAGAAAGTGCTGGAAGCCGCGAGCGGCATCACGCTGGGGCCGACGCCCGGAGGAGAGCTACGGGCCGGTCCCGCCGACTCTACGCAGATCATCGAATGGACGGATGCGACCTTCAGCGAAGGCCTGGTGATGAGCACGAGCTTCGGCATCCAGGCTGCGGTCACGCTGCACCTGGCAACCCGCGTCGTGCCCGAAATCCCGGTGATCTGGGTGGACACAGGCTACCTGCCGCCCGAGACCCATCGCTTCGCCGAGCAGCTGATCGAGCGGCTGAGCTTGAACATACACGCCTATCGCTCCCCCCTGGCACCGGCAGAGATGGAGGCGCTTCATGGTCGGCTCTGGGAGCAGGGCGACGCGGACGCACTGAACCTCTACGACCAGATTCGCAAGGTGGAGCCGATGCAGCGCGCGCTGCGGGAGCTCGGGGCCACGGCCTGGCTGGCCGGACTCCGTACCCAGCAGACTGACCATCGTAAGCGGCTGCCCATCCTGGGTCGACAGTGGGATCGTTACAAGATTCTGCCGATCCTTGACTGGACGACCCAGGACGTACACGAGTACTTGAAGGTCCACGACCTGCCCTATCACCCGCTCTTCTATCAGGGGTACGCAACGGTCGGCGACTGGCATTCCAGTCGGCCGCTGAGCGATGGCGACGCACACGAGCGCGATACACGCTTCCGGGGACTCAAGCAGGAGTGCGGCCTGCACCTGACGCGGTCGTACGCGGAGCCACAGGGCTCTACGCAATCACTCCACAGCTAACAGAAGGAAGAACAAGACCATGGCAGAGAACAGCAAGTACGTGAAGCTGACGGACCAGAACTTCGGGAGCGAGGTGCTCGACTCCGCCAAGCCGGTGCTGGTGGATTTTTGGGCGGACTGGTGCGCCCCGTGTCACCAGATCGCTCCGGCAATCGAGGAGCTGGCCGCCGAGTTCGAAGGTCGGGCTACGGTCGGCAAGGTGAACGTCGATGAGCAGACGGGTCTGGCCCAGGAATACGGGATCCGCTCCATACCCGCTCTCGTCTTCTTCCAGGACGGGAAGGTCGTGCAGCGGGTGAACGGCGTCGTGCCCAAGCGCACACTCGCGAGCGAGCTCGAGAGCCTGCTCGCGGTCGCATGACAAAAGGGGCTGCGCGCTCAGGCCACGTACACGGTCTTGATGTTGACGAACTCCTTGATGCCGTACTGGCCAAGCTCGCGCCCATAGCCCGACTCCTTGATGCCACCGAAGGGCAGGCGCGGATCGGATCGCACAAAGGTGTTGACGAAACAACAGCCGGCCTCAAGCCGCCGAGCGGCAACCTCCTCGCCCCTCGCCAGATCACGCGTGAAGACCGCGGCGCCCAGCCCAAAAGGGCTGTCGTTGGCCACCCGGATCCCCTCCTCCTCGTCATCCACGGGAATGATGGCTGCCACCGGCCCGAAGAGCTCCTCGTCGTAGGCCGGCATACCCCTGGCCACTGCCGTCAGCACGCTGGGGGGGTAGAAGGCCCCCGGGTCGTCAGGGATCTCGCAGCCGAGCAGGCACTGTGCACCCGCATCGATGCTTGCTTCCACCTGGCGGTGCAGGTCGTCGCGTAGATCGTGTCGCGCCTGAGGACCGAGATCGGTATCTTCCGCCAGCGGGTCCCCCATCTTCTTAGCCATCATCTTCGCAACAAACTGCTCTTCGAACGCCGGCAGGATCTTGCGCGGGACGATGAAGCGCTTGGCCGCGATGCAGCTCTGACCGCCGTTGATGAGCCGGCCGCTGACGCACGCGTCCACCGCTAGCTCCAGGTCCGCATCCTCGAGGATCAGGTAGGGATCGCTGCCGCCGAGCTCGAGCACGGTCTTCTTCAAGAGCGATCCGGATGTCCTCGCCACCGCCCGGCCCGCCCGGGTGCTGCCGGTGAGCGTGACCGCCCGCACCTTGGGGTGCTCGATGACCCGGTCGACCTGCTTGCTGCCGATGAGCAGCGTCCGAAAGACGTTCTCCGGAAAGCCCGCCTCTCTGAACACAGCTTCGATGGCCAGCGCACACCCCGGCACGTTGCTGGCGTGCTTCAGGACGCCGGTGTTCCCGGCCATGAGCCCCGGAGCCGCGAAGCGGAAGACCTGCCAGAAGGGAAAGTTCCATGGCATGACTGCGAGCACCACGCCCAGCGGCTCGAAGGTGACGAAGCTCTGGCGGGCGTCGGTCTCGATCAGCTCCCGGCTCAGGAATCCCTCCGCGCTCTCGGCGTAGTACTCACAAACCCAGGCGCACTTCTCGACTTCGGCTCGACCTTCCCGGATCGGCTTGCCCATCTCCTCCGCCATGAGCCGCGCGTACTCGTCGGTCTTGGCTCGCAGCACCTGGGCGGCCGCGCGCATGAGCTGAGCGCGCTCGCCAAAGCTCGTCGTGCGCCACGAGCCGAACGCCTCGTCGACCTGGCCGAGAATGGCCGCGACCTCCTCGGGAGACGGCTCTTTGTAGGTTCGGATGGTGGCCCCGTTGGTCGGGTTCACACTCTCGATGGGCATGGTCATCCCCTTCCTTCTCGAACCAGGCGCTCGGGCATCGCAATGGGCTGCGCCGGGCGACGCCGCCCGCGCGTGATCAGGATCATGAGCGCGGGAGCAAGTGTGATGTCCGCCACAAAGGCGGTGATCGTGGCAAAGGCCGCGAGCAGGCCGAAGCTGGAGATATTGGACATATAAGCAAGCACGAAGACCAGGAAGCCCGCCGACAGCACGAGACTGGTGAAGAGCATGGCGATTCCGGTCGTCTGCAGAGTCTCGCGCACCGCCTGGTATGGGTCTCCGCTCTCCTGGTGGTAGCGGCCGAACTTGTACATGAAGTGGATCGTATCATCGACGGCCAGGCCGAGGATGATGCCACCGATGAGCAGGCTCGACATGTCGAGGGCGACGCCCAGCCATCCCATGAGCCCGAGTGTCATGAGCACCGGAGCCAGGTTCGGGATCATGCTGAGCAGGCCGCGCCTGAAGCTCCCGAGCAGAAAGACCATCATGGGTGTGATGATCAGGAGCGCGAGCACATAGGATCGCCCCATGGTCGTGATCACCGCCGAGAAGGTCCGGCCCAGCAGAGCACTGAGCCCGGTGAGGCTGAGCTGCGCGTGCTCCCCGAGAATCGCTTCGATCTGATGCTCCATCCGGGCAAGGAACTCCGGGTAGAGCATCGAATCTGCCCAGGGCACCTTCATGCTGACGCGCGCCATGCTGAACTGCGAGTCGGTCAGGTCTTCGAGATCATCGGTCCCGCTGTTCTCGAAGAGCAAGAGCTCCTGTGCGATGAGCTGACGGTTGTCCGGGATGGTGTAGAAGTCGGCCCGATTCTCGTTCAGCGCCTGGTGCGTCTCTTTCACAACGTCGGTGATGGAGATCGTCTTCCCAATGAAGAGCCCGCGATGAGAAAAGGACTGATTTGCGACACCGAGTGCCTCGATCTGCTGCAGCAGTTCCGGCGAGTACAGTCCGTTCTCCTCACCGGTCTGCACCAGCAGCTCGAGCGTCAGCGCTCCCTTCAGCTCCCGATCGAAGAGAGCCATAGCCTCGCGCAGAGGCTCCTGCTCCGGAAACCACTCGAGCTCGTTCTGGGAGAACCGAACCCGCGAGGCTCCCAGACCCCCGATCGCAAGGACCAGGGCCGATACCGCCACGATCGTCCAGGGCCGTTGGATTGAGAAATCGCCAACGCCAATCAACAAACGTTCCACCCAGGCGTTGCGGGTGCGAGATTCGTGCTGCGCCTGACGCAGAGGCACGACGCCAAGCAGCGCCGGCAGCAGGACCACCGAGAACACGAAGGCGAGCATCACCCCCACGGGCGCCACCACCCCCAGGTGGGCCACCGGTGCCAGCTCGGCGGCCGCGAAGGAGGCCAACCCTCCGGCGGTGGTCAGGCTGGTCATCAGAATCGCCAGACCGGCATGACCCATGGCGTAGGCGATCGCATCTTCGCGCCGACTTCCCCGAGCCCACTGCTGATAGAAGATCACCAGCAGATGGACCGAGTCACACACGCCGACGGCCAGCAGAAACGAGGGGAGGATCTCGGTGGTGAGCGAAAGCGGGATGCCGAGCATCACCATGATTCCCAACGTGCAGAGCAGGGAGAGCAGCACGACCACGAGCGGCAGGATCACACCCGAGGCGCGCCGGAACACCAGGTAGAGCACGGCCATAATGATCAGGAGCGATACACCTAGAAACACCCCGAGGTCGGATTGCATCTCCTCGTTCATACGGTCGCCGAGCACGGCTCCGCCCACGAGATACAGCTTCAGCTGGGGACCCTCATGGCGGGCCATGACCTCGCGCACGGATTTAATCAGGAGCGAGCTCTCCTTCTCGGTCAGAAACTCGCGCTTCACGTCAGCCAGCGCCTCGCCCATTTCGCCGTCATCGAAGCCCGCGAGCGCGTCGGTCTCTTGCAGCGTGGAATACGTGTCTGGCTTGAGGGTTATGGTCGTGAAGCGGCCATCCTCCGAGATCAGCGTATGCAGGTAGAGGGGGTTCGCGAACACGCGCTCCCTGAACACCCGCATAGCGTCCGGGGTCTCGGGCCACTCCTCGAGCAGGTCCTCGACGATCAGCTCATCTTTCTCGCCGCGAGTCGAGCGGGCATTGAGCAGGCTGGTCACGTCATCCAGATGGGGAACCTCGGTCTCGAGCTCCTCGTGCAGCGCCTTTAGCTCCTCGAGAAAGTTCAGGTCGAATACCTCGCGCGGCTCGAGCAGGATGAAGATATACTCGTCCCATCCGAACTGGTCGCGGAAGTCGTTGTAGAGCAGAACCGCGGGATCGTCCTCGTGCAGGAACGACTCGATGGAGTTGTCCAGGGTGAGCAGAGGCAGGCGCGAGGTCAGAGCCGAGGCCAGCGCCAGCATCAGCACGATCGCCGCCCAGCGATAGCGGAACACGAGATGGCCCCAGCGCTCGAAACCCACCTCGATGCGATCCCGGATCGCCAAGCTCCCTCCGCCGCACGGCCCGTGCAGCGGGCAGGATAGACCGTAGAGGCGACCGCAGCCCGTCGGTTATCGTATAGTTGGGACAGTACTCAGGGGGTCAGGGGGGGGACTCGCTAGTGACGTACCTGCAGCTGCCGAGAGTCTTCGACCGGCGAGGCGTGAGCCTGGATGGACAGCTTCATCCGCACTTCACCGGTGTCGCCAGCGCGCTGAAGAGCCAGCTCCGAAGTTACGCGGGAGGAGCGGCGGTGTGCGTCTATCACCGCGGCCAGTGCGTCGTCGATCTTTGGGGCGGCGCCAAGAACCGAGCGGGCAGCGCCTGGACGCGAGACACGATGGCCCCGAGCTTCTCCACGGGCAAAGGCGTGGCCTCGACTCTGCTTCACATGATGGTCGACCGCGGCTTGCTGGACTACGAGGACCGCGTGGCCCAACACTGGCCCGAGTTCGCTCAAGCCGGCAAGGAGACGATCACCGTCCGCCACGTGCTCGCGCACGAGGCCGGGCTATACCACATCCGCCAGATGATCGACCACGCGGATCGGATGCTGGACTGGGACCACATGATCCGCGCGCTCGAACGGGCCAAGCCGCTTCACGTTCCCGGAGAAAGAACGGGCTACCACGGTCTGACCTTCGGCTTCTTGGTGGGCGAGATCCTTCGACGTGTGACCGGAAAGCACCTGCCACAGCTCATTCGAGAGGAACTGGCCGAGCCGCTGGGGCTGGACGGGATGTACATCGGAGCTCCCGAGGAAGAACTCGATCGCGCCGCGGAGCTGATCTGGCCGATGCGCGGGCGTTTGCTGCAGGACCGCCGCATCGGCCCTGCCGTGGAAAAGGCCAGCGCTGTTGCGGGCACGTTGCTGAGTCCCCTTCGAACGTTCATACGTTTGAGCGGGATCGGTTTCGATTTCGGGAGCATCGTCGATGCCCTCGCCCCGCGTGGCATCAGCGCGTTCGATTTCGGCTCGCGCGAGACCCTTCGCGTCGTAATTCCATCCGGCAACGGACTCTTCACCGCACGCTCTCTCGCACGCATGTATGCCGCGCTGGCGGGGGGCGGAGAGATCGACGGCGTTCGCCTCCTCTCCCAGGGCACGCTTATGCGCGCCACCAAGGTCCAGAGCAACGGGAAGCGGCGGGCGGTGCTCCCCTTCGATCTGCGCTGGCGACTCGGCTACCACGGCATCGGCACGACCCGCGGGTTCCCGCCGCAGGCCTTTGGTCACTTCGGCTACGGGGGCTCCGGCGCCTGGGCCGACCCGAGCCGGGAGCTCGCGGTCGCCATGGTCGTTAACTCCGGCATGGGCACGCCCTTCGGAGACATCCGAACCGCACGCATCAGCGGCGCCGCCCTGGCAAGCGCAGACCGACGCCCGGGCACCGCCTGAGGGGAGTTGGATTTAGCCGTCTTAGCGCGTTGTCGGTGAGCTGAACTCGCCTGCGCGTGTGTCGGGCGACTCTTGAGTCGCACTCCTAGTCGCCGCCGTAGATGTTGCGGCGGGGCTGATCGGTGTAGACGGGCTTGCGCTTCTCGTCGAACGCTCTGATGGCCTCGGGCAGATTGTCGGTCATCCCCAGCATGAGCTGGTTCCGGTCTTCGAGCTCGATGGCTGCCATGAGGCTCGGGTTCTCAAGATTGGCCCAGAGCACCTGCTTGGTCATCTGCACTCCGTAGGGGCTGTACTCGCACATACCCGAGGCGATCTCGAGCGCGAGCTCGAGGAGCTCGGCGTCCGGCACCACGCGCGAGACCAGACCCATGCGCAAGGCCTCGCGGGCATCAATCCTGCGCCCGGTCAGCAGGATATCGTTGGAGTTGGCCGCGCCAATCAGCCGGGGCAGAAGCCAGCTCGCCCCCAGCTCCGTGCTCGTGAGCCCATTCACGATCCCGGTCGCATTAAAGAGGGCGGACTCCGAAGCCACCCGCAGGTCGGCGGCCAGCGCCAGGCACAGGCCGCCCCCGTAGGCCACGCCGTTGATGGCCGCGATGATCGGCTGAGGGACCTGCCGCATGGTGGGGACGAGCTTGGAGTAAATCCGCATCGCGTGCGGTCCGATGCGCGGAATCGGCAGTCCCTCGATGTTGGGGATGGCCGAGCCGTCCTTGAGGTCGAGACCCGCACAGAACGCGCGCCCGCTGCCCGTGAGCACGACGATCCAGCAATCATTGTCGCGCCCGATCTGCTCGAGCGTGTCCCGGAGCTCGAGGCAGAGCTCGATCGACATGGCATTGAGCCGTTCCGGCCGATTCAGGCGAACGACGCTCACGTGGGGGCGCATCTTCTCGATGTTGACGGTTCCCATACTGATTCTCCTGCGACTGGGGAGGAACAATCGACGATGAGAATTTTACCACGAAAGTCCGAGCCAACCGCTTCATACGGCCGGGCTTCGTCTAGCTAGACCTTCGTCAAGACGCGGTATACTCCGGCGAAAGGAGTCGACATGCCTCCCCCAACCCCCTGGACGGCCGATCACATGCCCGACCTCTCGGGCAAGACCATCATCGTTACCGGTGGCAATAGCGGACTCGGCTACGAGGCCTCACTGCAGCTCGCGGGCAAGGGAGCGAACGTGGTTCTCGCCTGCCGGAACACAGCCAAGGCTCGGGCGGCGATCGATACGATCACCGCCCAGAAACCCGGCGCCTCGCTGGAGGCCATGGAACTCGACCTCGCCAGCCTGGCTTCGGTGCGCGGTTTCGCCAAGAGCTTTCTCGACAGACACGGCACCCTCGAGGTGCTCTGCAACAACGCCGGGGTGATGGCCCTCCCCGGGCGCCGCACCCTGGACGGCTTCGAGATGCAGTTCGGCACCAACCACCTGGGCCATTTCGCTCTCACCGGGCTACTGCTCGAGCGGCTGCTTGCCAGTTCGGGGGCACGCATCGTCAGCGTGAGCAGCACGATGCATCGCACGGGTAAAATACACTTCGACGATCTCCAGTGGAAACGCCGTTACAGCAAGTGGGGAGCCTACGGTCAGAGCAAGCTCGCCAATCTGCTCTTTACTTATGAGCTGCAACGTAAGCTCGATGCAAAGGGGGCGAGCTTGATCAGTGCCGCCTGCCATCCCGGCTACGCCGCCACGAATCTGCAAGCCACGGGACCACGCATGCAGGGATCGAAGCTAATGGAGAGGATGACACAGCTCGCGAACCGGCTCTTCTCGCAGAGCGCCGCCATGGGCGCCCTCCCCACACTCTACGCTGCCACCTCCCCCGAGGTGCGCGGGGGCGACTACATCGGACCCGACGGCTTCGCGGAGAACCGGGGCCACCCGAGGAAGGTCGGGTCCAACGCGCGCTCGCGCGACCAGGACGTCGCAGCCCGCTTGTGGGAGGTGTCGGAGTCTCTGACCGGAGTTCGCTACGAGGCTCTCAGCAGCTGATCGCTCAGACGAGCTGGATCGGGCTGATTACCTTGTCACGCAGCCAGGTCACCAGATCGCGGGTGGCCTCGGGTCCAATGGTGTGTCCCATGGCGTACTCGCGATAGGTGAGCGCAACGCCCAGGGGCCTGAGCGACTCGCGCGACTCGCGCGCGCGGGCGACGTCGATCATCGGATCCTCTGTTCCGTGCATGACGAGCACCGGGAAGCCCGCGTGCTCGGGAAGCTTCGGAAGCTCGGACGCCAGCGACACCGTTAGCCAGGACGAGAGCGCGGCCAGCCCCGCGAAGCGACTCGGGTCGCGCAGCGCCAGGTCGTAGGCCATCACCCCGCCCTGGCTGAAGCCGAGCACCACGAGCTTGCGTGGATCTACCGCATAGCGCTCGAGCGCCGCGTCTAGAAAAATGCGCAGGGCGGCCGCGGCTCGCGCAAACTCCTCCGGGTCGGGCGGTGCACCCCCCGTGATGGGAAACCAGCCGTAGCCATGCATGCCCGGAGTGATCGGCACCTCGACGGATCCCTGTGGACACAGCACGAGCGCCTGGCCGTCGTACAGCAAGGGCGCGAGCCCGAGCAGGTCGTGAGCGCTGGCACCCCAGCCGTGCAGCGCCAGGATCGTCGGGAAGGGGCCATCGCCCGCTGGAACGTACGCGGCGTGGAGCAAATTCACGATCGGGAGCGGGGGTAGCCCGGATATCTCACCCGGTGGCCTACTGCAGCCGCCAATTGCACGCCATCTCGGCCCGTGCTCGGCCTCGGCTCCTCAACGTATTGTCCAATACGTTTCCGGTGCCTCGGCCTGCGCGCGGCCCGATCTGACGCACACTTGGCGCCCTCGCTACGGCAACCCGGTGAGAAATCCAGGCTAGTCGCCCACCGGAGTCAGCACGACCACCGGGATGCGCCGGGTGCCGGCGCGTTCTTGATACACCTCGTAGCCGAAGTAGACCTCGCGAGCCTGCGCCCAGAGCCGAGAGCGTTCCTCGCCCTCCGCCTCGTGCGTGTTCACCCGATGCCGATGGCCCTTCGCCAGCACGGTTGCCTGTGGTGTCTTGCGGAGATTGTGGACCCAGGCGGGATGGCGCGGATTCCCTCCCCTCGATCCGATCAGCACGAACCGCTCTCCATCGCGGAGGTACATGAGCGGGGTGGAACGCGGCTGGCCTGATTTCGCTCCGATCGTCTCCAACAGACAGATAGGCATGCTTCCCCCAAGGCTGAATCGACCTTTCGACCAGCGCAGCAGCACACGGTCGATGGGCGGGGCCACGTTCAGGAAGAACCAGGTTCCCGGTTTTGAGGAAGCCAAGCGCGCCAGCACACGATTCATCGTAGACTCCTGATTCTCGAGCATTATACCCGAGCTGGTCACATCCCAGCGGTCGGGCGATAATAATGCCGACGGAGGAAGTCCGGTGCCTGCCCGCCTCGAGACCCTCGATTTCGACGAATTTCATCGCGAGGAGCTGCCGCGCCGGCTCGCCGCAGGCCATGGCGCGCTGGCGGCGGCCGACGGCGCGAGGATCGGCTCGCTGGCGTTCCGCCTGACGGGGGGTGGCGCCTACAGCTACATCCCGCAGGCCGACCGCATCGATATCGTTTCCGGGGACGAGCAGGCCCAGACGGTGGTCGAGCTCGACTCCGAATCCTGGCAGGGGATCGTGCGTGAGCTCGAGACACCGCCTGGCCTGATCTACGCGCGGCGGGTGAAGTGTCTGCGTGGGGATCCCATGCACTTCGTGCGCTGGGAGCCTCGTCTGCGCGCGATGTACAACGGGCGTCCCGTCTTCAATCCTGAGACGGTAGAGCTGCAGGCCCGCGACGGGTCGTCGCTCGACGTGCATCAGACCTTCGCGCTCGCCAGCGAGCCCGAAGAGATGGCGCACTTCCTGCGCACGGCCGGCTACCTACTGGTGAAGAACGTCTTTACGCCCGAGGAGATCGCGAGCTTTCGCGAGCATGGGGAGGGACTTCGCGACAGCGCACGGCAGGGAGACAAGAAGTCGTGGTGGGGCCGCAACACGCGGGGCGATGCGGTGCTGTGTCGGGTGACGAACGCCGGATCCCGGCCCATATTCCGGGATCTCTACCAGGATCCGCGCCTGACCCGCCTGGTGCGGCTCTGCGATGAGAAGCTCACACCGCGCGAGGCCGATGGGGTCGAGGGCGTGACGGTCCTCTTCAAGAACCCCGACATGAGCGAAGGGCTCTCCGACCTGCCCTGGCATCGTGACTGCGGTATGGGCGGCCACGCGGTGATGTGCCCCGTGATCAACCTGTCGATCTATCTCGCCGCGGCTTCGCGCCAGGCTGGTGAGCTGCGCATGCTGCCGGGCTCGTGGAAAGGCTCGTACGGCTTCGTTGAAGCGACCGACACCTCTGGACCAGAGGGCGTTGCGCTCGCCGCCGAGGCCGGAGATGTGTCACTGCATTACGGCGACGTCATGCACGCCGCGCCCCCGCCCGAGGGCCCCGGCCCCTACCGCGCGAGCGTGCTGCTCAACTTCCGGCCCCCCGACTTCTTGCACCACCGGGGCGAGGACAACTACAACGACGTCCTGCTCCAGCGCAGCGACGGGCAGGTCGAACACCTGAGCAAGGCCGCCTCTCGCACCTGACGCGCCGGAACTCGGCGCCGCACCCACAACAGCCTCCTCAAGTCCGCCTTCACCGTACCGAAAAGTGCCCTGGGGGACAGCGGTGGCAATGTTCCGCAAGACCTGGCGCCACGTGCGCCTGCTGGGGCGCTTGACGGCATGGTCCGCCGGCTCGCTCGGCTGCCTCTTCGCGCTCTACCATGCGGCCTCCAGG
>SMWZ01000115.1 GCA_004356455.1 Deltaproteobacteria bacterium
GGGTCCGTCGGCCACACGAATCCAGCAATAACGCGCTGGACCTGCAAGGCCCGCAGAGCTGCGTAGCAGTGCGCGCACTCAGGCGCGTGCGAAGTCACGCGCCGTCCCGGCAGGCCGGCTTTGCCGGCCGCTACCCGGGTAGTAGAGCTGTGCTCGCCGATGACGCGCTAGTCAGGGCGTGATGATGACCTTGCCGTAGGTGCGGCGGGATGCCAGCGCTTCCAGGGCCTCCGGCACCGCCTCGAGCGGGTAGCTCCGATACACCACCGGTGCGATCTTCCCCTGCTCGTAGAGCCGGGTCAGGGCGTCGAAGGTCGCTCGCACGACCTCGGGCTGTTTGACCGCGTACGCGCCCCAGTGCAAGCCGATCACGGCGATGTTCTTGAGCAGAATGCGGTTGACCTTCACCTCGGGGATGCGCCCACCCGCATAGCCCACCGTCAGAAGACGCCCGTTCCAGGCGATGCACTTGAGCGACCCGTCGAAGACATCGCCCCCCACCGGATCGTAGATCACGTCCGCGCCCCTTCCGTCCGTGGCCTGCTTGACGGCATCGATCCAGCTCGCGTCGTGGTAATCGATCACGAGGTCCGCGCCCGCCTGGCGCGCAACCTCCAGCTTCTTGGACCCGCCGGCGGTTGCAATCACGTGCGCCCCGAGCGCCTTGCCGATCTGCACCGCGGCGATGCCAACGCCGCCCGCAGCCGCATGCACCAGTAGGGTCTCGCCCGGCTGCAGCGACGTGCGCTGCACCAGCCCCACGTAGGAGGTCGGATAGACGATCGGTAAGCCGGCCGCCTCCTCAAAGGACATCCCTCGCGGCAACGAACGCAGCATCAGGCCCGGGACCACAGCCCGCTCGGCGAAGGCCCCGAGCGGCACCCCACCATAGACCTGATCTTCGGGCGCGAAGTCCTCCACGCCCTCTCCCACGGCGCGCACGATCCCGGCCAGCTCCGAGCCAGGAACGAAAGGGAACGGCGGCTTGACCTGGTACTGCCCCCGCACGATCAGGATGTCGAAGAAGTTGCAGCCTGCGGCTTTAACCTCGACCTGCACCGCCCCCGGTCTGAGCTCGGGCTCCGCGATCTGCTGGACCTTGAGATCCCTCGGCTCCGTCCAGTGATCGACGACGATGGCACGCATGTGAGCGTCCCGACCGGGGCGGGGGTGCGGCGCACCCCACCCCCGTGCCGGATGGGCCTAAACGTCCGCGGCCCGCAGGGTCTTACGCTTGTTCCCCAACGCCCGGACCTCGGCCCTGGCGATCAGCCCCCGTACAGCGTCCTCGAGCGCCCCGTAGAACTCCGAGCCTACGTTGCATTGCTGGACCGCCGCCTTCGTGCGAGCCTTGGAGATGATCATCGGATCGGGGCTCGTGCTCTTCCCCTTGCTGCTGGCCGCCTTCCGCTTCGCCATGTGGTTCTCCCTCGTGTTGGGTTGGTGATTCGAGCGCCGGAGAATAAGCCGTGCGCGCGGGAGGTCAACTATGAGGCGCCGGAAGACCGAGACCGGCTGGAGTAAGATAAACGGCATGCGTCTTTGCGTATTCCTCCTGCTGAGCGCCCTGCTGCCGCCCAGCTCCCTGGCCGCCCTGGACCGTGGCGCCGACGGGAAATTCCACCAGCGACGCTCGGCTCACTTCCGGCTGCTTCAGGACGTGGACATCGATCACAGGACGGGTCGAGGCGGGTCCCGCCAGTTCGAGCAGGCGGTCATCGAGGCGCTCGAGGACGCCTTTCGTCAGGTCCACAAGAAGCTGGATATCCGCCCCCGAGGGGCGGTCGACGTGGTCGTCTACGACCCGGCCGTCTTCGACGGGACCTACAGCGACCAATTCCGCTTCAGTACCGTCGGGTTCTACGATGGCGTGATCCACGTGCGGGGGGACGTCGAGGTCAACCGCCGGCTGGTTCGCACGCTGCACCACGAGTACTTCCACGCAGCACTCGACGCCGTTTCTGCCCGGGGCCACGTCCCCGCCTGGCTCAACGAGGGGCTGGCCGAGTGGTTCGAGAACCTGGCCATCGGCAAGCGCCGTCTCAGCTCCGCCGAGTACGCGTATCTGAGCCAGGCGAACCGTTTGGACCGATGGGTTCCGCTGAGCGTGCTCTCGCAGCCGACCTTCGCCGGCCTGGACAATGAGTCCGCAACCCTGGCCTATCTGCAGTCCTACGCCATGATCGAGTACCTGGTTCGACACCACGGCGAGCACCGCCTGCGCAGGTTCATGCGCAAGCTCGTTCGGGGCGCGCGCCTCGAGTGGCTGCTCAAGCGCGAGTATCGCGTCTCCCTGGCCGAGCTCGAGGCAAACCTACGCGCCGAGCTCTAGTGTCCTCATATGTGGAGGTCTTCGGTCACCCAGGTTGACGGATCCTGGGTAAAGCGACCGCTCGCGAGCGGCGAGAGGTCGAGCGTTTCGTAGCGCCCGCTGCAGATGAGCTCAGCTACGCCCACTCCCACGGCCCGGGATTGCATGACCCCCCGGCCCGTGAAGCTATGGGCCTCGATCAGGTTCGAGAACCCGGGTACCGCGCCCACGACGCCGCTGCGATCGGGCGTCACGGAGTAGAGACCCGACCAGCCCCGAATGTGTGCGCAGCGCTCGAAGGCGCTCGAGCGCAGGGCCAAGCGCGGCCAGATCTCCTCTTGAAAGAAGGAATCCCCATCGTAGTTGAAGTCGTAGCCGGAGGGCTGCGCGGGCGAGGAATAGCCCGCCAGGATATAGGGGCCCTCGGGGTGGTAGTAGACACAGGAGGCGTCGACCACCATGCCCAGCTGCGCCAGGTCGACGCCCGGTGGCAGATCGCGCTCGCGTACGTCCACCAGCGCGATCTGCCGCCGGACGGGAACGGCGACGTCACGCACACCGAGCTTGGAGGAGAGAATCGGGCTCCAGGCGCCCAGCGCGTTCACCACGAGCTCGGTGCGGATGGAGGGATGGGCCACGGTCTCGTCGGGGGGGATGCGGTGCCGCGTCAGGATCTTCTCGATCGTGCGGGCCTCGTCGGCGGGATCGCCCTTGACCACCTCCACCACGTGCATCACGTCGACCCGCCGGCGACCCGGCTCGCGCTCCACCGTCTCGACCCCCTCGATGTAGTGCCGGTTCAGAAAGCGCGCGCCACCGGCCTCGGCACGCTCGCGGTAGAAACGCCGCACCGCGTTGGGATTCACCAGGCCATCGCCAGGTGCGAAGGTCGCACCCACGAGCTGGTCCAGCCCACGATCCAGGTGGGGGAAGCGCTGCCGTACGTCGTTGGGCGTGAGGATCTCGACGTTCCAACCCAGCCGCTGCTGCAGGCGGCGTCGCTCGATCGCGGTCTCGAACAGCTCACGCTTGTCGTAGAGCCAGAGGTAGCCGCGCTGCCGGAACGAGAACTCCTCGGCGTGCTGCTGGAAGAACGCCACCGTATCCCGACAGGCCGCGATGTTGACTTCCTGCCACCAGGTCGCTCGTACCCCGCCGGCGTTCAGCTCGGACGAGGCGTAGTTCCCGTGCAGGTCGAGGTCCACGACGTACACGTCGCGAACGCCCCGCTCGACCAGCGCTGCGGCGATCGACGATCCGATGATACCTCCGCCCGCGATCAAGACCTGAGCGTGCTGGTCCACACGCAAGACCTCCCATCCAGAGCGTACGCGCTACACTCGTCAAGGCAAACCCGCTCGCCGTTTGACCGTTGTCAGGAGCAGAAGATTTTGAAGTCGATGCGCCCGACACGACGCTTGTTCCTGGCTCCGCGTGAGGTGCCGGGGCTATTGCTCGGCGCAGTGCGCGGCGACCCGGTGGCACTGCGGCGGATCCTCGGAGCACGTCGCGCCGGGCGCACAGGGTTGGCGCTGGCGCTTGCGGCGCTCACGCTGGCGGTGCCGTCACTCGCCGTCGCGCTGATCGCATTGGCCCTGCATCTCTCGCTTGCGCTCTGTGTCGTAATTCCACGACGCGGCGCGGTCCCGCTCACGGCCTTTCAGGAGCTCCTGCTTTCCCTGTGGACGGTGGCTCCGCTGTTCGTGGCGCTGGCCTCGCTGCGCGTGATCTGGCCCGGCTCGCCCCTGCCCGCACTGATCGCAGTGCCGCTGGGCCACCTCCTGGTGTGGCGAGGACTCCGCGGGGGACTGGAGTAGCCTAGCGGCGCTTGATGTTGGCCGGGGCTACGCCCTCGGGAATCGACAAGGGAAGCTGACCAGGACGGCTATAGTTGTACCCACGTGTGTTCAGCGTGAACATGACGTCTCCCGCGCGCGGCTTGGGAAAGGGAAGCGTCAGCCTGCGCCGGCTGGGCTCGGGAGCGCGGCAGACGCCCTGATCTTGGGGGAGGGCAACCTCCAAGAACTCTTCGTCGCCGAATTCGGGCGCCGCCGGAGTCACAGACGAGGCATCCGCGTGCGAGCGCAGCGCGACGCCGCCCGTGCCAAACGCGACCGAAAGACAGAGCAGCAGAGCCCCGAGCACAGTTCCGAGCACACGCATGGCGGCTACCTCCAATGGATGGGACATCGGCGCCAGCACGCGTGGGCTTGAGCGGCGGGCAGGTTGCGCGTAAGGTGCACGCGGGATGCACCCGCGTGTCGTAGCTTCAGAGCAGGCCTTTCTGCTGGTCATCGACCTGCAGGAGTCCTATCGCAAGGCGCTCCACGAGTGGGACCGAACCATCGAGCGGGCGTGCGTACTCATTCGAGGCGCGTGCGAGCTCGAGCTGCCAATTCTGTACACGGAGCAGTACCCCAAGGGACTGGGCCACACCACGCCCGCGGTATTGGACGCGCTCGGCGACGCGCCGCGCTTCGAGAAGAAGTCGCTCTCGGCACTCGGGGCCCCCGGTCTGGCGGACCGCGTGCTCGCTCTCGGTCGTCGACAGGCCATCGTCTGCGGGATCGAGACCCACGCCTGTATCAACCAGACGGTGCACGAGCTGCTCGCTTGGGGCTTTCGGGTACACCTCGCACGCGACGCCCTCTCTGCGCGCCGCCCGCTCGAGCACGAGGAGGGCTATGCCAAGCTCATTCGCTCGGGCGCGATCGGAGGCAGCGTCGAGAGCATCCTGCTCGAGTGCCTACGCACCGCGGAACACCCTGCGTTCAAGTCGGTGCATGCGCTGATCAAGTAGCTCCATGTCCGCGGCCGCGTTACGTGGGATCGAGCGTGAGGTCCCCGACTGCACCCGCTGTCCGCGTCTGGTGGCCCACCTGGAGCAGCTGCGCAAGCGCTACCCCGACTACTGGTGCCGCCCCGTCCCAGGCTTCGGCGATCGGGGCGCGTGGCTGGTGATCGTGGGTCTGGCTCCCGGGCTTCACGGAGCGAACCGCTCCGGTCGGCCTTTCTGCATGGACGCCTCTGGGGAATGGCTCTATCCGGCGTTGGAGCAGCTGGACCTCTGGGACGGACGTAAGCTCTCGGGCGCGTACATCCTGAACGCGGTGAAGTGCGTGCCTCCGGGCAACCGTCCCATCGCCGCCGAGCTCAGCCAGTGCCGTCCCTGGCTCGCGCAGGAGCTCGCTGCGCTCACGAACGCGCGCGTAGTGCTCGCGCTGGGAGCGATCGCGCACACCTCGGTGCTCAAGGTCTGGGGGGCTCGCCCGCTCGCGCGCTATCCCTTCGCGCACGGCGCGCTGCATCGCATTCAGAACCGTCCCCCGTTGCTCTCGAGCTACCACCCCTCACGCCAGAACACCAACACCGGCGTTCTCACGCGCCCCATGTGGCGTTACGTCTTCCGACGTGCCCTGAAGCTCGGAGCGGTTGGCCCCTAACCGCGTTCAGAGCCCGAGCAGGCGCGCCAGGAAGAGGCCGGCGCGGATCCGTGGCGAGACTCGAACGATCCGGACCTGTCCGCGGATCGAGGCGTGCTCCAGCGCGCTGGCTGGATGCTCATCCGCGATCACGCGCGCGAGCGCGCTCGCTGAGCCCTCGATGAGCAGACGTAGGGGCCCGACCCGTTCCTCGATGGCCGGCACGAGCGCGTCCGCCGTCTCGGCGGAGGCAGCGGCTGCGAGGCCTTCCGCGCCTCCGAGCTCGACCCCGTGCCCCGCGCGCAGCCGCGCACAGACGAAGATTGGCGCACGTTCTTCGTTTCCCTCGAGCAAGAGCGCGTAGCTACCGTCCTCCAGGAAGCGGCGCAGGCCCGCGCGTAGCGCCGCGGGCCAACCTCGTACCCGCTCCAGAACCGGAATCAAGGGCGGGTCCGCACGCAGCGAACCGTCCAGGATTCCCTCCCAGACGCGATCGAGGGACTCACGTCCCTGGCGACCCACGTCGAGGGCGATCACGCGGTCGACGTCCTTCACGCCGTCGAGCTTGCGCAGCTCGCGCGGATCCGCGAAGTGCAGCTCGGAGGGCAGATCGGAGAGCGGCCCAGTATCGG
Source organism: Deltaproteobacteria bacterium (assembly GCA_004356455.1). Lineage (GTDB taxonomy): Bacteria > Myxococcota_A > UBA9160 > SZUA-336 > SZUA-336 > SMWZ01. The sequence goes on from SMWZ01000115.1 coordinate 6,366, forward strand.
TGCGCAACGCCTGCAGTAGCTGACCGTTCTGCAGCACCGCGAGCAAGCGCGTCTCCCGCGTTGGGAACTCGCCCAGCAAGAGCTCGCGCAGCGCCTGTCCCTCGTCGATGCTCAGCGCCAGCCTTAGCTCGTTCATAGCCGCACGATCTCCCGCAACACGACCGAGCGCGCGGCCAGCGTGAGCAGCTCGCCCGCTCGTATATGGCGCCCGCCGCCCCGAATCTCGCGCAAGGCCTCGTTCGGGGCGGCCCGAAGCTTCACGCTGCACAGTTCGGGACCGGGATTGGCCAGGAACAAGAAGCTGCGAGCGCCATTGCGGAAGAGCTCCGTCTCCACGCGCGGATCGGAGACCGGGTAGCAGGGCTCGACCCCGGCCGGGGCGAGCAGGGCGCGGATGATCTCGGTCAGCGTCGGCGAATCCAGCTCGGAACTGCGCCACGGGAAGCGGAAGCCGAAGTGAACGATGCGCCCGGCCTGAAACGGGAAGGTCGCGGCCAGCATGCCCGCCTCACGCTCCAGCACCGGCTCGGCGCCGCTCAGCAGGTCCACCGCCTCGAGCACGAGCTGACCGACCCGGACGCGCTCCAGCGGCTCCTTCACGATCTGAGGCAGGTTCAGATGCAGCGGCGCGCCCGCCCAGTCCCGCGTGGGCAGCCGTGGCCCAACGATGAGGGTGCCGCCCCCGGCCACCCAGCCGAAGATGCGCTGGGCGAGGGGCCGGCTGAGGTGCTCAAAGCCGACCAGCAGCACGACCCGCCAGTCCGCCAGACGCTCCACCGGCAGCGAGGTGTCGGCCACGGAGAAGGCCACGCCGCTGCTCCGCAGCCCATCGAAGAGGGCATGAAAGACGACGTCGTGATCGCGCTCCGGCCGGTCGCGCAGCCCCAGCTCTCGCGAGCGGATGCGGAGCGCGTCGCGGGCGCGCACGGGCCCGAGCTCGGGCGGAAGCTCCCCCGTCGAGGCACACGACTCGCGCACACGCGCGAGCTCGCGATTGGCAAGCAGCAGGCAGTCCGAGCGCCGGCGGCAAGCCGGGTGCTCGATCGCATCGAGCAGACGGAATAGCGCGCGCCAGCGCGAGCCCACGCGTGTCCGTCTCCCGTCCCGGGGATCGAGCGGCGCACTCACCTCCGCCAGCCGTTCACGCGGCAGGAGCGTGTCGAGATCGAGCGCGCGCGTCCCACTCATGGCGAGCACGGCCGCCGCACTGGGCGGATCGAAGGCCGGCCTCGGAAGCAGCAGCGACCCCCCGGCGGGCAGCTCCAATACGCCCGCACTGGGCGCGATCTCCGCCGCACGCAAGCCCAACAGCCGCAGCGCAGCAAAGTCGGTCGCGGCGTGCTCGGGAAAGACCAGCGTCACAGCATCCGTATCGCCGCTAGCGGCCCAGGGATCGCCACCCCCACACACACCGGGATCCAGCACGGCCCCGATGTGGACGGGGCCGGGCCCCGCCTTCCCCCCATCGGTGCCGGACGCCGCAGCGGCGCTGCGCGTGATGTGACGACGTTGCGCCAGCTCGCCCGCCTCCACCCACGCTATGCCGCGCTCGAGATCTTCAACGCGGGTCGGTCCCGAGAGCGGCGGGGATCCGATAGGAGCGCGCGCGCCCGGGTACTTGACCTCCAAGAAGCGTGAGTAGAAGGAGAGCGCAGCCTGCGATCGATCGAGCGCTCCACCACCCCAGGGCGAGGGAACGGGGCCCAGGCTGCCGCTGATGCGAGCAACGACGGGGCCGTCCGGGTACAGGTAGGGCGTCAGATAAGCCGACAGCGCGTCGAGCCACGTCTGCGATTCGGAGAGCAGACGCTCGGAGGCCACGCCGGGAACGGGCCAGCTTACGCCGCCCGCGTCGAGCGCGCGCACCTGGGACAACGCCAGCACGCGCACCGGAAGACCTCCGCCCTCGGGAAAGGAACGCCCGAGCCAGGGGCCCGGACGTACGATGACGAAGAGTCCCCGGGCATGCGCGAGCCTGAGCAAGCGCCCGAGATCGAGCTCCGCCCGCCGCTCGCCCCAGTCGTAGCTACCGGGGGCGTATTCGTGCAGCACCCACGGGACGTCGACGCGCAGGATCCGCAGCCGAAGCTCCAGCACCGAGTCGAGAGCACGCTCCCAGCACGCGGGTGCGAGCTCCCAGTAGGGGAAGCCCGCCGAGCGCAGAGGCATGCAAAGCCCCTGGATCTCGATCCCCTCCGGCCGCAAACGAATACCGGATCTGTCCGTCTGGCTTTCCATCCCGTAGCGCGACCCTAGCCGATTCGCTGCATCCCCGGAAGCGTCCGCGCTAAGCTCAACTGCGACGATGGATCAGCTGCCCGAGATTCGCACCGAGGTACCGGGACCGCGCTCGCGGGCGCTGGCCGAGCGACTCGCGCGCGTGGAGTGTCCCGAGGTCACCTGCCTGACCCAGCCCTTGATCTTCTGGGAGCACGCGTCGGGCTCGAACGTGACCGACGTGGACGAGAACCGCTACGTGGACCTCCTCGCCGGCTTCGGGGTCGCCTGCCTGGGCTACGCGCATCCAGAGCTCGTTCAGGTAACGGCCGCGCAGGCGGCCACGCTGCCGCACGCCATGAGCGACGTCTACCCCGCCCGGCTGAAGCTGGAGCTGCTCGAGGCACTGACCCGTGTGCTACCGGCCGAGCTCGGCTCGGTCATTCTGTCCTCGTCGGGCTCCGATGCGGTGGAGTCCGCCCTCAAGACGGCGCTCATCGTCACCGGCCGCCCCGGCGTTGTCGCCTTCGAGGGCGCCTACCATGGCCTCGGTCTGGGCGCGCTCGACGTGACCCAGCGCGAGCACTTCCGCGCTCCCTTCGAGGCACGACTTCCGAACGCGACCCGCTTCGTGCCCTACGGCGATGCCGACGCCGTGCGTGCGGCCACGCGACGTGACCCGATCGGCGCGATCCTGGTCGAGCCGATCCAGGGCCGCGGCGGAATTCGGGTGCCGCCTTCCGGCTTCCTGCGCGAGCTGCGCGAGATCGCAAACGAGTCTGGCGCGCTCCTCGTTGCCGATGAAATCTACACAGGACTGGGTCGAACGGGCTGGTGGCTGGCATGTGAGGCGGAGGGCGTCGTTCCCGACCTGATCACGCTCGGAAAAGGACTGGGAGGCGGCTTCCCCATCTCGGCCTGCGTCGGCCGCAGCGAGATCATGCAGAAGTGGGGGCCGTCATCGGGGGAGGCCATCCACACCAGCACCCACCTCGGTAACCCCCTGGGCTGCGCGCTGGCACTCAAGGTGCTCGAGGTGCTGGCGCGCGACCGCCTGCTCGAGCGCGCACGCCACCTCGGAGAGCGCGTCCTGGAGCGACTGGAGAAAGAGGTGCGGCCCTGCCCCGGTGTGAGGGACGTGCGCGGTCGCGGTCTGCTGCTGGGCATCGAGCTGGACGAGCCGGCGCGGGCCGCGCGCATCGTGCGCGAGGCCCTGTGCTCGGGCTGGATCCTGTTGGCCGAGGGACCGGACGCGCGCGTTCTCTCCCTTACGCCGCCGCTCACCATCTCCGAGGGGCTGCTCGATCGCGCCATCGATCACCTGGTCGAGCTGCTGTCCACATGAGCCGTCGCGACCTCGATCGCAAGGTGCTGGCGTGGCTCGGCGAAGGCGTCGATGCCCCGCGGGACGACACGCGCTTCGAGACTCTGGCCCTGGAGCTCTTCGCCTACCAGTACGCGCACAACCCTGCCTACCAGAGGCTATGTCGCGCCTTCCGCGTGCGGCCCGAGGATGTCGCGCGCTGGCAGGACATCCCTGCCGTCCCCACGGGCGCGTTCAAGGAGGCGCGCCTGGCCGCCTTTCCCGAGGCACAGGAGGTTCGGATCTTCCGCACCAGTGGCAGCACCACGGCAGCGCGCGGCCAGCTTCATCTGGACACCCTCGAGCTCTACCAGGCCTCGCTGCTGGCGACGTTCGCTGCCTACATCTGTCCCGACCGTAAACGCATCCGCTTCGTGGTGCTGGCGCCCTCAGCAGCGAACGCGCCGGACTCCTCGCTCTCCTACATGTTCGAGGTCGCCTGTCGCGAGCTCGGCAGCGCCCGCAGCGCCTTCTATGTCGAGCCCCAGGGCTGGGAGCCCGAGCGACTCATCGCGGATCTGCGCGAGCTCGATGAGCCCATTGCACTCGTGGGCACGGCCTTCGCCTTTGTGCACTTGCTCGACGCGCTCGAGGCGCGCGGGCTCAGGCTCGGACTTCCCGACGGCACGCGGGTGATGGAGACGGGCGGGTTCAAGGGGCGTTCGCGCGAGGTCACCCGCGGCGAGCTGCACGGCGCAATCACCGCGGCGCTGGGTGTCTCCGCGTCACGCATCGTCAACCAGTACGGGCTGTGCGAGCTCGGGAGCCAGTTCTACGAGCCCACGTTGCGCACGGGCGTCCCCACCCGCAGCAAGCGTGTCCCGCCCTGGGTCCGCACGCGCGTGGTGGATCCGGTCAGCATGAAGGACGTCGCCACTGGCGAGCGCGGCCTTTTGGTTCACTACGATCTCGTGAACACGGGGTCCGTGCTCGCGGTGCAGACCTCCGACCTGGGGCGGGTCACGCAGGCTGGACTCGAGATTCTCGGGCGCCTGGAGGCGGCGGAGACGCGGGGCTGCTCCATCGCCGCGGACGCGCTGCTGGCAGGTCCATGAGCGCGCTCGAAGGCCTGCGCGAGGCCCACCACAAGCTCGAGCCCGCGGCGGTCATCGACGCGCTGGATCGGGTGCTGGCCACGTGGCGCGCGCCCGCTTCCGTGTGGCGGACGAAGCTTCAGCACGAGCACGGTATCTACTCGAGCCAGGTGCTCGAGCTGGGGACGGCGGAAGCGCTGCGGGACTGGACGGGGGAGGCGCTGCGGCGCATGCGCGCGCGCGAGCTGCGGGAGCCGTGCCGCGTCCCCCCGGTCACGGCGGTGTGGCTCGCGGGGTCGATTCCGAGTGCGGCGTTTCACGCCATTCTGCTGCCACTCGTCGCGGGCTCCGCCGTCTACGTGAAGCCGTCCTCGCAGGATCCGCTGAGTGCCCGGCTCTTCGCGGAGTCCCTGCGAGCGCAGGACCCAACGCTGGGCGCGGCGGTCGTCGTGGGCAACGATCCGACCCTGCTCGAGAGCGCGGACGCCGTGGTCGCCCACGGTGCCGACGAGACAATCGCCGCTATTCGCGCACGTGTTCCACCGCAGCGGGTGTTCGTCGGACATGGCCACAAGCTCTCCCTGGCCGCCGTCGGACCCGCGGTTGAGATCGACACCGCCGCGCAGGCGGTCGCGATCGACATCGCCCTCTACGACGGGCGCGGCTGCCTCTCGCCCGCCTACGTGGGCGTGGTCGACCGACCGGCCGGACGCGCGGCCGCGTTCGGCCGGGCGCTGGCCGATGAACTCGAGCAACTCGCGAGCAAGCTTCCCCGCGGACCGCTGCTCACGAGCGAGGAAGCGGCCTTGCACGAGATGCGCGCACGCGCCGCGGTACGCGAGGGCGTGCGGCTCGAGCTACCCGAGCACGGAAGCGAGTGGACCGTGATCCTCGAGCCAGCCGGATCGCGGCCGGCACCCGGCTGGCTGCGCTGCCTGCCGCTGGTTCCGCTGTTCGATGCATGCGAGCTTGAGGACTGGTGCCGCCGGCTGGCCCCTCACCTATCCTCACTGGGTCATATGGGGTGGGGTCGCCAGGAGTTGCTGTCCGCGGTCCAGCTCGGCGGCGGCTCGCGGGCCTGTACACTCGGCCGCATGCACTTTCCACCCATCGATTGGAACCACGACGGGATCAGCCCGATTCGCTCGTTGCTGCGTCTGATTGATGCGGAAAGCCCTTGAGCAAGAAGCAACGCCAACAGCAAGCAGGTGCATCGCTCGTGCGTCCTGCGCCGATGACGCACGTAGCCATCCGTAGCACGGACGTGAAGGGCTCGGTCGACTTCTATCAACGCTATGCCGGCCTGCATACCGTGCACGAGCGCGTGGACAACGGCATTCACGTCGTCTGGCTCTCACATCGCGAGCAAGATCCCGAGTTCGTGATCGTCATCCTCGAGATGCCGCACGAGCCCCTGCGCGAGCCTAGCGCCATGGACCACTTCGGCTTCGCGCTTGCGTCACGCGCTGAGGTGGACCGCATCGGCGAGCTGGCGCGCGCGGAGGGCA
>SMWZ01000009.1 GCA_004356455.1 Deltaproteobacteria bacterium
CGACCCCGTCGCGGCGCTGGCGGGCAGGTAGTCCGATGGATCCAGCCGACTACTTTCGGATCGGTTTCGGCGCCCTGCGCGGGCACCGTCTGCGCTCGTTCCTGTCCATGCTCGGCATCGCGATTGGCATCACCGCGGTCATCCTGCTCACCTCGATCGGAGAGGGCACGCGACGCTACCTGATCACGGAGTTCACCCAGTTCGGAACCAATGTGCTGGCGATCAACCCCGGCAAGACCGAGACCTCCGGGCTGCCCGGGGTGTTCGGCGGTACCACGCACAAGCTCACGCTCGACGACTCTGAGGCGCTCAAGCGTCTGTGGGGAGTGAAGAAGGTTGTGCCTCTTGCAATGGGGCAGGCGCGCGTGGAGGGGAACGGTCGAGGTCGCAGCGTGTTCGTCTACGGCGTGACCTCCGACGTGCCCGAGGTGTGGAAGTTCGAGGTCGGGCAGGGTGCGTTCCTGCCGCCGGGCGACCCCCGCCGGGGATCGATGACGGCGGTGCTCGGACCCACGCTGAAGCGCGAGCTCTTCGGCGACGAGAACGCGTTGGGTGAGTTCGTACGTGTGGCCGGCTTCCGACTGCGTGTGATCGGCGTGATGGCGCCCAAGGGGCGGATCCTGGGCATCGATATCGACGATGCGGCCTACGTGCCCGTGGCGACCGCCATGCAGATGTTCAACCTGGACGAGCTGATGGAGATTGACCTGCTCTTCTCGCACGCAGGTCTCATGGATGGGGTGGTGCAGCAGGTCACGCGTGTTCTCACCGATCGCCACGCCGGCCGGGAGGATTTCACCATCACCACCCAGACCGCCATGCTCGACGTGTTCGAGAACGTGATGAACGTGATCACCGCCTCGGTCGGAGCCATCGCGGGCATCTCGCTGCTCGTGGGTGCCATCGGTATCCTCACCATGATGTGGATCACGGTGAACGAGCGCGTGCACGAGATCGGCCTGATGCGCGCGCTCGGCGCAACCGCGGCTCAGGTGCAGCGACTCTTTCTGCTCGAGGCGGTGATCCTGACCCTTGTGGGGGGCGTGCTCGGTATCGCTGCAGGCCTGGGGATTGCTCAGGTCTTGAGCTTCGCCGTCCCCGGCATGCCCGTCTACACGCCGCTGCGCTACATGCTGGCGGCGCTCGTCGTGAGCGCGCTTACCGGTTTGCTCTCGGGCGTGGCTCCGGCGCGCCGCGCGGCCTCGCTGGATCCGGTCGAGGCGCTGCGCGCCCAGTAACCGTTGCCGCGCTCAGCAGCATCAGCGCGACGAAGAGGATCGGCGCCCAGTGAGGGAGGGTGAGGATCCTTTCTCCCGCGAGCGGGGGGATGAAGACCTCGATCTCAACCGTGTTATTCTCGAAGCCGTTCGGGTCCTCGAGTACGGTCGACTGGCTCGGGTTCAGGCTGAGTCGCAGGGTGTAGGTGCCGCCTGGGACTTCCAGTGATGTCGAGCCACCGGCAGTCCAGCGTGAGCGTATAGACATCGGCCCACCCGGCCGAAAGGCTCGGGTTGTTGCAGTCGTAGGTGGGGAACGGGTTGCTATTGGGGTCGAACCGCGCGGTATCCAACAAGCAGAATCCCTGCTTTACGCTCGCGGCAACCTGACCGGCTTGGTCCAGCAGGGTGGCCTCGACGAAGCCTCCGAAATGCGAATGCTTATGACAGGCCTGAAACTCGAACAGGTGGGGATCCGTGGAACGCCCGAGTACGACGTCCATGTCGCCGATGGGCAGAGGCTGACGGCCGGCTTTAAGCTGAGGTCCCTCCCGGTGGCCCTCAGCGTAGCGTGCTCGCCGCGCTCCGTGGGGTGTCTTGCCTCGACAGGGCCTGTCGAAGCATACTCCTGGGCCGGGAGGCTTGTGACGGAGAGGCTCGTATGAACCTGCGCACGTCCATCTGTGATCAATTCAAGATCGAGGTACCGATCTTTCTGGCGGGCATGGGAGGTGTGGCCCACGCGGAGGTGTGTGCGGCGGTCTCCGAAGCGGGCGGGTACGGCACGCTCGGCATGGCGGGGCTCAAGCCGGACGAGATTCGCAGGCAGATGCGTGAGGTGCGTCGCCGCACTGACAAGCCCTTTGGTGTGGACCTGTTGGCGGCCCTGCCCGAGCACGTACTCTCGGTCATCGACATCATCATCGACGAGGGAGCGAGCTCTTTTATCGCTGGTCTGGGCGTGCCCGGTCCCGTGATCGAGCGCTGTCACACCGCCGGGCTCAAGGTGGTGAGCATGTGTGGCAAGGTGAAGCATGCCGTAGCGGCGGAGAAGGCCGGCTGTGATGTGGTGGTGGCACAGGGCACCGAGGCCGGCGGACATACCGGTCCGGTGGCGGGTTTGGCCCTGATTCCCCAGATCGTGGATGCGGTCCAGATCCCGGTGCTGGCGGCCGGCGCCATCGTCGACGGTCGTGGCATGGCCGCGGCGCTTGCCCTCGGCGCGCAGGGCATCTGGATGGGCACGCGTTTCATTGCCTCGCACGAGGCTCACGCCGCCGAGACCTACAAGAAACGCATCACCGAGATTGACGCGGATCAGACACAGGTCACCCGCGCCTACTCCGGCAAGCCCATGCGCGTAATCCGAAATCGCTACGTGGACGAGCTCGAGAAGCGGCCGGGGGAGATCAAGCCCTTCCCGTCCCAGTTCTTGGTCTCGTACCGGAACGATGTCTTCAAGATGATGCGGCCGGAGCTCAGCGAGGACGTCGACCCCGCGCGGGACTGCATGCCCTGCGGCCAGGGGGCCGGCGCCATTCGCGACATCCCGAGCTGCGCCGAGATCATCGAACGCGTAATGCGGGAGGCCCGGGAGACGATCGAGGGGCTCAGACAGCTCGCGGAATCGGCTTGACGACCCCTGCAAAGAGCACGGGCCTGGACGACTACAGCAGCGCGTTCGATCCGCGCTTCGGGCTCGAGCGCCTCTCGCACGCGGCGCTGGCCCGGCTCGGCCGCGAGTACATGCTCTTCGGTCACATCCGTGATCGCGGCCTGATGCCACCGATCGCGGCCCGCTTCGGTGTTCGGGCGACCGAGCGAATCTCGATCCTGGAGTGGATGGGCGCGAGCCCCATCTATACCCAGCGCATGTGCCGGGCCATGCGCATCGAGGGGGACGACGTGGCCACCATCCTGAAATCCCTGCAGCTCGACGTCGGCTTTCCCCACCGTTACATGGACGTGGGCTACGAGGTCGAGAGTGAGCGGGTCGGGTTCTTCTGGCTCAATTGCTGCGGAGCCCTGCTCGACGTCGAGCCCTACGGCGAGAAGGCCGTCGTCTCGATGTGTCACGCGATCGAGGATCCCACCTTCGATGCCACCGCCTACGCCACGAATCCCCGGGCGCGCGTTCGACCCGTACACCGGCCGCCGCGTAGCCCCGCCGACCGCGTGCCGCACTGCCGCTGGAAGATCTCGATCGATCCTGCGAACGAGCCGGTGCCGGAGCCGGCGATCACGCGCAAGGTGCGGGCGGGCCGGCTGGCCGACTTCGAGCTCGATCCTCCTGACCTGCCGGAGGACGATGGACGACGCGACTACAGCGGTCCCTTCGATCCCGCGTTCCAGCTCGACCATCTCTCGCGCCGCGCCTTGGTGGTGGCGTGCAAGGAGTTCCTGCTCCAGAGCCAGCTACTGGCGCGCTCCTCCATGCTGGCGCTAAGAGAGGACTATGGCGAGGAGACCGCGCGCGAGCTCCTCACCACGCAATGGCTCGCGCTGGCTCCTCTGAGCACCCGGCGGCTCTGCCAGGCGCTGGCGATCGAGGGCGACGGCGTTGCATCCATCCTCAAGGCGCTGCAGCTGCACCCCGTGTTTCCAGCCGACTACCTTCGCATGGGTTTCGAGCTCGTCGATGCTGCGCGTGGAAACTTCTGGCTGGAGGAGTGCACCGCGCTCGGAGACGACGAGCCCCGGGGCTTTCTCTCGCTGCTGGACGATCCGGCGTGTCCTGGCCTCAACGCGATGGTCCAGGCCATCAACCCGAGAGCGCGCTGCCGACTGCTGGGTGCTCCCGGCTCGTCGCGGCCGCGTTGGGAGGTGATCGTGGACGCGCAAGCGGAGCCGGCGCCCGAGCCGGCCGAGGCCCGCTTCGTGGCGCTCAGCACCGTGTCGAGATTCCAGCTCGAGGTTAGCTAGAGGTCAGCTAGAGCTGAGCTTGCGGGTACGTTGATCCTGGGAGAAGCGCTCCAGGGAGAGGCGAACCATATGATTCATACGACGCTCCAGCTCCGCACGATGCTGCTCCATGGCCTCTTCGTCTGCGTCGGGCGGGACGACGATCGGCTCACCCGCCCACACGAGCATGCGGTTGAAGGGCAGCGGAATCATCGTTCGATCCCAGTTAGGCAGCAAGATGTGCCTCTGCGCCCAGACCCGCAGAGGATAGAGGGGCACCCCCGCCTCGCGCGCGAGCACGATGATGCCCATCTTGGATCGCCGTGCAGGGCCCCGCGGTCCATCCGCCACGAGCCCGATCGTGACCCCGCGGTGGGTCCGCAGGTACTCGAGCATCTCTCCCAGCGCTTCCTTGCCACCACGAGAGCTCGATCCGCGCACCGGAATGTATCCGCAACGACGTATTACGTTGGCAGCAAGTTCGCCGTCGGCGCTCTGACTCACCATCGTTACAGCCCGACGCCCTCGTAAGAAGAACGCACCGGCGAAGACATCCTGGTGCCAGGCCGCCGCGAGCGAGGTGCCGCCCGCATCGGCGCCCGCGAAGAACTGCTCCATACCCGTCTGGTCCACGCGGCTCGTCCAGTAGACGAGTGCCATGTAGGCCTTGTACAGCGGCGGGAGGAGCCAGAGCGCGAGCTGCATGAAGAGCCTGCGCCGCACGATCTTCATAGCTGCGTCCGAAGCAAGGCGGTGGGGATCGGGACCCGCTTGGCGCGCAGGTACTCGCCCAGGCTCTTCGCCTGCGGGTCCGGGCGCAGCGAGGCGGCGACGCCGTCCCCCAAGAGGCCCTTGACCACGAAGTTCAGGGCCAGCAGGTTCGGCAGCTCGAAGCGCTCCACCTCGAGCGCGCGCGTCTCGGGCAAGAGGCTCTGCAGCCGCTCCACGCTGAGGAACTCGGCCAGCCAGTGATAGGCGTCCGGCGTGCGCACCCACACGCCCAGGTTGGCGTTGCCTCCCTTGTCGCCCGAGCGCGCGCCGCAGAGCACGCCCAGCGGCCGTGCCTCCGTCGGTCCGTCCGGCGGCTTGCCCGGAAGCGCCGAGGGAGCGGCGGGAGTTGCGCTCGCCGCTCCCAGCGGCGCGGGTGGAATGGGAATTACCTCGTCACCGATCACGACGCGCTCGTCGATCACGCTGGCGGGAACGAGTGCGGGCCAATACACGCCGAACTGGGACTCACGGCTCGGGGGGCTGGTCATGAAGAAGCCCGGGTAGCTGGTCAGCGCCATCTCCACGGCCTTGCCCGAGAAGGCGCGCCCCACCTTGGCGGGATCGGGATCCTTCACGGCAATGGTGAGGTGCGCGAAAGCCTCTTCGTTGCGCGCGGGGTCGGGCTGGTCGGCGCGCTCGAGCGACACCTGGACCTCGGCGAACTGCTCGCGCCCGCCCAACAGGCGCAGGAAGGTCTCCTCCGCCCGCTTTGCCTTCTCTTCGATGTCGAGCCCCGTGAGCACGAAGGTCATGCTATTGCGGTAGCCCCCGAAGTAGTTGATGCAGACCTTGGTCGTCTCCGGGGGTGGCGTGCCCTTGATTCCGCTCACGCGCACGCGATCGGGTGCCTCCTGTGCGAGGCGAATGCTGTCGAAGCGCGCCGTTACGTCGGGGTTCAGATACGCCGGTCCCGCGATCTCGTACAGCAGCTGTGCCGTGACCGTCCCCACCGAGACCAGACCTCCCGTGCCGGGGTGCTTGGTGATGACGAAGCTCCCGTCGGAAGAGATCTCGGCGATGGGGAAGCCCGGGTCGCACAGATCGGGCAGCTCGTGGAAGAAGGCGTAGTTGCCGCCGGTGCACTGCGCGCCGCATTCGATGATGTGGCCCGCCACCACCCCGGCGGCCAGGCGGTCCCAGTCGTCACGTGCCCAACCGAACTTCCAGGCTGCGGGACCCAGCGCCAGAGCGGCGTCGGTTACGCGTGGGCAGATCACGAGGTCCGCGCCGCGCTCGAGCGCGTTCACGATGCCCCAGGCTCCGAGATACGCGTTGGCGCTCAGCACCGGTGCGTTGAGGGCGCTGAGCGGGATGCCTTTATCGAGATGGGTGAGGGGGACGCCGTTCGCCTGTAGCTCCTCGAGCTGTGGCAGCAGATCGTCGCCCTCGATCCGGGCCACGACGGCCTTGAGGCCCAGCTTCTGGTAGATCTCCTGCGCCGCCTGGGCCAGGCCTGCAGGGTTCAGGCCGCCGGCGTTGACCACGATCCGGATCCCGCGCTGCTTGCAGGTCGTCGCGACCTGCTCCAGCTGTGGCAGGAAGGTGCGGGCGAAGCCGAGGCGCGGGTCCTTCATGCGGTCCTTGAGCAGGATCATGAGCGTCAGCTCGGCCAGGTAGTCCCCGGTCAGGACATCGATGGGTCCGCCCTCCACCATCTCCCGGGCTGCGCTCAGGCGATCCCCGTAGAAGCCGCTGCAGTTGGCGATGCGCAGGACGTTGCTCATCACTCACTCGGTCCACTTGGGGCGGCGCTTCTCGAGGAAGGCCGCCATGCCCTCGGCCGCCTCGGGCGACGCGAACAGCGCCGCCACCTTGTCTTCGGCGTAGCGAAAGGCCTCGTCGAGTGGGAGCCGACTCACGTTGCGGATCAGCTGCTTGGCCTCGCCCACGGCGATCGGACCGCCGAGCAGCAGCTGGTCGATTTCCTCCTGCACCGCCGCGCCCAGCTCATCTGCCGGCACCACTCGATGTACGAGCTGGTAGCGCAGGGCGTCGGCCGCACCGAAGCGTGCCCCCGTGAGAAACAGGCGCGTGGTCTGCTGCAAGCCGAGCTTGGGCAGCACCACCACCGAGATCATGGCGGGGATCACGCCCACGCGCACCTCGCTGAAGGCGAAGCGTGCACCCTCCGCGGCGATCGCGATGTCGGCCGCGGCCACGAGCCCGATCCCGCCCCCAAAGGCGTGGCCGTTGATCGCGGCGATCACGGGCTTCGGCCCGTCCCAGATCAGCCGGATGACGTCGATGTAGGGGTTCTGCGCGCCCTCGCTCGAGCCGGCCGCGTTCGCGCCACCTTTGAGGTCCGCGCCCGCGCAGAAGGCGGGACCGTTGCCGGTGAGCACGATCACGCGCACCGCGGGATCGTTGGAGGCGACGCGCAGGTGCCCGCCGAGCTCCTGCACCATCTGCGCCGAGAGCGCGTTGCGGCTCTCGGGGGCGTTGAGCGTGATCCAGGCGGCCCGGCCCCGGATAGCGTAGGTGGTGACGTTCTCTCCCATGGGCTAGGCCTCCGCCTCGATGACGATCAGCACGTCGTCGGGTTCCACCATCTGTCCCACCTCGACGCGCAGCTCCTTCACGATGCCGGCGTCGGGCGCGATGATCTGATGCTCCATCTTCATGGCTTCGAGCACCAGCAGCACGGTTCCGGCCTCGACGCGCTCACCCACCTGCACGCGCACCTCGCGGATCACACCCGGCATGGGCGCCGAGCAGCTGCCCGCGATCTCCGAGCGGCGCGCAGGCGGGAAGCGGGGTACGCACTCGAGCTCGCTGCTGCCGAGCGGGCTGTGTACGAACACGCGAGCGTCGCTGCGCACGACCCGGTAGCGGCGGCGCACGCCGTCGAGCTCGAGCTCGATAGCCTCGTTGTCCGCGCTCAGGATCCGGGCCTGGCAGGCGGCTCCTGGCGCCTCGAGCGCGAACTCACCCGCGCTCTGAGCGATGTAGCGCACCTCGAGCGGCTCCCCCTCGCTCAGGTAGGACACGTCCTGCGCTCGCCAGCGATTGTTGCGCCAGCCCGAGGGGATGCTGGCGGGAAGCGGGCCCCCCGCGCGACGACGACACTCGTGCTCGTGGAGCGTCGCTGCGATGGCATGGATGCGCTCGCGATCCTGGTCGCGCGGCATACGTCGCGCCTCGGGAGGCAGGTGCTTCTGGACGAAGTGGGTGTCGAGCTCGCCGGCCGCAAAGGCGGGATGGCTGAGCGCCGCGAGCAGGAACTCGCGGTTGGTGGTGACGCCGCCCACGCCCAGCTGCTGTAGCGCCCGCAGCAGGCGCGCGCGCGCGTGCTCGCGGGTGGACCCGTGCGCGATGATTTTGGCGAGCAGGGAGTCGTAGTGGATGCCGACCTCGCTGCCGGTGGCCACGCCACTGTCATAGCGCAGACCGGGCAGGGGTTGGGGCTCCCAGAGCTCGATCGTGCCCGTGGTGGGCAGAAGATCAACGGGGTCCTCGGCGTAGAGGCGGGCCTCAATCGCGTGTCCCGTGATTGTGAGCTGCTCCTGTGCCAGCGGTAGGGGCCTACCCTGGGCGAGCTCGATCTGTAGCCGTACGAGATCCAGACCCGTAATGGCCTCGGTCACCGGGTGCTCGACCTGCAGGCGCGTGTTCACCTCGAGGAAGTAGAACTCGCCGCTCGCCTCCAGCAGGAACTCCACCGTCCCCGCGCCCACGTACCCCAGCGCCTCGCCTGCGGCGACCGCGGCCGCACCCAGCCTCTCCCTCAGCGCGGCATCGACGGCAGGGGAGGGCGCCTCTTCGATCACCTTCTGGTAACGACGCTGGATAGAGCATTCCCGCTCGAAGCAGTGGATCACCCCTCCGTGTGCGTCCCCCAGGATCTGCACCTCGATGTGACGCGGCGCCTCGAGGTAGCGCTCGACCAGCAGGGTGTCGTCGCCGAAGGCGCTGGCTGCCTCGCGCCGCGCGGCGGCCAGCGCTTCCGGCAGGCCCGCCTGCTCGTGCACGATGCGTATGCCTCGGCCGCCCCCGCCCGCGGAGGCCTTGACCAGCAGCGGGAATCCCAGGTGGCGCGCCTCTTTGGCGATCTGGGCATCGTTCAGTCCTTCCCCCGAGATGCCGGGAATCACCGGCAGCGAGGCCGCCGCCAGTGCTCGCTTCGCCTCGATCTTGCTCCCCATGCGCCGGATGACCTCGGCCGGGGGACCGATGAAGGTGAGGCCCGCCCCCGCACAGCGCTCGGCGAACTCCGCGTTCTCGGACAGGAAGCCATAGCCGGGGTGCACGGCGTCGGCACCGACGGCGCGCGCGGCGTCAAGGATGCGCTCGATGGCCAGGTAGGACTCGAGGCTCGGCGCGGGGCCGATGCGCACGGCCTCGTCGGCCTCGCCC
Organism: Deltaproteobacteria bacterium; assembly: GCA_004356455.1. Taxonomy (GTDB): domain Bacteria; phylum Myxococcota_A; class UBA9160; order SZUA-336; family SZUA-336; genus SMWZ01. The sequence continues at coordinate 9,243 of SMWZ01000009.1, forward strand.
ACGTGGGGCGCGCCCGCGTCGGCGTCGGAGTACACGGCTACGCTCGCCAACCCCATTTCGCGCACGGTCCGCAGTACGCGGCGTGCGATCTCGCCACGGTTGGCGACCAGGATCTTTTGCAACGCCGGTGTCCCCTTTATCACATGCGGAAAACGCCGTACTGCGTCGTTCCCTGAATGGTGTTCGAGTGCAACGCCGACAGGCAGATCCCCAGCACGGTGCGCGTATCGCGGGGATCGATCACGCCGTCGTCCCAGAGCTGGCCCGAGGCGAAGAAGGCGTAGGACTCGTTCGTGATCTGCTCCTCCACCCTACGTACCAGCCGCTGGTCCTCTTCCTCGTCGAACGGCCGACCGGCCCGCTCGGCCGCGGTGCGGCGCACGATCGAGAGCACGCCGGCCAGCTGCTCGGGCCCCATCACGGCGATGCGATGGTTGGGCCAGGTGAAGAGGAAGCGCGGATCGTAGGCGCGGCCCGCCATGCCGTAGTTACCCGCTCCGTACGACGCTCCGATCATGATCGTGAGCTGAGGCACGGTGCTGTTGGAGACGGCGTTGATCAGCTTGGCGCCGTCCTTGATGATCCCGCGCTCCTCGTAGCGCCGGCCGACCATGAAGCCGGTGATGTTCTGCAGGTACACGATTGGAGTGTCGGTTTGATTGCAGAGCTGGATGAACTGCGCGCCCTTCTCCGAGGACTCGGAAAAGAGGATGCCGTTATTGGCCAGAATACCCACGGGGTAGCCGTGGATGTGTGCATAGCCCGTGATCAGCGTCGTGCCATAGGTGGACTTGAATTCATGAAAGCGCGACCCGTCAACGATGCGCGCAATGATCTCCTTCACGTCGAAGGGCTGACGCACGTCCATCGAGGCGATGCCGAGGATCTCATCGGGGTCGTAGAGGGGGTCCTCGACGGCGACCCGCTTGGAGCAGCCGAGCTTCTGCCAGTTGAGATGCGCCACGATCTCGCGCCCGATGCGGATCGCGTCGCGCTCGTCCATCGCCAGGTAGTCCGACACGCCCGAGACGCGGCTGTGCATCTCGGCCCCGCCCAGTTCCTCCTCGTTGCTCTCCTCGTTGGTGGCCATCTTCACCAGCGGCGGGCCGCCGAGGAAGACCTTGGCTCCGCCCTTCACCATCACCACATAGTCCGACATGCCCGGCACGTACGCCCCGCCCGCGGTGGAGGAGCCGAAGACGAGACAGATGGTCGGAATGCGCTCGGCTGAGCGCCGTGTGATTTCGCGAAAGCCCCGACCTCCTGGCACGAAGATCTGGGCCTGGTGCGGCAGGTCGGCGCCTCCGGACTCCGTAAGCTGGATCAAGGGCAGCCGGTTCTGCGCGCAGATCTCCATCGTACGCGCGCTCTTGCGCAAGCCGATGGGGTTGATCGTGCCCCCCTTGAGCGTGGGCTCATTGGCGGTGATGGCACACTCGACGCCCGAGACGACCCCGATGCCCGCCACGCTGCCTCCGCCCAGCCCGAACTCCGTGCCCCAGGCTGCGAGCGGCGCCAGCTCGAGGAAGGGAGAATCGCGGTCCAGGAGCAGCTCGATGCGCTCTCGGGCCATGAGCTTCCCGCGTGCGAGGTGACGCTGGACGTACTTCTCGCCCCCGCCCGCGCGCGCCAGCTCGAGCTGTTCGCTCAGGCAGTCGATCTGCTCCAGAAAAGCGGCACGGTTGGTGTCGTAGGCCTCGGAGCGCGTGTCGAGCTTGCTCCGGAGGACGTCCGTGGTGGTGCCGCCGCTCACAGCCCCAGCAGCTTGGCCAGATAGTGGATCATCACCTCGTCCGCGCCGGCGCCGATGCTCATGAGACGTGTATCTACGAAAGCGCGCCCCGCGACGTTGTCCTTCATGTAACCCGAGCCGCCGTAGAGCTGGATGCACTGATCGGCCACGGAGCGTGCCATGCGTCCCGTGAAGAGCTTCGCCATTGAGATTTCCTGGGTCGCATCCTCGCCCCGCAAGCGCTTGCGGATACACGCGTGGATGAGCTCGCGGGCGGCGGTGATCTCGGTGAGCATCTCCACGAACTTGAACTGGGTCACCTGCATTTTCCCCAGCGGCTTGCCGAAGATGATGCGTTCTGCGCAGTAATCCTTTGTATGCGTCCACAGGCGGCGCGCGCCGGCGCAGGAGCTCACGCAAGCAACCAGCCGTTCGTCCTGGAACTGCCTCATCTGCTGCTGGAAGCCATGGCCGATCTCCCCGATCGTATGGCTCACTGGTACGCGCACGTTGTCGAAGAAGAGCTGGCCCGTATCCGAGCCCCAGTTGCCAATCTTGTCGAGGAGCTGATAGCTGAAGCCCGGCGTGTCGGTGGGCACGATGATTTGCGAGAAGCCCTTGTAGCCGGCCTCCGCTTCCGTGACAGCCAGCAGGCAGAGCCAGTCGGCCGTAGCGGCGTTGGTGATGTACATCTTGTTGCCGTTGATCACCCAGTCATCACCATCGCGCACGGCCTGGGTCTTGATCGAGGCCACATCAGACCCGGCCTCCGGCTCGGTGACGGCGATCGCGCCCACCATCTCTCCTTTGATGGCGGGCACGAGGAAGCGCCGCCGCAGCTCGTCCGACCCGAACTGGTGCAGCGAGGGCGTAGCCATATCGGTCTGAACGCTGATTCCCATCGCTACGCCTGCGTTGTCGCAGCGGCCGAGCTCCTGGAACATGACCGCTGTATAGGACCAGTCCAGGCCGGCGCCGCCCCACTTCGGGTCGAAACGGATGCCAAGCATGCCGAGCTCACCCATCCTCAGAAAGCACGCCTTGTCGATCCGACCCATCTCGTCGAACTCGCGCGCGCGCGGCGCGAGCTCTTCCTCCACGAACTTGCGTACGCTGGAGCGGAACATCTCGTGCTCGGGTGTACCAAAGAGGTCGTCTGACATGGCCGTCCCCCTAGCTGAGATCGAAGAGTACCTTTACCGCGCCGCTTCTGTCCTGGTCCTGGGTGTGCTCGAAGGCCAGCTTGTACTCCTCGAGGCGGAAGCGGTGCGTGATGATGAGGGTCGCATCGATCTTCTTGTCGCGGATCAAATCGAAATAGTGTCGCATGGCGTGCTGGTGCACGCCGTTCCACTCCTCGAAGCCGAAGGCGTTCGATCCGACGACGCTGATCTCCTTGAAGTAGTGGGGGGACCACTCCACCCGCCGAGGTGTGTCCACACCCGACAGGACGACGGTGGAGCGGGGGCCCGCGATGCGCACCGAGACCTCGAGGCTCTCCGCCGAGCCGACCGTGTTGTAGACGACGCGTACTCCGTTCGGCCCGTGCAGCATGGGGATGCCGCCGGTGTTCTCCATCGGAGGGAGCAGCTCGGCGCCCGTGATCTCGCGCATGCGCTCGACGATGTTCTCGACGGGACGCCAGGGGATCGTCTCGAGCGCCCCGAGCTCCTTTGCCAGCTTGGCCTGGTGATCGAAGCGCGTGATGGTATAGAGCCTCACGTCGAAGAGCTTGTTCAGGATCTCGACGGCGCAGAGGCCGAGCGTGCCGCAGCCGTATACGACGACGATGTCGCCCGGAAGCGGCGGGTGACGCAGGACCGAGTGCAGGCTCACCGAAAAGGGATCCGCGAGCACGGCTTCCTCGTCGCTGATCTCGTCGGGTACGGGAATGGCCATGGACTCGTGTGCGGGGAGATAGGGTGCGAAACCGCCGGGGGCCTCACGGCAGGTGCCGGTGTGGAGGCCGGCCGCGATCCGCCCCTTGCGGAAGTTGCGGCAGAGCGAAAACTGACCCTCCTGACAGGCCTCGCACACGGGCTCGATCCCGCGCGGTGCGCACGAGAGCCAGGGGTTGAGCACTACCCGTTGGCCGACGCGCAGGTCGCTCACGTCCGCGCCCAGCTCGTGCACCGTCCCGACGACCTCGTGCCCCATCACCTGGGGGAAAGTCGCCAGCGTGGCAAGTGGACTGTCGACCTGCTCGAAGTCGAGAAAAATCTGTTTGTAGTCGCTACCACAAATCCCGCACAGACGGGTCCGGATGAGCACCCAGTCGGGGAAGGGCACGCGGGGCTCCGGCACCTCGGCAAGGCGGATCAGGGAGTGCTCCCCCAGGTAGGCCGCGCGGTCCTGCTTGGCGTGCTGCAGCAGGTGGATCACGTCCTCCAGCTTCACGTCGAAGACCAGCGCCTTCATACCGCTTGCTCCCTCCGGACGATGGCGTCCGCGTCCCTGCTACACCTTCTACACGAGGAGTCCCTACGCCCGCAACCGATGGGCGTAGGAAGCAGGTCTTGCGCGAGCAGGTTGTGATACGGGCTCAGCCGCGGCGGCTAGGAGTGGCGGCGGCGCATGTCCGGCGGGGGTGGCTTGGGTGCGGCGTCGAAGACGATACGGTCCAGCCGGTCGAAGGCCTCGAGGCTCAGGTCGGTGAACTGGAGAGCGGCCCCGCGCCCAGGCTCGACCCGCAGCACCTGCCCCTTGGCCTCGATCTTCGGGCCATCGGATTTGGAGCTGAGCTGCAGCTCCATGGTACAGGTCTGCCCGGGCCGGAGTCGTGTCGTCACCAGCACGTAGATCCCGCCGAGCCCTAGGTCTCGCACGGGACAAACCTGTACGAGCTTGTCGAGGAGCGCCATCCGGACCGTCATCCGCGGCCGTACGCGCTCGTACTGTCGGGTCTCTTCGAAGGTTGGGGCCATGTGCGTGCCAGGCCGGCAGGCCTAAAGCTCCACCATCGGCAGGGACCCTGAGAGGCTGGAGTGCCAGGCCCCCTTTCACGGCCGATCTGTCGCTAGAATGCCCTCTCCCCAGCTGAGGAGGGATAGCATGCGAGCTTGGACCGTGGCCCTACTGCTCACGTTGTGCTGGGCCTGCGCGCAGCAAGAGCAGGACCGAGTCGAGGTGTGCCTGGCCCTGCTCCGGGACTCCTTGGTGTGCGTGGAGAAGATGACCTTGCAGGAGGCGCGCGCGGACGATCCCAACAACGTCTTCCTGCAGCGCCAGACCGAGGAAGAATGGGAGCGCTTCTCCATGTGCAAGACGCGTGCGCGCGACCGCTGGTCCGAAAGGGAGATGCGGGAGCTGGATGCCTGCCGGACGCTCCTCGAGGACTACTACGAGCAAAAGCGAGAGGCAGCAGGGAAGAGGTCCTAAGACAAAGGCTCTATTGCGGGGCTGCAGACCGGATTGATCCCGGGCGGGAGCCCCGCCAGATGGGCCCGCAGGACCTCCACGTCGCCGGCATCGCAGTCGTCGGGCAGGCCGTCAGCATTGGCGTCGGTCGCGTCCGTCGCCCCGGCCACGTTGCAACGCTCGGCCGCGAGCAGTCCCGGGCTGCGAGCGGCCAGCGCGCGGCGCAGGATGACCGTATCCAGCAGGTTGACCCCTCCGTCCGCGTTCACGTCCCCGCAGTCCCGGCACTCCTGTGGCAGCTCGAAGTCCTCGCTCACGAATGGGCTGCCGGCGCTGCCGCCGTCGTCCGCGTTAAGGCCCATGCCGCGCCGGGCGAAGGCGGCCCAGATCGGGCAGCGGTTCGTGCCGGCGGAGCCGATCAGGTCCGCCGCCAGGATCGCATCGCGCGCCTCGAGAAAGGTGGGGTTGCAAGGCTGGAGCTTGAGCGCGTCCATCACCAGCTGTAGCGCCAGATTGTTGCCGCCGCTCCCCTGGTAGAGATCGGGGTCGAAGCCGTGGGCATCGACCAGCTTCCAGTAGAGCTCCCACAGGGCCAGGGCCCAGATCTCGCCCAGGTCGTGCTCCTCGGTCGAGAGTGCGAAATCCCCGAGGGTTAGGGGGTTGATCCGCAGGTCCGTACTGTAAGGGAAGCGACGGATTCCCTGCCGGTCCGAGGCCCCACCCGAGAGGTAGGTGGCGAGTCCCCGTGAATCCTCTCCGCTCTCGCCCAGCATGGCCGTCATGGCCAGTGCCCACCAGTCGCTCCAGCCCTCGGCCATGCCGCGGCTGTGAACGAGCAGCAGGCAGTTGGGGTTGGACCCTCCGCCCGTGAGCCGGCTGGAGACGCCGTGCCCGTACTCGTGGATGATGAGGCCGATGTCGAGGTCGCCGTCCCGCACGGGTCGGGCGAGGGTGGCGTGCACGCTCGCGCCGCCCTGAAGCGCCTGCTCGATCCCCTCGCCGTCGGACTGGCCCAGGAATGCGGAGGGGATGGCGATGGTTGGATCGCTCCCTCCCATGGTCACCCGCTCGTCGCCGGCGTTGTTGACCACGATGGCCGCGATCGCGCCGGCGTCCTGCGCGTGCCGCACCTTAACGACGAAGAAGCAGATCCCCCGCTCGATCAAGGCGATTTTCCCCGCGAGCTCGCTGGGGTTCGTCAGGGTCGAGCAGGCGTCGGTCTCACTGGGTCCATTGGCATCGGCAGCATCCAGCGCCAGCACCACCTCCTGCGTCACCCCGGTCGGGTTCAGGAACGGCCCGAACTGGGCCGACCCGGCAGCGTACTCGCCGGCGCTGCTCTCCGGGGAGTTCACGGTGACGATCTCGGGGAACCAGTGGAACATCTGCATGCGCGGCGACGTGCCGTCCGCGGGCGTGGCGAAGGTGGCGTTGCTGGCGCCCGCGCCGTCCTGCGCATCTGCGATCACCGGGTCCCCCGCCAAACCGCCATGGTCGTAGTTGTTGTGCTGGAAGTTTCCGCTGGCCTCATCGAAGCCGTAGCGGTAGTGGATGTCGTGCAGGAGGTTATTCCAGTAGAAGAGGTTCGTAATCGCGGCCGACTCGTACTCGCCGGGGTGCTGGCTCAGGTCGAGAGCGAAGTCGAAGGTTCGCTGCGGGCCGCCGTCGGGGGCGAAGCCACCGCTGTTGTTGGCGTCCCGGTCCTCCTGGGCCGATACGTTGTTGCCGCGGGTGTCGTTTGTGTCGGCGCCGGGTAGCCCGTCGAGGTCGTGCCAGCCAAACGGTGAGGCCTGGAGGTCGGCCGGGTCGACCTCGAGCGTGCGCGGGCCCTCCGCCGGGCTCAGCAGGGGCAGGGGGTAGACGCGGTAGCTGTCGTGGTTCACCCAGTCGTTCTGGGCCAGTACGTCGCCCGTCTGCGCATCGACGTAGACGTCCCACCAGTGTTGGCCCCCCGGGGGGCGCAGCACGAGGTTCCAGCAGAGGCGCACCTCACCGCCCGCGCGGGGCAGGTACATGAGCTTCACGGGAATCTCATCCAACGAGACCCCGGCCCCGGCGACGCGCGCCTCGCGCGCGGGGCCGGCTTGTGGCTCGAGTAGGCTCGGGGGCTGCGTGAGCACGAGCCCGAGGTGCTCCGCGGCCCGCGCGACGGCTGTGAGTGCGGATAGCGATGGCGAAGAGCTACTGACCAAACGGGCCAATCCGCTGATGAAGCGGTGGCCCAGGCTGAGCATCCGGCCCTCCGGGGTGATGGCTACGCTCATGTCGGCGTTGAAGACCTCGATGCCACCGAAGCGTTGACGCAGCACCAGATGGGTGACGCCGTTGTGGTGCGTGATGTAGCGGTCGCTCTCGCTCCAGTCGTCCAGGTCCGCGGCCTCGAGCCCCAGGGCTGCGCGCTGGCGCCGCACCTGATCCAGCGTGATCTCCAGTGGATCGCGCTCGGACGGAACGGTCAGGAAGCGGACGCGTCCCTCTGGGGCATGCGCCCTTGAGTTGGCCAGCTGTGCCTGTGCGGACGCGGAACTTCCCGCGACCAGGAGGCAAACGAGAAGCTGTGCCGTGGCCCCGCACAGACCGCGGCGAGCAAGCGTGCGCTCCGGTCTTGTTGCTTCTTCGCCTGGAATGGGAACTCACCCCAAGTCCTATGAGGTAGCGGACCGGGGTGGCGAGTGCCCTTGACTCAGCTCACAGGGCCTGCTGCTCCAGGGCGGACATCAGGTCGACATCGATCCTGCCCTGGAAGGGAACCCCCTTCTTCTTCAGCTCGCGCAGCGCAGAGAAGACGGCCCGCTTGAGCTTGGGTAGCGGAATGTGGACCTCGTCGCGTGCGTGCTCCGAGGGCTCGCCTGCCGCGAGCGGGATTTTGCGGAGGCAGCCCGGGCACTGCTCGGTGATGCCGAAGGTTCCGGCGGCGGGGATCAGTCGAACCACCTCGGAGCCACAGTTCTCGGCGGTGCAGGTGGGGTTACAGACCCAAGCATCGATCTGGCCGATGGCAAACTTGCGGCTGTAGTGGTGCAGGTTCCTGAAGAGCGGCCGGCGGACCACGAAGCTAAGACCCACCCGCGTGTCTTCGACAGTCATCGCGCGCGGGCCACCGAAGAGGGCCTCGAGCAGCCACTCGGTGAATCCGGCTTGGGGTTTTTCTTCTTGCATAGGGCTCGGGCTGGGGCGCCAGCCAAGTCTTCGACCACGACGCTCGCGCTGGATCGAGGTCTCGTGCCTGGTCCCGGTCACAGCGTGAACCATGAGTCTATTCGGGTCAGCGGAGTGAGAACTTCACCGTCGCTGGGTTCACCCGTACGCAGCGGGTAGGCAGTGGGGGTGGCTATCTTGTGGCCGCCTCAGCGCATTCCAGGCTGGCGCCGGAACGCGCGCTCCGTCACTCCTCCGGCTCGAGCTCGAGCGCGGCGGAGTTGATGCAGTAGCGTTTGCCTGTGGACTCGGGTCCGTCCTCGAAGACGTGCCCCAGGTGGGCGTCGCAGCGGCTGCACGTGACCTCGGTCCTACGCACGCCGTAGCTAGCGTCGTCCGCGGTCTCGAGCCGCTCCGGATCGAGCGGAGCCGAGAAGCTTGGCCAGCCGGTGCCGGAGTCGAACTTGGTGCGGGCGTTGAAGAGCTCGTTGCCGCAGCACGCGCAGCGGTACGTTCCGCGGTCCTTGCAGTCCCAGTAGCGCCCGCTGAATGCGGGCTCGGTGCCGCCACCGCGACAGACCTCGTATTGCTCGGGCGTCAGCTTCTCGCGCCACTCGGCGTCGGATTTGATCAGCTTCTCTGGCATGGCCTTCCGCTCCCCGTGATCGGGTCCTCTGGAGTTGGATGCCGCAGCTCCGCGACCGTGTCGAGCCGACAGCGGCGCTCGCTCCAGGCCTCGCCTACCCTCGGACGCCGTGAACTCGGTGGCCGGAGAAGACCCCCGACGCGAATACGCCACGCGGCTCGAGGCGCGACGGGCTACTGCCGCGCGCTGGGCGGCGCAGGCGCGCGCGATCAGTCACGCTCGCCTGCTCCTGGCCGCCGGCGTCGTGCTCGCGTGGTGGGCGCTGGCGCAGCTGGGCCTCTCTCGCGCCTGGCTGCTGCTGCCCGTGGGCGTATTTCTGGCGCTCATCCTGCTGCACGAGCGGGCGCGACGCGCGCATACGCGGGCGGAGCGCGCCGTTGGGTACTACGAGCATGGCCTGGCGTGCCTGGACGACCGCTTCGCCGGGCGCGGACGGGGCGGGGAGGAGTTCGCGGATGCGTCTCATCCCTACGCGCTCCACCTCGACGTCTTCGGGCGCGGCTCGCTGTTCGAGCGCTTGAGCCGGGCTCAAACTCGCGCCGGGGAGGAGACGCTGGCGCGCTGGCTTTGCACCCCCGCGGATCCCGCCGAGGTGCGGGCGCGTCAGGTGGCCGTCGCCGAGCTGCGCCCGGGCCTCGACCTGCGCGAGCGCCAGGCCGTCGTGGGCCCGGAGGTGCGGGCGGGAGTGCACCCGGAGGCGCTGGCCGCCTGGGGTGCGGCCCCCCCCCGCCTGGCCTTCCCTGGCCTGCGCTGGGTTGGGGCGGCTCTGGTAGCGCTCACCACATCCGCTCTGGCGGCGGCGATCTGGGGCGGGGCGGGGCTGGGCCCGCTGCTGGGGGCGCTCTGCCTCCAGGGACTGTTTGGGCTGGGCCTCCGGAGCCGCGTCTCGGGCGTGCTGGCGGATGTGGAGAAGCCCGCCCGCGAGCTCGGCATCTTCGCCCTGCTGCTCGAGGGGATCGAGCGTGAACGTTTCGAGGCGCCGCGGCTGGTGGAGCTGCGGGCAGCGCTTCAGGGGCGTCATCGCGTGCCTTCGGAGGAGATCGGACGCCTGCGCCGGCTGGTTGACCTGCTGGATGCGCGTCGCAATCAGCTCTTTGCGCCGATCTCGGTGCTGCTGCTCTGGAGTACGCAGATCGCTTTTGCCATCGAGGCCTGGCGGCGCGAGTGCGGCAGCGAGGTCGCCCGCTGGCTCGAGGTCGCGGGTGAGTTCGAGGCGCTGTGCGACCTGGCGAGCTATGCCTACGAATGTCCCGCCGATCCCTTCCCTGAGCTGACCGAGGAGGGGCCGCGGTTCGAGGGCGAGCAGATCGGTCATCCGTTGCTGCCCGAGTCGCGCTGCGTACGCAACGATCTGCGGCTCGACCCGAAACTGTCCCTGCTGGTCGTGAGCGGCTCCAACATGTCCGGCAAGAGCACACTCCTGCGCACGGTCGGCGTGAACGTCGTACTCGGGCTTGCGGGCGCGCCCGTACGTGCGCGGCGACTCGTGCTCTCGCCGCTGGCGATCGGCGCCTCGTTGCGCGTTCAGGACTCGCTGCAGGAGGGAACCTCACGTTTCTACGCGGAGATCCGCGGGCTGCACCGGGCGGTGGAGCTTTGCTCCGAGTCCCGCCCCGTGCTGTTTCTCTTCGATGAGATCCTGCAGGGCACCAACTCCCACGACCGGCGCATCGGGGCCGCGGCCGTCGCGCGCGGCCTGGTCGAACGCGGCGCGGTCGGGCTGATTACCACGCACGACCTGGCTTTGGCCGAGATTGCCAACGAGCTCGCCCCGCGCGCTCGCAACGTGCACTTCCAGGACCAGCTCTCGAACGGGAAGATGTACTTCGACTATCGACTGCGTGATGGCGTGATCACAAAGAGCAACGCGCTCGCTTTGATGCGCTCGGTGGGATTAGAAGTCTAGGCTTGGGTCAGGCGCGTTCGGAGGCGGTCACCTTGCGCAGGCGATCCCACTCCTCCAGGTAGAGTTCCAGGTGAGTCCTCGTGGCCTGCTTGCGCTCACGCTCGAGCAGGTCGCGTACGCGCTGCTGCTCCGCGACGTAGCCGTCATTGGTGAAGTGGCCGGCAAAGTGGGCGAGCCGGAGCCACAGCAGATATGTCGTGATCGCATCAAACTCGTTGTACTGGACGATGCGCCGCAGCTCGCCCTCGAGCCAGAGCTGCGCGACCTGGTTCCCGTCCACGTCCATCTTGCCTGGAATTCCCGACTGCACCGCGAGCTGGTGCAGCGATGGCACCACCATGCCCCAGCCGCCGAGCACGTCCTTGAGATCGACGTTCCACTCGCTTCCGCGTGCGAAATAGTCGATGCCCTCCCAGGGCTTCTCCGGACGCCGGCAGAAATCCTCGGCGCGCAGGCCCAGGATCACGCCGCGCTGGATGAGGATCTTTAGATCGGACTGGATCGAGTTGAACCCCACCAGCTGCGGGCGGTGCTCCCCGAGCGCGTCCAGAAACTTTCCGACCACCTGTGACTCTCGGGTCTCCTCCGGGTCGTCGATGTTGTGGGGCAGAGACATCAGGTTGAGTGCGACCTGCCCATTGGGGAGAACGCGGCGCTCGAGCGCCGCGATCGACACGATGCGGCAAAGCACCGTCTTCAGAAACGGCGTCGGATTCTCGGATGTCGCGCCGCCAGCCTGCCACATGGCCTGCATGATCTCCGCGGGCTCGGAGACCGCCTCGGGCAGGTCGTAGAGCAGCCGACCCGCGAGCGGGTCGGGGATCCATTCCATGTCGAAGGCCCAAACCCGGCTCTGGACGCTCTTGATCACGCTCGTTGCCCCCGCATATGCAGCATAGCAGAGGGGGCTGTGGCGTGGCGTCGGTGCTCCTGCATCAACTCCCCCCGGGGGGAGTTGTCGTGATGCGCTCGAGCTGGAGCTCGAGGTCGCGGGTTTCATTCTCCCAGTAGGCGTCCGTGCCGAAGTGGGGGAAGCTCGCGGGGAACGCGGGATCTTTCCAGCGGCGGGCGATCCAGGCGGCGTAGTGGATGAAGCGCAGCGCGCGCAGCGGCTCGACCAGGCGTAGCCAGGCCGTCTCGAACTCACGGAACTGCCGGTAGGCAGCGATCAGTTGAGCCCGCTGACGCTCGGCCTCGGCATCGCGCCCGGGCAGCAGCATCCACACGTCCTGTACGGCGGGACCCGTGAGGAAGTCATCGAAGTCGAGGAAGAACCAGCCCTCGTCACCACGCAGCAGGTTTCCGGAGTGACAGTCCCCGTGAATGCGGTGCAGGGGAATGTTGGCGCTGAGCTCGTCGTAGATGGAGGCGAGCTCCAGAACCGCCCGGCGAAAGCGCTGGGCGTAGGCTTTGGGCAGAAAACCGGGCTGCTCGAGGCGGGTGAGCGGCTCGAGCGCGTAGGACCGCGCTTCGAGTACAGCTCGATGCTGCGCCTTGCACACCGCACCGACGTTATGGATGCGTGCCAGCAGACGTCCTAGGATCTCGATCTCGGCGTCGCCCAGCTCCTCCGCGGGGCGACCGCCCGTGCGCGGCCACACGGCGTAGTAGATGCCTTCGACGCTGTGCACGGTATCAGCGTCGGAGAACGGCAGGGGGGCGCAGACGGGGATCTCGGCTTCGCGTAGCTCCTGCAGGAAGGCGTGCTCCTCGAGGATGGCCTCGCGGCTCCAGCGACCGGGCCGGTAGAACTTCACGATCACGTGAGAGTCGTTGGTCAGGCGCAGATCGTAGACACGGTTCTCCAGCGCATTGAGCATCGTGCAGTGTCCCGTGGGTTCGAAGCCCCCGAGTTCGACCGCGCGCAAGACCCAGTCCGGCGTGAGTCGGAAGAAGAACTCCGTCATGCGGCGCGTAGCATAGCGTGTGCCATAATGCGCGCACGATGTGGCTCCTGGTTTTAGCTGTGCTGGGCATGGTCGCCTGCGGCGACGCGTCCCAGCGCGAGCAGACCTCGGAACCTTCGCTGGACCTCCCCGTCTTGCTGATTGGCGTCGACGGGCTGGAGTGGGACGTGTTGCTCCCGCTGCTTCACCAGGGTCGGCTGCCCGCGCTGGCCCGACTGATGAAGAGCGGCGTGTATGGACGGCTCGAGACGTTCAGCCCGACGCTGTCGCCCGTCATCTGGACCTCGGTCGCCACCGGGAAGGTCCCCCGCAAGCACGGCATTCTGCACATGATCACCCCCTCCGGGCCCGCAGGAAGCCTGCGGCTCTACGACAGCCGGGATCGCAGGACGAAGGCGCTCTGGAACATCTTCTCCGACGCGGGCCGGACGGTGCATGTGATCGGCTGGTGGCTGACTTTTCCGACGGAGAAAGTGCGTGGCTCCATGGTGGCCCAGACCAACACCGAGCTCCAGGTCGACACCGTGGCTGCGGCGCGCCGGGCGCTCGGTGTATGGAAGGGTGGCCTGGTGCGGGGCCAGGCAGGTCAGGTACATCCGAGCCGCCTGCAGCATCGGGTGATGGAGATCGTGGACGAGGTCGTGGCCGAGCTGCCGCGCTCGCAGGCGGAGATCTTCGGCGAGGCCCCGAGCCCGCGCTCGCCCCTCGAGAGCGAGCTGGTCGAAAACTCCCTCTGGGCGCTGCGCGCGGACCAGATCTATTTCTCCGTCGCTACCAAGCTGCTGGCTCCGGGGGACGAGTTTGATCTGCTGATGCTCTACTTCGGCGGAACCGATGTGGTGAGCCATCGGTTCTGGCGCTATCTGCATCCCGAACAGTTCAAGCATCCACCTTCGGCTCGGGAGATCCAAGAGTTCTCGGGGGTGATTCCGCGCTACTACGAGCGTGTCGATCTCTTTCTGGGCAAGCTCATGGCGCACCTGGCTCGGGACGCCAATGTCTTTGTCGTCTCGGACCACGGCATGCAGGCGACCAACCGGGCTCAGGTGTTTCGGCCCGACCTGCCGGCCGAGGCCGCCAACTCGGGGGGGCACGATGACCCGCTGCCGGGTGTACTGATCGCCGCGGGCAAGCAGCTACGACGCTCCAGCGGCGAGCTGCCGCGTACAGCGTCGGCGCTGCCGGTCCTGGGAAACGTGCTGGACCTGGCCCCCACGATCCTGCTGCTGAAGGGTCTCCCCATCGGACGCGATATGGACGGGCGGGTGCTGGAGGAGGTCTTGGTGGACGGATTTCTCGAGGCTCACTCTCCGACCTACATCGACACGCACGATACTGCTGCGTGGCGTAAGGCTCGCGCCATCGAACCGATGCAGCCCGACATTCTGACGGACCGCGAGCGCGCGCTGGCCCAGGCTGCGGACAGCTGGATGGCTCTCAACAACGTCGCCTGGACGCTCGCCACCTGCCCGGACGCATCGATCCGGGACGGAGAGCGTGCTGTGGTGCTCGCCGAACGCGCCAGCCGGATCATGCAAGACGGCGACAGCGAGTTCCTCGATACGCTGGCCGCGGCCTACGCGGAGGCGGGCCGGTTCCCGGAGGCCGTGACGACCATCACGCAGGCCGCGCAGATCGCCGCTGATGCGGGGCAGCGCGAGGGGATCGTGCGCTTTGAGCAGCGACGGGAGCTCTACCAGGCCGGCCGGCCCCTGCGGGTGGCGGGCAGCTGCCCGAGGCGCGGGCTTCCGGCCGCCGCCGAGAGGGAGCGCATCGAGCAGTTGCGGGCGCTCGGCTACCTCGACTGAGGACGGTGCGAGCGGCTCAGGGACAGCCGCGGCTGGAGCGATAGGGGCGTCGCTCCGAGTGGTGGGCCAGGCGTTTCCGAAATACGTCCGCGAGCCGCGTCCGGCCGGCCGACGTGGCCAGAGCGATTGCGCGCCGCGAGCTGCTGACCGCTTCCTCGAAGCGGCCGGCCTCCGCGTAGGCCGCGGCCAGCGTGTCCAGGTACTCGCCGTCGAGGTAGCGTGTGATCTCACAGGCACGCTCCGCGAGCGCGACCGCGCGTGCACCGTCGCGCACGCTGACATCCGGACAGGTGGCTCGGTACCAGGCCACGTTATTGAGGGCGACCCAGTTGTCGTCCGTTACCGCGACTGCGCGCTCGAACAGGGTCAGGCTGTTCCGCCAGTGGCTGACCTGGGCACGCGTGCAGGCGATGCACGCGATCACCACTAGCGCGGTGGCGGCAGCGGCCACCGGCTTCCCGTAGCGCCAGCGCCCGACGAGGTCCGCGGCCCCCCAGGCGACGACGATCAGCAACCCGATCATGGGCAGGTACATGTGGCGGTCGGCGAGCGCTTGCTCACCCACCTGAACCAGGCCGATCAGCGGGACCAGGACGACCCCGTACCAGCACCAACCCACGAAGAGGTACGGTCGGCGCCTCGCTTCACGAAGCGCGAGCGCGGTCATGGCGGCCAAGGCTGTGCCCGCAGCGCCGACCTGAAGGGCGCTCCACATATCCACACCGAGCAAGCTGGGGTAGGGATAGAGCACGGCCAGGTGGCTCGGCCAAAGCCACTTCCCGAGGTAGCGGACATAGGACACGATGGCGTTCTCGGCGCGCAGCCCCAGGGAGAGTTGGACGAAGCCACTGATGGCCCCCGCTTCGCGCTGTGCCAGGTAGGTGAAGCCGCTTGCGGCCGCAGAGAGCAGGAGGAGCGGTAGCTTCTCGATGCCCAGCCGTAGCAGCCCCCGCACTGAGCGCGCGGCTTTCAGTGGCCAGACGTCCATTAGCAGGAGCACGATGGGCAGGGTCACGAGCGTGGCCTTGACCATCAGTCCCAAGAGCATGCAGCTGGCCAACAGGGCGTAAGCGCTGCGCGAGCCGCGTTCGCGGTAGGACACGTAGTACGCAGTGGCGAGTAGCCAGAAGAGCGTGCTCAGCACGTTCTTGCGCTCCGTCACCCAGGCCACGGACTCGACGTTGAGGGGATGGACCGCGAAGACCAGCGCGACGCAGGCGCTGGCCCACAAGCTCCGGGTCGAGCGCCACAGGAGCGCAAAGAGCAGCAACACGTTCGCGACGTGGAGCAGCAGGTTGGTGAGGTGGTGCCCGGCGGCCCCGGGACCATAGAGCTCGACGTCCAGCATGTAGGAGAGCCAGAGCAGCGGTGCCCAGTAGCCGAGGTGGGTTGTGGTCCAGGCCCAGCGCGCGCCCTCCAGCGTAAGCCCGCCCTGCACCTGCGGGTTCTCGACGACGTAGTCGAAGTCATCGAAATCCACGAAGCCGAGCCGGGGGACCTCCCAGTAGGCCGCCAGCGTCGCCGCGAGCAGGGCGACGCAGACCCACCCGGCACTCCCGCGGGGCGTCACGCCGCGCTCGACTTACTTGCGCAGGCCGTACTTGAAAATACAGCGAAGGGCGGACATCCCGTCGCGCCAGGTGATCTTCTTGCCCTCCTGGTAGGTGCGGCCCGAGTAGCTGATGGGCAGCTCGAAGATGCGTACGCCTTGTAGCCTGGCCACCTTGGCCGTGAGCTCGGGCTCGATGCCGAAGCGCGACTCCTCGAGTGTGGGCGCGATCTGCTGGATCACCTCGCGACGGAAGAGCTTGTAACCCGTCTCCATGTCGGTGAGGTTGAGATTGGTGAAGGCGTTGGAGAGAAGCGTGAGAAACCTATTGCCCAGGTAGTGCCAGAAGTAGAGCACGCGGTGCCGCTCGCCGGCGAACCGGCTCCCGAACACGACGTCCGCCTGGCCGTCCACGATCGGCTGCAGCAGCTTCAGGTAGTCCCCGGGGTCGTATTCGAGATCCGCGTCCTGCACGATGACGGCCGCGCCGGTCGCCTTCTCGAAGCCGATCTTGAGCGCGGCTCCCTTACCCTGGTTGACCTCGCTGAAGAAGATCCGTAGCCCCGGGTCGTTCTCGAGACCCTTGAGGATCTCCACCGTACCGTCGGTGCTGCCATCGTCGACGACGATGATCTCGAGGTTGAGTGG
Source organism: Deltaproteobacteria bacterium (assembly GCA_004356455.1). Taxonomy (GTDB): domain Bacteria; phylum Myxococcota_A; class UBA9160; order SZUA-336; family SZUA-336; genus SMWZ01. Next base: position 25,934 of record SMWZ01000009.1, read on the forward strand.
GATGGAACGCACGTGCTCGATGACCTGCTCCACCGTGTCTACCTCGTTGTAGACCGGGATCACGACCGAGAGCACGAAGTCATCGGGCACACGGTAGATGCCCAGCGCCCGACAAGCGGGTACGCCCAGAAGCTGCTCCAGCTCGTCGATTCGGTTCGCTGTTACTGCACCCTGAATGCTCACTCCCTGCCCACTCGACATGACACTCTCCAGCGTTTCCAAGTCCGTATGGCCCCGTCCTGCGGACGGAAAGCCGCCCCTGTCTTCGGGGCACCGGGAGTTTACCCCGCGCCCTTTATCGGACTCAAGCAGCGCCCTCAGCAGCCGGCAGCTCGACGCGGAACCCCGCCGCGGCGAGCAAATTGCGCGCTCAGGGGTTTTCCTGCGCGTTGACACAGCGCCGCGGCCCAGGGTAACCTGTCTCGTCTCGCTGGGGGCGATTCGCTGAGAATCGCCCTTTGCTTCCTTTGCTGAGGGTGAATCTGGCAACGACCCAGAAACGTTGGTGATGATGCCGCCGCTCGAGAGGCCATGAGACGGAGTTCGGTCCTACAGGTCGTTTGCCTTTCTGTCTCGTTAGTCCTGCTGTGCGTGGGCTGTGCCCGTCGCGACGGCAAGGTGGTGCTCGCGGAGCAATACGCGTACGCGGGAAACAGCTACCTTGCGGACGGGAAGCTCGATAAGGCTCTCGCCGAGTTC
>SMWZ01000116.1 GCA_004356455.1 Deltaproteobacteria bacterium
GGTCCTCTCAGTCCTTGCAGGGCGACGGTCTGGCGTGCGCCGTTGGAGTTGGCCCAGACCACGGTCACGGTGATCCCGGTGAGTCCGTGAGGGGGGGCGTTGGGCGTGATGGTCCAGCTGCGGTTGAACTGGGCGGAGTCGCCCTGCACCGGCGTGATCAGTCCCTGTGGATCGGGCACGTTCACCGCAGCGGTGGTGAAGGTCGGGCCCCAGGGCATGGAGCGGAAGATCTCCATCTGCTCCTCGGCCAGGTACATGGCCTGGGAGAGGCGGCCCGACAGGGTCGAGAGCTTGAGCGCTGAGAGCTGGGCCAGGCCGATCGAGAGCACGCCCACGCTCATGATGGTGAGGGCGATCATGACCTCGATCAGGGTGAAGCCGTGCGGCGGGCTCGCGGGGCTTTCTGCACGTCGACGCACCGGGGTCTCCTAGAGCCAGTTGTTGAGCACGGGATCGAGCACGCGTACGCGGACTCCGCCCAGCGGCATGAGCACCGCGGCGTACACGGTCTTGTTGTTGTCGGTGATGTAGAAGGCTCCGGCGCCGGATCCCGGGACGGTGGTGGTATTGAGGTTGACCGGGATGCCGCGCGGGGTGAAGCCGATGGCGGGGGAGCCGGCGAAGTTGGGAAAGGTGGTGCCGTTGGCGAGCGCGGAGAGATCGGCCAGACCCCCGCCGGGAATGTCCTCGGGGGCGAGCGGGCTGGTGTTGAAGGGCGGCACTCCGCCCACGCCGTAGGCCGTGACGGCCGGCTTGGTGTCCGGAGCGGCGAAAACGTTGCGCACGACATCGATGCCGCCGTTCACCACCCAGTTGTTGTTGACGTCCTGGACCACCTGGGCGATGGGGGCGGAGAGGCCGGTGATGGGGTTGCTCAGCACCATGGGCGTGGTGAAGAGCACGATGTAGTTGGTGCCCTCATCGATCGCACGCGAGCGGGCCTCGGCCAGCAGCGCCGCGATGTTCTGAGCGTTGGAGCGTGCCGACTCGCGCACGCTGTAGGCCTGAAGCGACGGAGCCACCATCGCGCTCACGATCGCGATGATCGCTACAACAACCATCAGCTCCAGTAGGCTGAAGCCGGACGTACCGGTCCCGGACGAACGAAACCCGGACGAACTGCGCATTTTATGCACTGTTCTCCACTCCTTGCCCGCTATGGGAGCAAGGGGTGTGCCGTCGCCTGTGATGAGCGTCGCGGCGACCTGGGTCCGAAGTTGCCGCTTGCTGATGGGTAATCGTTGCGGGGTGCGAAAAATTTGCGGTCCGGGTAGGCTGGTCGTGGAAGCAGGCACGGTCCGAGCCGAGCCGGGAGGTCGCTTTGCTCAGTCCCATCGGTCTTAAAGGTACGGAGCAGACTCTGGATGCGCTGGACGCGCTCATGCAGAAGATCATCGCTCACGCACGCGGACGTGAGATCGATGAACAGCAGGTCGTGGTAGTTCGGATCGCGGACCTGGCGACGCGCCTGCGCGCGGCCCGCGATCTGCTCGACTACGCGCGTAACACGGGTGCGCAATATCAGGAGCAGGCTGGCGTCTTTGCGGGGCAGGTGGCCGCCGAGTTCTCTCGGGCGTTGGACGTACATGCGGAGGAGCACGGGCTGGCGGGGGAGGAAGCGCTCGTACCCGAAGTCCGGAGCTTCATGCGCCAAGCACTGCGGGACGAGCGTCTTTGCTCCATCGGCTGGCAGATCTCCGAGCAGCGCGGCCGTAACAACTGCCCGCTCGAAGAGATCTATGAGCTCACGCGCGATGCGGTCCGGACCTTCGCCGAGACCGAGATTGCGCCGCACGCCGAGCGCATCCACCGCGCGGACGAGCTAGTGCCCGAAGCGTTCATCCAGAAGATGGGTGAGCTCGGGTACTTCGGGCTATCGGTGCCGGAGGAGTACGGTGGCAGCGGGATGGGCAACTTGCCGATGGTGATCACGACGGAAGAGCTCTCGCGGGTTTCGCTGGCCGCGGCGGGCTCGCTCATCACGCGTCCCGAGATCCTGAGCAAGGCGCTGCTTTCGGGCGGGACTCGGGCGCAGAAGGAGAAATGGCTTCCCAAGCTCGCGAGCGGTGAGGTCATGGTCGGGATCAGCGTGACCGAGCCTGATGTGGGGAGTGACGTCGCGAGCGTGAAGTGCCGAGCGGAACCTCACACACTGGACGGTGTCGAAGGCTATCGCATCACCGGGCCCAAGGCCTGGTGTACTTTCGCCGGCCGCGCGGACGTGCTGGCGGTTCTATGTCGGAGCGAACCGGATCCCTCGCTGGGCGCGCGTGGTCTCTCGCTCTTTATCGTGCCGAAGCCCTCGCATCCGGGCCACGAGTTCGAGGTCACTCAGCGCGGAGGGGGCAAGCTTAGCGGCAGGGCGGACGCCACCCCCGGCTACCGCGGCATGCATTCGTTCACGCTCAACTTCGAGGGCTACTTCGTGCCCAAGGAAAATCTGGTGGGTGAGGAGCAGGGCCGGGGCCGGGGCTTCTATCTGCAGATGGGCGGCTTTGCGGCGGGGCGGCTCCAGACGGGCGCTCGGGCCTGTGGCGTGGCCCAGGCGGCGTTGGAGAGGGCGGTGGAGTACGTGCTCGACCGCAACCAGTTCGGGCGCGCACTGATTGAGTTCGAGCTCACGCAGCACCGGCTGGGCTGGATGACCATCCAGTTGGCTGCGGCACGCGCCATCACCTACGCCGCGGCCAGGGCCATGGACGAGGACGAGCGCGCCGCCGCACCCTATGCCGCGCAGTGCAAGCTCCTGGCTTGCGACGTGGCGGTCGACGTCAGCCAGGAGGGACAGCTCCTGCACGGCGGCTGGGGCTATGCGGAGGAGTACGCCATCAGCCGCTACGTGGTGGACGCGCAGGTCCTGCCCATCTTCGAGGGGGTCAAACCCATCCTGCAGCTCAAGGTCGTGGGTCGGAATCTTCTGAGCTGACGCGCACCCAGACCAGCGTATCGCTGGCGTACTCCTGTTGCTGGTGTGTTGCGAAGGGAATCGCGTGGACGCCCGTGCCCTCCCGACGGATCTCGGCGACCACGATCTCCTCGCCGGGCGCCAGCTTGACGCGTGTGCCCGCTAACGCCTCCACCCGCTTGCCGTAGGGAGTTTCCTCCTCGATCACGGCCACGACCTCGAGCTCCACGGAGCCCCCCCTGAGACTTCTCGGCCGCAGCTGGAAGCCGCTGCGGATCGGGACCAGCGGCGTGGTCTCGAGGATCTGCTCGTCTGTGTCCCGCTTGCGGAAGACCCGCAGGTACACCGGCTGCGCGGTCCCGGTCCAGATCTCGGCCGTGCGGCCCTCCAGCACCAGGACGTTGACCAGCAGCAGTTCCCCTCCCTCCGTGCTCAGCGTGCGGAAGACCACACGCCCGCCCGAATCGATGCTGCGGATGCGGCCGATCCGCAGATCGCCGAGCTCGAGCCAGCTGTGGATTTCGAACCCGCGTTGGCGGAGCAGCTCCTCGCTGGTCGCGCGCGCCTCGATGCGGTACTGGCGGAGCGGCGCATCCAGCTCACGCAGGGCCCGGAGGGCCTGCGCGACAGCGGTCTCGGAGCCGCTGAGGATGAGCTTCCCGCTGTGGGGATCGGCCACGGCCGTCCCGCGTGAGCCCAGCAGGCCCTGGGCCAGGGGGGCGAGCTCCGCGGCCGGCCGGTGGCGGGGTCGGTAGACCTCGACCTCCGCCGCCCCGCTCAGCCTGGACACGAGCAGAACCAGTAGGGCGAGCCCGAGGGCGCTCGGGAGGCGGCGGCCGCTGCCGGAGGTCATCGCCTCTAGATCGGGCCCGACGCAGTAGGGCTTGACACCACGAATCGCAAGCTTAGGTTGCGTCGTCCCCTGCCGGGGAGCGGCGGAGATTGGTTCGGCCGTCCGACCAGCAGGAAATTGCCCAGGAGGGGTGCCCACATGGCCATCAAGGTTCGTCCGCTCCATAACCGGCTAATCGTAGAGCGGCTCGAGGAAGACGAGAAGACCAGCGGGGGAATCATCATTCCCGATACGGCCAAGGAGAAGCCCCAGCAGGGCCGCGTGGAGGCGGCTGGACCGGGCAAGCGCGACGACAAGGGCAACCTGATCGCGATGGGGGTCAAGAAGGGGGACCGCGTGCTGTTCTCGAAGTACTCGGGATCGGAAGTAAAGCTCGAGGGCGATGACTATTTGATCATTTCCGAGGACGATGTCCTCGCGATCTTGGAGTAGGGGATCATGGCTGCAAAGGAAATCCGCTTTCACGAAGATGCGCGCGCAGCGCTTCGGGATGGGGTCAACATTCTGGCCAACGCTGTCAAGCTCACGATGGGCCCTCGGGGCCGCAACGTGCTGATCGATAAGAGCTGGGGTGCACCCACGTCGACCAAGGACGGCGTCACGGTGGCCAAGGCCATCGAGGTCGAAGACAAGTTCGAGAACCTTGGTGTCCAGATGCTCAAGGAGGTCGCCTCCAAGACCTCGGATGTGGCCGGCGATGGGACCACGACGGCGACCGTGCTGGCGCAGGGCATCTTCAATCAGGGTCTTAAGCTGGTGGCTGCGGGTGCCAACCCCATGGAGCTTCAGCGCGGCATCCGGAAGGCGGTCGCAGCGATCGTCGAGCAGCTGCAGAAGAACGCTCGCAGAGTTCGTGGCCGCGAGGAGATCGCGCAGGTGGGAACCGTATCCTCCAACGGCGACACCAAGATCGGCGACATGATCGCCGATGCGATGGAGAAGGTCGGCAAGGAAGGCGTCATCACGGTGGAGGAGGCCAAGAGCATCGACACCACGCTCGACGTGGTCGAGGGCATGCAGTTCGATCGTGGCTTCCTCTCGCCCTACTTCGTGACCGATGCCGAGCGCATGGAGGTCGTCCTCGAGGACGTGTACATCCTGATCCACGAGAAGAAGATCTCGAGCATGCGCGACATGGTGCCGCTGCTCGAGGGCACCGCGCGCTCTGGCAAGCCGCTTCTGATCATCGCCGAGGACGTCGAGGGCGAGGCTCTCGCAACGCTGGTCGTGAACAAGATCCGAGGCACCCTGCACACTGTTGCGGTGAAGGCGCCGGGCTTCGGCGACCGCCGCAAGGCCATGCTGGACGACCTCGCGATTCTCACCGGTGGGAAGTCCATCAGTGAGGATCTGGGAATCAAGCTCGAGTCGGTCACGCTCCAGGATCTGGGCCGGGCCAAGCGGGTGGTGATCGACCGCGACAACACCACCATCATCGACGGTGCAGGCAATAAGTCCGATATCGAGGGCCGCTGTAGCCAGATGCGCAAGCAGATCGAGGAGACCACTTCGGACTACGACCGCGAGAAGCTGCAGGAGCGGCTGGCCAAGCTGGCCGGCGGTGTGGCGGTGATCAAGGTTGGCGCGGCAACGGAGGCCGAGCTCAAGGAGACGAAGGCGCGCGTCGAGGACGCGCTGAACTCGACCCGGGCGGCGGTCGAGGAGGGCATCGTGGTTGGCGGCGGCGTCGCCTTGATCCGCGCCGAGAGTGTACTGGACGATCTCAAGCTAGAGGGTGACGAGGCCGTGGGCGCGGACATCGTGCGCCAGGCGCTGTCCTGGCCGCTGCAGCAGATCGCCGAGAACGCCGGGCTCGAGGGCGCGGTGGTCCTGAGCCGCGTGCGCGAAAAGACCGGTGACTTCGGCCTCGATGCGGTGACCGAGGAGTACTGCGACCTGGTCAAGGCCGGGGTAATCGATCCCGCCAAGGTCGTGCGCATCGCGCTGCAGAACGCGGCGAGCGTGGCTGGCCTGCTGCTCACGACCGAGATCGCTGTCACCGAGAAGCCCGAGCCCGTCAAGGGGGGGGGACCCGGGGGCGGGGGGGGTGGCGCTCCCGACATGGGTGGCATGGGTGGCATGGGCGGCATGGGTGGCGGTATGGACATGGGGTTCTAGGTCAGAACGAGACCTCCCCGCTGAGAGGCTGCTGCGATGTCCTGTGCGCTTTCGCCGACCTTGGCGATCGCGTCCGCGATCTGCTCAATCAGCTCCGGTACGTCCTCGTGAAGGCTTCCCTCGAGCTCCAGTTCTTGCGCGCATAGCGCCTCGGCCACGGGACAGTCGCCTACCTTGTACTGCGGCGGTGGCTCCCCCAGGGACCAGGGGAAGCCGCGGCCGAGCCAGTCGCGCTGCCGGAAACGCGGCCTCAGGTAGAAGGGCACCCGAACGTAGGCCTGCGCCGGTACCCCCTCTGCCCGCAGCGCGGCGCTGAAGAGGTCGCGGTCGATGGGCAGCACATCGGGAACGTACAGGAAGGGCACGCGGTAGTAGGCGTGGCGCGAGCCGCTGGCCTCGCCTGGCGGCTCCTGGACCTGCAGGAAGGGCAGCTCCCGTACCGCGTCGTAGAATCGGCGCGCGTTCCGGTTGCGCGCCTGGGTCCAGTCGTCGAGATACTTGAGCTGGGTGTTCGCCATGGCCGCACAGGCGGTATGCATGCGAAAGCTGTACGCCAGCGAGTCGATCCTCTGGCGAAACTCATCGAGCTCGAGCTCGGCCTCGAGCCGCAGCGGGTGGGTTCCCAGGCTCATCGCGCGCTCGTAGGCCCGCCGATCGTCGCAGATGAGGATGCCCCCCTCTCCGCCCGTCAGGTTCTTGCTGGCCTGAAGACTGAAAGCGCCGAACTGCCCCAGCGACCCCAGCCGGCGACCCTTGTAGAGGCCCCCGGCCGCCTGGGCGCAGTCCTCGATCACGGCCAGGCCGTGCTCGTCTGCCACAGCGAGCAAGCCCTCCATCTCCGCGGGGTAGCCGAAGAGATGCACCAACACGATGGCGCGCGTGCGTGGCGTGATGCGCGCTCGCACCGACTCCGGATCCAGCGCGAGCGTCACGCGATCGATGTCTGCGAAGACGGGGATAGCCGCGCATTGCAGCACGCACGAGATGGAAGCGCCCCAGGTGAAGGGGGAGACGATGACCTCGTCACCGGGCTCCACGCCCGCGCCGTGGACCGAGAGCATCAGGGCCGCGGTTCCGCTGCTGGTCGCGAGGCCGAAGCGGCGCCCATGAAACGAGGCGAAGCTGCGCTCGAACTCTCCCTGGATTCCCGTATTTCCGACGGGGCAGAGCGGCTCGGAGGTCATAACGCGTGTGACCTCGCGTACGACCTCGTCGTCGACCCGCGGCCAAACCGGGAATGCTCGCGTGACCGTCTTGGGGCCTCCGAGCAGCGCGGGCTTGCTCTTGATGGCGGGCACCCGGCGCGTCTCAGAAAGCGATCGTGCGGCGGCCGTATACGAGCACGCGATCGTCAACGTGCCAGCTCACCGCGCGCGCGAGCACCATACGCTCCACATCACGTCCCTTCCGCACCAGGTCTTGCACCGTATCGCGATGGCTGCAGGCCACGACATCCTGCGCGATGATCGGGCCCTCGTCCAGCTCCGATGTGGCGTAGTGCGCCGTGGCCCCGATGAGCTTGACGCCCTGTTCGTGCGCCTGGTGATAGGGACGAGCGCCGCTGAAGGCGGGAAGGAAGCTGTGATGGATGTTGATGATGCGCTCTGGAAAGCGCGAGAGGAACCGATCGCTCAGGATCTGCATGTAGCGCGCCAGCACGATGAGGTCGACCTTCTCCTGCTCGAGGAATGAGATCTCCTTCTTCTCCTGCTCGGCCTTCGTCTCCGATGTGATGGGGAAGACGTGGAAGGGGACGCCGAACTGGCTCGCGACCGGCTCGAGATCGGGATGGTTCGAGATCACCATCGAGAGCTCGCAGTCGAACTCTCCCAGACGGTGGCGCAGGAGGAGGTCGTGTAGACAGTGCTCGAACTTCGAGACGAAGATCGCCAGGCGCTTCGGCCGATCGCTATAGCTGATCCGCCAGCGCATCTTGTAACGCTCACATTCGATGCTCAGCAGATCCTGGAGAGCCTGTCGCGAGATATCGAGCTCCGCCATATCGAAGCGGATGCGTTGGAAGAACATCTGCTCGCTCGACTCCGTATGCTGCTGGGCCTGCAGAATGTTCGCGCCGTGGTTGTACAGGAGCTGCGCCAGGGTCGCGATCAGACCTTTGCGATCGGGGCACTGGACCAGGAGTGTGGCGACCGTGCGGGTGGAGCTCATGGCCTCCCGCCCTCCAGCCCCTGCAGGATCGCAATGCAGGCGTGCCGCGCCGTCCGCCCGCTGCGGCTGCCTCGGTCGAGCGCAAAGCGCAACGCCCGCGCCTCCAGCTCTTCGCGCGAGAGCTTTCCCAGAAGTCCGATCTCTTGCGCGTGGTACTCGATGATTCGCAGGTAGGTCACCTGATCGAAGCCCAGGAACGGCAATAACAGCCCGAAACGGTCGGAGAGGGAGATTTTCTCATCGCTGGTTTCGCCCGGGTGAAGCTCGCCTCCAGGACCGTGCGTTGCTTCCAGATTCTCCCACATCCGCTCCGGAATGAGGTGACGGCGGTTCGAGGTGGCTAGAATCAGCACGTTCGCGGGTCGGGCCTCGAGCCCGCCGTCGAGCACGGCCTTGAACTCGATGTAGGTCGCGTCGACCTCCTCGAAAGCGAGGTCGTCACAGAAGAGCGCGAAGCGCCCCGGGCGATCCCGCAGCGCACGATGGATCGTTGGCAGGTCGCGCAGATCGTTTCGACGCACCTCCACCAGTCGTAGGCCCGACGGCCCGAACTCGCGCAGCAGCCCCCGCACCGCGGACGACTTCCCGGTACCGCGCTCGCCGTAGAGCAAGCTATCGAGCGCGGGCGCACCGGCCACGAAGGCGGCCAGGTTGGTCCGCAGCCGTGCGACGGAACTCTCCACACCGATCAAGCCCTCGAGCGGATAGAGGTCGGGGTGCTCGATCGGATCGATGCGTCCAGCATGCCAGCGGAAGGCCCAGGCGCTGTCGTCTCCGGCTTGCGTCCTCTCCGTTGCCTCAGCTCGAAGACGTTGCTCGGCCAGCTCCAGCACGCGCTCGATCCGCCCCAGGAACGCTCTCCATCGCCGGTAGCCCAAGGGACTGTTCAGAGCTTGATGCGGCGAGTGCGCTGCGCGGCGCTCCCGCGTGGCCACATGGCCCCGACCGCCAGGAAAAGTCCTGCGATCGCGGCGCCCGTGAACCACTTCTTCCAGTTGTCCGAGCGCACGAGCGTGCGGTTCTCGTCCTCCAGCAGGCGGTTCCGCGCGCGCAGCTGCGACAGCTCCCGCACATCTGAGGCCTGGTGCGTCACCTGGTTGCTGAGCTTCTCGATTTGGGCACGAGCCTCTGTTAGCTCCGCCTGCGCCTTGGGCAGGATGACGCTGGGCGGCGCTTGTCTGGTCACGTAAGGCGTCGGTACCCAGCCTTCTTTGCCGTCGGGCGTACGAATCAGGACCCAGCCATCCTCCTGCCCGAGACGCGCGACCTGACTTCCCGAAACGAGAACGCGCAGGATACGGTGCTCCGAGCTCGGGCCCGTGCGCATATTCACGCGGACCTCGTCCCGGATGTAGTCCGCGGACGCAGCGAGCGGCACCACACACAGAGCCGCCAGGCTTGAGAGCGTCAGATACCTATGATGCATAGGCATTCTCTAGCGCTTCGCGCTCGAGCCTTCCAGGCTCACCCGCATGGGTGGCGCGTAAGGCATGGCAGGTGTTAGTAAAAGAGGCGACTCCAGACGAGGGCGGCCGCCACTCCCGTCACATCTGCCGCGAGACACGCGGCCAGCGCGTGCCGCGTTGCGCGCACATGGATGCTCCCCATGTAGAGCGCCAGCACGTAGAACGTGGTCTCGGTGCTGCCGTTCATGACCGAGACCAGAAAGCCCGGGAACGAGTCCGGGCCGTACTGGATCATGGTCTCCGTCATCACCCCCATCGCGCCACTGCCCGAGAGCGGCCGCACCAGCGCCATTTGCAGGGCCTCCGCGGGGAAGCCCACCAGACTCGTGACCGGCTGCAGCCGGGCGATCAGCCAGTCCAGCGCCCCCGAGGCTCGGATCATCCCCACCGCGACCAAAATCGCGACCAGGAAGGGAATGATCATGATAAAGATGCTGAAGCCTTCCTTCGCGCCCTGGACCAGGGACTCGTAGACCTTGACCCGATGGGCGAGCCCGAAGAGCACGATGAAAGCCATCAGCGTCGGCAGGAGCCAGGAGGAGAGGATGCTTCGCGCCTGGTCCCAGCCTGTGGCGGGATCACGACCCGTCTGAAGCGTCAGGCCGATCATCAGCACCACAAAAAAGATTCCTAGAGCCAGTAGCCCCGCCTTCGACGCTGGCTGAGCCTGAGCGGCGACGCTCTCCGTCTTCGGTATGCCATCGGCCAGTGAGGAGGATGCCTCCGAAGTTTTGGGCTCCGTCGCTGCTGCGTGGCGCTCCGGCGCAAAGCGCGCCCGCCCCTGCAATGACTTGGCGATGAGTACGCCCACCACGGTGGAGCAGATTGTGGCGAGAATAGTCGGTACGATGATGCCCGCCGTGTTCTCCGCACCCAGGCTCGCGCGAATCGCGACCACCCCCAGTGGAAGCACGGCCACGCCCGAGGTATTGATCGCGAGAAAGAGGACCATGGAGTTGGTCGCGACCCCTTTGTGGGGGTTGAGCTTGTCGAGCTCCTGCATGGCTTTGAGACCGAAGGGCGTGGCGGCGTTGCCGAGACCGAGGATGTTAGCCGCCATGTTCATGATCATGGCGCCCATCGCCGGGTGCTCCACGGGAACGTCGGGGAAGAGGCGACGCATGATCGGCGCCAGGCCACGCGCGATCGAGTGCATCACGCCCGAGTCCTGCAACACCCGCATGAAGCCGAGCCAGAGCGCCATCATGCCGAGCAGCCCGATGGCGATCTGGACTGCCTGCTTTGCGGATTCGATTCCCGCCTGAGAGACCTCCGGCATCGTTCCGCTGAACGCGGCGGTCAGGACCGCGCCCAGTATGAGCGCGATGAAGATCCCGTTCATGCTCTTCTCACCCCGCGGCCAAGCTAGTCCTCTTCGAGCTTTCTCGCACTCCTCTGGCGGTAGTATCATCTGGTGTGAGTGGGGATCTACAGAAAGCACATCTTTCCGCGCGTGATGGACTGGGCCATGCACCAGATGGATGAGTTGCGTCCGGGAACGCTTGCGCGTGCACATGGCGAGGTGCTCGAGATCGGCTTCGGGACGGGTCTCAATCTCCCCCACTACCCGAGCAGCGTGCGCAAGCTGGTGGCCCTGGATCCGCTGGATGCGCTACCTGCACGCGTGGAAGGCCGGATCGCGCGAGCGCCCTTCCCGGTCGAGCGCTTCACGCTGTCCGCGGAGGGCGGGCTGCCGTTCGAGGATGGCCGCTTCGACTGCGTCACGATGACCTGGACCCTGTGCTCCATTGCGCAGCCGCTGCCGGCTTTGCAGGAAATGCGCCGGGTCCTGCGTCCCGATGGGCAGCTGCTCTTCATCGAGCACGGTCTGAGCGAGGATCCGGGGGTTGCTCGCTGGCAGCGCCGGCTGAGCCCGCTCCACCGGCGCGTGACCTGCGGCTGCAATCTCGATCGGCCCATCGACGATTTGCTGCGCAGGGCGGGGTTCGTGCTGCCCGAGATTAAGCGTTTCGTGCTCGAGCAGGGCCCCCGCATCTTCACGGCAACCTACCAGGGCCTCGCCCGCCCCTAGGCTCCCGCTCCGGAAGTTCGCTTGCACGCTTGGTGGCCGCAGTAGGCCACCGGGTGAGATCTCCAGGCTAGGGATGCGCCTTGCTCGCGCGCCTTGCGAGCGCGGCGCCTCGGTCGCGAGAACCGGCTCGGAACTCCCGGAACAGAGCACTGGCTTGCTCTGCCAGCGGGCTGCACTGGGCTTGCGTGGAAGCCGTGCTCTCAGTAGGATTGTTCCAGATAATAGAATAAGATCCCGAATAATGGAACAAATGCCCTCAGGCGGCACGGTCGAAAAGGCACTGGATATCCTCTATTGCCTGCATGAGTCGCAAGCGCCGCTCGGCGTGACGCAGATCGGGCGCAGTTTGAGCTTGCCCAAGTCCACCACTTACCGCCTGCTGGCGGCCCTGGGCCGCCGTGGCCTGGTCGACCGGGACCCCCGGGGTCGCTACCAGCCCGGGATGGCCCTGGTCACACTTGCCTCCGGCCTGCTCGAGCGTGATCCGGTGGTGGTGGCCGCCCGGCCCGTGCTGGAGGAGCAGGCTCGGGCGCGTGGGGAGACCATCTTTCTGGCCGCCCTGCGCAGCGGACGCATCCTCGTGCTGGACAAGGAGGAGGGCAGCGGCTTTCTACGCGCGGCCCCGCGCGTGGGCACAGAGCTCCCCGTCTATGCCACCGCGATCGGCAAGCTCTATCTGGCGCTGGCTCCCGACGCGGTCTCCTTGCCCGAAGGGCCCATACATGCGTTCACGCCCCTGACTTGCCTGCCGGGACCTGCACTTGACCGGGAGCTCGCGCGCGTCCGAAGCCAGGGCTGGGCGTCCAATCTCGATGAATGGATTTTGGGTCTGACGGGGCTGGCTGCACCCGTGCTGCAGGCTGGACGCCTGGTCGCGGCCGTGGCCGTGGCGGGGGCGAGCTCGCGTCTGCCCCCCCGGGAGCACGGGCGCTTCGTACAGGAGATCCTGGCGGCCGGACGCGCGATCGCGGAGCGGCTGGAGGGGAGAGTGGCATGAAGGTCTGGATCGACGGTCGGATCGTGGAGGGTCAAGAGGCGCGGCTGCCCGTCACCGACCACGGACTGCTCTACGGCGACGGGGTCTTCGAGGGCATCCGCGTCTACGCCGGGCGCGTCGTGCGGCTGGATGCGCACCTCGCTCGCCTGCAGCGGTCGGCACGGGCCCTGGGACTCGAGCTGCCGGCTGGCGCGCCGGCACTGGACCAGATCGTGCTCGACAGCGTGCGCGCCTTCGGAGCGCAGAACGCCTACGTGCGTCTGATCCTGACCCGCGGCGACGGCCCGCTCGGCATCGATCCGACGCGTTGCGGTCCGACTCGCACGATCTGCATCGTGGATCAGCTCGAGATCTACGACGTCGCGAAAGCGAGCGCCGGGCTCGATCTGGTCACGGTGAGCGTACGCCGGCCTGCGCCAGATGCGCTGGATCCGCGGGTGAAGAGCCTGAACTACCTGAACAGTGTGATGGCGAAGCTCGAGGCCCGGCAGCGCGGTGCGGACGAGGCGCTGATTTTGAACGCAGCCGGAGCCGTGGCCGAGGCCGCCGTGGCCAACGTGTTCTGCGTGCGCGGCGGGGTGCTGCGAACGCCTCTGCCGAGCGACGGAGCGCTCGAGGGGATCACGCGCGAGAGCGTGCTCGTTCTGGCAGCTGAGCATGGAATGCCCACACTCGAGCAGACCCTGGCCCGCTACGATCTGCTCTCCGCCGAAGAGGTCTTCCTGACCGGGTCCGGTGTCGGAATCCAGCCCGTGCGCTCGCTTGACGGGCAGCGGATCGGAGACCAGGTTCCAGGACCCGTGACCTCCAAGCTCGGCGCCGCATATACCGAGCTCGTGCACACGCAGGGCATACCCGTCTTCTGAGCGCGCCGAGTGTTCTGATCCGGAAGTTCGCTCGCATTCTCGGCGGCCGCTGCAGCCACGCTCGCGGCGTTGCACTCGCTCGCCGAAGCTATGGATTCGCCTCGCTCGCGCGCCTTGCGAGCGCGGCGCCTCGGCCGCGAGAACTGCGTCGGAACTCCCGGAACAGAACACTAGCGCGGCGTGGCGCGCATGCCGAAGAGGTAGCCGAATACAGAGAACAGCTGGTGCACGACGAAGAGAAAACAGACCGAGAGCGCGATACCCTGCAGGGTGACGGGCATGACGAAGGCCAGCACCAGCCACGCGCCGAGCAACATGTCGACCTGATCGAGCACGTAGAAGAGCACGGCCCAGCGACCCCGCACCGCTGAGCCTGGCGCCACGCCGAGCTGGCGCTTGAGCAAGCTGTTCGGGAGCTCGGCTAGCATCGAGGCCGCTCCAAGGGTAAAGCCAAGCAGCACCCCGTTCACGCTCGCGTAGTCAAAGAGCTCCAGGCTCCGGGCCCCGGGGATTCCGTGCAGCACCTCGGTCTGCAGGCACAGGAAGCCGGCGCTACCCGCAGCCACGGCGAGGATGCCACGCCAGGTCTTGTTCGCGCCGAAGAGCCGCACGCCACGCAGCCGCTTTTCGTGATCCAGCGGACGCGCGCTGAACGCGAGCCAGCTGTATTTGATGCAGAGCCCGTGAACGATCAAGCCCGCGAGCAGAGGTAGAAACAGGTAGGCGATCCGAAGCAGCTGGTTCATCGCTCGAGTACGAAGCCTAGCCTGGATTTCTCACCAGGTTGCCGTAGCGAGGGCGCCAAGTGTGCGTCAGATCGGGCCGCGCGCAGGCCGAGGCACCGGAAACGTATTGGACAATACGTTGAGGAGCCGAGGCCGAGCACGGGTCGAGATGGCGTGCAATTGGCGGCCGCAGTAGGTCACCTGGTGAGATATCCGGGCTAGGGTCGCAGCAGCACGTCGATGCTGTGACGGACGCTGGCTGGACGCCAGCGAATGCGCGAGTGATGGGCGATCTGCTCGCGCGAGAAGGCATGCTCAGGGCCGACCACGCAGGCGCTGCGCGCGTCACAGGCCGTACGGCAGGCGCGCTTCAGGATCTTCGTACGAAAGCAGCCGCGCGGGTCCAGACCGTCCGGGCCCACCACCTGGCCGTGACAGGCCGTAGCGCAGGGCGCGGGGCAGCCGGTACAGGGGTCGAACGCCTCCGGCTCCTGGAACGGCAGCGTCTCGCCGAGGAAGATTGCCCCTCGGATCGAGATCCAGGGTCCGTAGGTGGGGTGCAGGAGCACGCCGACCCGCCCCGGTGAGCCGAAGCCCGCGCGCTGCGCCAGGGAAACGAGCGGCAGGTAGCCGTCTTCCCGCTTGTCGGTGTAGAGAGCCACGCGCGCGGGCGGCGTCGCGCGCTGCGCCGCCTCTTGCATCACGCGCCTCGTGTAGCGATCGAGTGGATTCCTGCGCAGGTGTGCCTCGGGTGAGGCCTTGAAGAGCGGCCAGAGTGCACGCCCACCATTGCCGACGATGAGTACGCCCCTAGAGCCCGGGTGGATTCGCTCGGCGCGCCAGGGTGCCGGGACGAGACGATCGTACTCCTCGAGCGGAAGGGTGCCGGTCAGATTCAGGCCCGCGGCCGCGAGCGCTGGGCGCAACGCGTCCAGGCTCAACCGCTCTCCAGGCGATCACCCGGGTGCAGTCCCCGACGCTGGCAGAACTCCTGGGCCGCCTCCTTGCCACTTTCTCCGCGCACGCGCCCCACCCGCAGGATCCCCCCCCGGAGCGCGAGCCGCATGCCTGTGTCGTCGATCGAGATCACGCTGCCTGCCCTACCCGCGTCTCCGGGCTCGAGCCGGGCGTCGTAGAGTCTAACGGGCTCTCCATGGAGACGCAGGAAGGCGCCGGGCTGCGGGTCACAGCCGCGCACCAGCCGATCGACTTCCACGGCCGGACGCGCGAGGTCAGCGGCGGCGATCGCATCGTCCACGAGTCCCTGGAAGGTCGCCTGCGACTCGTCCTGACGCGTGAGCCTGGCCGTTCCCGCATCGATCTGCTTCACCGCCTCGATGATGGCCTCGACCCCCAAGGGCGAGAGCTTCTTGAAGAAGAGACTCGCCGTGGTGTCCTCGGGTCCGATCTCTACGCCGCCCTTCTGCGCCACGATGGGACCGGCGTCGACGCCCTCGTCCGGCACGAAGACGGACACTCCAGATTCCCGCTCTCCCAGAATGATCTGCCACTGCAGCGCGGCGCCCCCGCGAAAGCGGGGCAGGAGGGACGGGTGGAAGATGATGCTCTTGTGCTTCGGGGCGTGGGCGATCGCGGGCGGAATGAACGCGGTGAAGGACGCGAGCACGTTCAAATCGGCGTCCAGCCGGCGATAGTCCTGCAGGGCCGCGGGAATGGCTGTTCCGTCCTTCTTCTGAAAGTAGCGGCGCCGGGTGAGGGGCAGGCCGAGCGACGCGGCGTGGGTCGCGAGCGCGTCGGGTCGGGCGCTCTCGGGCGGCGCGAAGACGGCGGCGATCTTGTGCCCGTCGGCAATCAGACGCTCAAGACACGCCTTCCCGAAGTCCGCCTGTCCGAAAAGCGCTATCCGCAGCGACATGGCCCTAGACTATCACGCACCACGGTCCACCGCGGTTGACGGCAAAGGACACGGAAGACCGCCACGTGCATAGGATGGAGTCCCTGAGGTCATCTTCTGTTTCGGAGGACCGATAACCGGAAATGGAGGGGTAATTATCCGAAGGAAGATCTCGGATGACTACCCGGGACGAAGCAGGCAGCGAGGGCGAAGAGGAGATCGGGCAGGAGGATCTCCTCGGGTATCTGCTCGAGGCACTCGCGGCGGGGCTGGATCCGCGCGAGCTGCGCAAGCACGGCGAGGCTGCGCGGCGCGAACTGGCGCTGTACGCTCTCTCGCTTTTCGAGTCGTTCCAGCCGGGCGAGATCAAGGTCCGTGTCTCGAACCCCGGGGGGTGCCGAGCGGGACGCACCGTCTTGGAGCTGCTGGTTGCAGATCAGCCCTTTCTGGTCGACACGTTCCTGATCACGATTCGCCGTTTGGGCCTGCGCCGGATCCTGCTCCTGCACCCTGTGGTGTCGATCGAGCGGAACTTCGACGGCAGCATCGCCCGAATCGGGAAATCGGCAGTCGACGGTCGTGAGTCGTATCTATACCTGGAAGTTCCGCTCATCAGCGACAAGGTCCGCCGCGCGAGTGTCGAGAGCGAGCTGCAAGACGTTTTCACGCGGCTCGGCAACGTGGTGGCGGACCACGGTCGCATGGTGAAGGCACTCCGCAAGCACACGGCCGAGATCGAGTTCTGTGCGCGCCAGATTCGAGGTGGCCTGGAGCGAGCGCGTGAGCTTTCCAGCTTTCTCGACTGGTTGGCGGACGACAACTTCGTCTTTCTTGGATACCACTACGACCACGTCTCTCGCACAAGCGACAGCTGGCGTATCGAGCTGGATCGATCGAGCGGGCTGGGCCTGCTACGTGAAGTAGACCCATCGCGTCCCGCCGAGCCACTCAGTGGAGAGCTGATCCCGGCAGAAATCCGCTCCCGGCTGGCCGATGAGCGCCTGATTTTCTTCGACAAGTCGCGTTCTGAATCGACCATCCACCGCAGGGGCCGGCTCGATTGCGTCAGCATCAAGGTCCTGGACGAAGCAGCTCGAGTCACGGGGTTTGGAAGATTCATCGGCCTACTCACGCACAAGGCTATCCGCGCACGCGGGTCGGAGATCCCGATTCTGAGCCGAAGACGCGAGCGCGTCCTCCAGTCGTTAGGAGCTGCGCCGGGCTCTCATTCGTACAAGGCCGCGATAGAGGCGTTCGACTCTCTGCCCATTGAGTTCCTCTTCCCCTTCGACCTCGAAGATGTGACTCGCGCCGTTCAACGCATCGTTCTGGCGCTCGAGAACCCGCGGGTCGAGGTCTATGTGGTCCCCGATCCGCTCAATCGCTCTTTCTTCGTCTCGGTGATCTTGCCGCGTCCGCTCTACGACGAGGATCTTCGGCGCGATCTGCGGAAGCTGCTGACGGATCGGTACGCCGTTAGCTACGTCGACAACCGCACCTCGTTTCTCGATGACGAGATCGCGCTCATCCACTTCTTCTGTTCCAGCGGCGATGATGTCGATCTCGATCAGCTCGCCGACCTGGAAAGCGACATCAAGGACCGCGCGACCGGCTGGGAAAATCGCTTTGAGATGGCGCTGCTCAAGCGTCACCCCGCGGAGCGCGCGTATCAGCTTGCCAATGAGTACGGAAAGGCCTTCCCCCAGGAGTATCGAGTTGTCACCGCGCCGCACGACGCCGTGACGGACGTCGACAAGCTGGAGCAGCTGCGCGGCAGCGGATCGCAGGTAGAGGTCGGTCTCCAGACCGATGCCGAAGCCGCCAGCGAAAGCCGGATCAAGATCTACCAGAGCGAACGCCCGTACCTGACCGATCTTCTACCCGTACTCGACAACTTCGGCCTGCGCGTGATTGACGCCACGTTGACGCAGGCGGGCTGCGACCCAGAGGAGCCGCTCTGGATCGTGACTTTCAGAATGGAGCCGCTGCCGGCGGATCCACTAGCGTCGGGTGATCTGCAGCAACGGGTGCTCGAGGGCCTGCGCGTAACGCTCTGTCACCGGGTGGAGAACGACTCCCTGAATCGACTCATCCTCGGCGCGGGCCTTACCTGGCATGAGGTAGAGCTCGTTCGAGCCTACCTGGCCTACGCCAGACAGCTCGGCGGCGCCCCGGAAGGTCGCTTCGCTGCCCGTGTGCTTCTGAAGTATCCGATGGCAACGCGTGCTCTGATTTCGCTGTTCCGAGCTCGCTTCGATCCGAGTATCGCGCAGGATCGCATTTTGGCTGAGGAGAACGCGCTGGCCGGATTGACGTGCGAGCGCGAGCACATAGGCACCTCCGATGAGGATCGGATCTTTGACCTGGTGGCGAACCTGATCCGCAGCAGCGTCCGCACGAACTTCTTTGCGATTGCGCCGGATAGGCTCGAGGCGCTGGCCTTTAAGCTCAATTCCAAGCAGATCAAGGGCATGCCTGAGCCCAGGCCGCATGCGGAGATCTTCATGCACTCCGCCGAGATGGACGCGGTCCATCTGCGTGGGGGACTTGTTTCCCGGGGAGGAATCCGCTGGAGCGACCGTCTGCAGGACCTTCGCGCCGAGATCCTGGGTTTGATGAAGACTCAGATGACGAAGAACGGTCTGATTGTTCCCGCCGGGGCGAAGGGAGGCTTCGTTCTGAAGCGACGTTTCAGCGATGCGGTGGCCGCGCGCAAGGAGGCCGATCGTCAGTACGCCCGCTTCATGAAGACGTTGCTAGGGATGACCGACAACATCACGGCGGGCGGGGTCGTGCCGCCGGAGGGGGTAGTTTGTCACGACGGCGATGATCCGTATCTGGTGGTGGCCGCCGATAAGGGCACCGCGCATCTTTCTGATGTGGCGAATCGAATCGCAGAAGAGGCGGGGTTCTGGCTGGGCGATGCCTTCGCGAGCGGCGGTAGTGACGGCTACGACCACAAGCGCGAGGGCATCACCGCACGCGGCGCGTGGGTCTGTGTCAAGCGGCACTTCCTGGAGCTCGACCTCGACATCGAGAGCGAGAGCTTCAGCATCGTCGGGATCGGCGACATGTCGGGTGATGTGTTCGGGAACGGACTCTTGCTCGCTCGCAGGGCCAAGCTGCTGGCCGCTTTCAACCACCTGCACATTTTCCTCGATCCCGATCCCGATCCCGAGGTCGCATGGCCGGAACGCGAACGCCTGTTCAAGCTACCGGGATCCAGTTGGCGGGAGTACGACGCAGAAAAAGTAAGTGCGGGCGGAGGCATCTTCGATCGCGCGGCCCGAGCCATACCGCTCACGCCCGAAGTCAAAGAGATGCTCGCTGTAGATCAGGGGGTGCTGAGCGGAGAGGAGCTGGTTCGAGCCATCCTACGGATGCGCGTAGATCTGCTCTGGAATGGTGGCATTGGGACCTACGTGAAAGCCACGAGTGAATCCGATGCCGATGTGGGAGACCGATCCAACGCGTCCGTACGAATCGATGCCAGCGAGCTGCGAGCGCGGGTTATTGGTGAAGGGGGCAATCTTGGGCTGACTCAGCTCGCCCGCGTGGAGTACGCGCTTGGCGGCGGGCGGATCAACACGGATGCCATCGACAACTCGGGGGGCGTCGATCTCTCTGACCATGAGGTGAACTTCAAGATCCTGCTTGCGCCGCGTTGCAAGAGTGGCCAGATGTCGCGCGACGAGCGCAACGCCGCTCTGCGGGCTTGTGTCGGGGAGGCGGGCGCGGCGGTGCTCGCGCACAACACGGCTCAGGCGCGCTGTCTATCGATGGACCTCTTGCGCAGTCGACGGGATCCGGAGCGCATGGCTCTGGTGGCCGAGTTCCTGGAGGAGTACGCGGAACTGGATCCGGCCCTCGAGTTCCTGCCCGAGCGGGAGGAGCTGCGCGCGCGGAGCAGCCTGCCCGGCGCTCCGACCGGCTACACGCGTCCCGAGCTGGCGATCCTCTTGGGCTATACGAAGCTGCTCTCCGAGCGTGAGCTGGAGGGCTCGGAGCTGCTCGACCACGTCTCTCTGCAGGCTCTTTTCGTCGGATACTTCCCCGCGAGCCTGCGCGGGGTGTGTGGTGCAGACGTCGAAGCACACCGACTGCGGCCGGAGATCACGGCCACCTGCCTGACCAACTGGGTCATCGACCGCGCCGGTATCACACTCGTGCCGGAGCTGGTGCGCGCGGCGGGCTCGAGCGTGGGTCAGATCCTGCTGGCTTCCTACATCGTCGACCAGCTGCTGGAGGCGGACCAGCTTCGGTCCGCGCTCGAGGCTCAATCCGTGCCTGAGGCATTGCGACTGCAGGCGATGCTGCGCATCGAGGAGGCGGTTCGGGAGGGGACCTGCGCCCATCTCGCGCTGGCACGGGGTCGCTGGCCCGATCGCGAAGAGTTTGCGGAGTGGAGTGAGCGGTTGAAGGCGCTCAGGGGCCTGAAGGGCCAGGCGACGGAGACCAAGGAAGTGGGCCCTCAGACTTTGGGCGATGCGGCTCTCGAGGCGCGCCTCGAGCCGGGACTGGCGTGCGCGATCGACCAACTTCCGGATGTTGCGCGCTCGCTCGGCGCGATCGTGCTGGCCGCGGATCGCAAGCTGTCTCTCGCACCTACGGTGGAGCTCCACGCCTCGATCGGAGCGCTCACGCGCATCAGCTGGCTGCTCAACCGGCTGCGCGACATGGACCGAGGGGACGGCTGGGATCGCATTGCGTCCGAGGCGCTGCACATCGAGATGCTCGAAGCTCAGCTCACGCTGACCAAGGCCGTGCTCGGAGACGACAGCGAGAGCGATGAGCTGGAGGCCTTCACAGAGTCACACGCAGGCGCCCTATGCCAGATCGAGCGCACCGTCCATGAGATCGAAGCCCGCGAACGCGGGGGTCTCGCACCCCTCGCAGTGCTGTCGCAGCAGATCCGACGCTTGTGCTAACGTCCGCGACGGAGAGATGCCGGAGCGGTCGAACGGGGCGGTCTCGAAAACCGTTGAGGGCGTAAGCCCTCCGGGGGTTCGAATCCCCCTCTCTCCGCCAGGGAGTTCGGAGCGTTAGATCGTCATCGGTGCTCCCAAATCCTGACCAGGGGGAATCGACCCGATCAGGTGAGCAAAACGCATGGCCGGGTGTGGCGGGAAAGAGCTGGTTCAGCATGCTGCGCATGTAGGGTCCGCTCAAGCCCTGGATCGACAAGACCTGGCGCCCCAGCGAGATCGAGCTCGTCGAGTGAGCGAGGCACCGACTAGACTAGTCCGCGACGAGGATCTCGCGCTGCGCCAGGAAGAGAGTACGGACCACGTCGTACTCGAAGGGCGGTCCGAGGTCTCCGTACCGGAATGCGGTGTTCTCTCGGGTGCTCAGCGCCTCGATGGGCACAGCCCAACCCGGCGGGAACCTGAGGAGTAGGAACGGAATCCGGTCGATCAGGTCTCCTGAGAAATCACGGACTGAGGAGGGCCCGAGCACGGGAACGACGAAGTAAGCCCCGGCGGGTACGCGGTAGCGGCCGAGTGTCTGGCCGAAATCCTCGATGTAGCGGGGCATCCCGAAGTGCGTGGCGGCATCCCAGAGACCGAGCACCCCGGCCGTCAGGTTGACGCCGATCCGACCAAGTGTAGAGGCCGCTCGCCTCGGTTTGAGTTGAAGCACGGAGTTCGCGAACGTCGTGGCATCGCGAAGGGTCTTGACCAGGTTCCAGACGCCCGTCCGGGCAAGCTTTGGGATCACGAACTCCCACCCCCGCACTGCCGGTAGGTACAGGTACTGGTCGAACCGAGCGTTGAAGACGTAAGTGCGTCGATTCATGCCCTCCCAGGGGTCGTATGCGTCGAAGATGCCTTCTGTCTCCTGCGCCTCCTCGAACGTGAGGCGACGGAGTGGATTTGGGTCGCTGTCATCGGCTAATGCGGACGATGTCCACACAAGGACGAGAGCAGCCACGAGCGCGAGAGTCCGCGGGCGCCGCGTCACTGGCCCGCTCCGAAGAACGCGAGCATGTGCTCGATGTTTTCCTTGTACATGATGTTCCCGCAGTGCCCTCCGACGGGATAGATCGTGGCCCGTGAACCGAAGGTCTCCTTGAGGAACTCCACGTCGCCCGGGACCAGGATGAGATCGTCCTGGTTCGTCATCACCTCGATGTGGTTGGAGCGGCGGAGGTAGCCGCGGATCTCTCTGAGGCTGTCGCCGTCGATCAGCTCTTGGCGGGTCAAGCCAGGCTCGCGCGCCTTCCAGTAGGGCACGAGGACCTCGTCCATGTAATCGGCAAAGGTCCAGCGCGCCGCCATCTTCATGTACGGAGTCGTCGATGTGCTAATCCCGAGCTTTGTTCCCTTCCCCACGATGACCCCGAAGTCGTTCATTACGTCCGACGTGAAGAGCATGGTCGCCGATGAGATCCGGAACGATACGCCGATCATGGCTTCCAGTTCCTGGCGCGGGATCCCCTCGGTCTGGGCGGCGTGGTAGAGGAGCTCGCCATCGACAGGCGCGCGGTGGTGCGTGTGGAAGTACTGCGAGACCTTTCGGTACAGGTCGTCGATGAGTCTCTGGAGCTCTGGGACCCCGCCCGGAACGCTCCTCGCGAGCATGTCGTCGAGGAGGTTGACGGAGGAGTACAGACTGACGGACGGGTTGATGAGGAGGATTTTTTTGAACCCGAACGCGCCCTCTCGCTCGTCGTGCCGACCCAGGAAGGCCGCTTCCGTCGCGCCCAGGCTATACCCCGAGAGGTAGAACTCCGAGACCTCTACGCTCCTCTCGATGTCTGCGTAGACTTCCCTCATGGCTGAATAGAGATCCTGGACATCCGCCTTCATGTAGCCGGGTACCGATGAGCTCGATGCGTTCGTGATGAAGTCGGCCTGGGTGGGGGACGAGATGTTCACGACGCTCAGTCCCGCCTGA
>SMWZ01000117.1 GCA_004356455.1 Deltaproteobacteria bacterium
CCCTGACGGCGTTGGCTGTCCGCGTCCGCGTCGAGCTCCCCACACCCGGCGAGGATTGAACTCTACACTTTCCCGCCCCTTGCAGCGATAAGTTCATGTAGACGGAACGAAGTTGCCGAGGGCGAGGGATGAAGCTGAGCGAGATCGCCGCTTCCCTGACCCATGCCCTGGATCGTTCCAGGCCCGGTCCAATTGGCCTCGACCTCGGCCTGGAGCGTCTGAGCATGGTGCAGCTGAAAAATCGCGGGCGAGCCACACGAGTGTGCGCTGCGACCTCGCTGGGACTCGAGGGCAAGCTCGAGAGCGGCCGCGATCTGAAGCGGGTGATGCGGGAGGCATTTAAGCTGCGCGCCTTCCGGGGGCGTCGCGTCGTCACCGCCCTGCCGGCGGATGACGTGAAGCTCATGGTCCTGAACTACGAGCTCGAGCAGGGACACGACGAGCCCTCGGTGATCCTGAATCTGGTCGAGGAACGTACCGGCTCGCTCGACGAGCGGGTCGTCGACTACGTCTCCATTCGCAAGCTCTCCGAGAAGGAGCGTGAGCACTCGGCTCTGGTCGCAGTCGCCCGCGAAGAGGCGGTGATTGATTACCTGGAGCTGCTGCGTTCGGCGGGGCTCAAGGTCGAGGCCCTCGAGATTGCACCCATCGCCGTGCGCAGGCTGGTGATGGCTGTGGCCGAGGACTCCCGACGCGAGAACGCCCTCGTGCTCCATCTCGGACCTCGGCACAGCCATCTGACGGTGCTCTGGGGGCGCCGGCTGATCCTCTACCGCGAGCTCGAGTTTGACCAGAACGAGATGATCGAGCGCGTGTGTGGGAGCCTCGACATGAGCCCTGAGACGGCCGCGCGCCTTCTGAACCAGCACGGGGTGGCGGCCGACGGAGCCGCCGACGGCGCGGAGATCGGCCAGACACTCAGGCAGATCCTGCAGCCCTGCTTCGGCAGCGTGGCGGAGCAGGCGGACAACGCCCGGGTGTATACCGCTTCGAGAACCCGCGGGGAGTCGGTGGACGCGGTCTATCTGCTGGGTCCCATCGCACGCTGGCCCGGGGTCGATCAGCTGCTGCACGAGCTGCTCCACATTCCCGTTCGCATTCTCGACCCGCTGGAGCAGCTCGGTGGCGAGCCCGACGTGGACCCGTCGCCGGGCACGGCCGCCGACCTTGCTCTGGCCACCGGTCTCGCGCTGCGTGGCATGGAGGGGCCGTGAGCGAGATCGATCTCATCCCGACCGCGTATCGCCGCTCCCTCCGGCTTCGCAGCTGGACGCTGCGCCTCGCGCTTGCGGTCGTGGCCCTGGTGGCCGCAGTCGGTACTGGAAAGGTTGGTCTCAGCCAGGTCATTCGCTCGGAGCGGCGCGAGGTCAACGAGCTGCGGCTGGCGGGCCGACTGGCTCTCGAGCGCCGCGCGAAGCTCGAGGAGCTCAGCGCCGAGGGGGCGGAGATCCGGCGGCAGCTCGCGATACTCGAGCAGCTGCGTGAGGGGATCACGGCGCAGCAGATGTTCGTCGTGATCGATCGCGCGCTCGACGGCACGGTCTGGTTCTCAAACTGGAAGTTCCGGCGCGCCGGGGAAGTCGTGGAGCGCAAGCCCGAGGCCGTGCACGCGGGCCACTTCATCGTGCTCCCCCGGAAGGGCAAGGATGGGCCCGAGCAGGTCTGGCGCCTGCGCGCTCACATGGAGATCCATGCGCAGGCCCGAGATCACTCCAGCCTGGCGCGCTTCGTGCGGCGACTGGTCGAGCAGCCCGAGATCGACGAGGTCCGCGTCCTGAACACCCGCGTTCACAGCAGCGCGCCTTCGGCTCTGGTGGACTTCGAGCTCGCCGTGCTGGTGAGGACGCGGACCTAGGCGTGGCGATGCTCGACGCTTGGATGCAGCAGGTCCGGCCCCAGACGCTGATCGCCGGCGCCGGCGCCCTGACCGCAATCGTCGCACTGGCCGGCTTTCTCTACGTCCTCAAGCCCGCCCTCCAGGCCCGCGGGGAGCTCCAGCAGGAGCGCGTGGCTGCCCTGAGCCAGGTGGAGGAGGCGAACATAACGCCACAGGCACTGGCCGCCGCCGCGCGGGAGGTGGCCGACCTGCGCAAACAGCTGGTCGGGGCATCCTGGGGCGTGCCGCTGGAGGAGATGGAGTCCTTCGTGATCGGCGGCCTGGACCGCATCTCGGTGCGCCACGAGGTCGAGCTCAAGAGCGTCACTCCCGGCCAGCTGGGATCGGTGCTCAGCTTCGACGAGCTGCCCTACCAGGTCCAGGTCGCCGGCGACTACTTCAGCCTCTTCGACTGGCTTCAGGACGTGGAGCAGGAGCTGATCCCCATGGTGACGAAGGGCTTCGAGATGGCGCGCCGTGGGGAGAGTGTGACGCTCAAGCTACGCCTGGTCGCCTACAAGCCCCGCAGGGCCGAGTCATGAGCCGGGTGCTCATCGCCCTCCTGTTCGCGGGACTCGCCATGGGCAGTGGCGTGCTGGCGGCGCATGCGGAAAGCCGCATCCGCCTGCGCTTCGATCCCTTCGCCCAGCCCGATGCCCAGATGGGGGCAGCCGGAAGCCGGGGACAGGCCGGATCGCGGCGCGCCTGGGGGCCCGAGCTGAGGGCCACCCTGGTGTCGGGCAAACGCTCGCTGGTCAACCTCGGCGGAACCATCCTGGAGCTCGGGGAAGAGGCGCACGGCTACCGCCTGCTCGAGATACGCGAGAACGAGGCCGTGTTCGAGCGCTCCGGCTCGGAGATCGTGCTGAAGCTGATCGGCGAGGAAGGCGGCGGCCCATGAGCATGTGCGTCCGCAGCCTGCTCGCCGCGACGTTTCTTTTGTGGACCAGCGGCGCGCGGGCTGCGCCCATTGAGTTCAGTGGGGGAGGCGGAAAGCTACTCACAGTCGTGGTACGAGAGACATCGATCCAGGAGGTCTTCGAGATGCTCTCCCGCAGGGAGCGCGTCAACATCCTGATCAGCAACGGCATCAAGGGGAACGTCTCCGTCAACCTGTATGACGTGACCCTGCACCAGGCCATTCGGCAGATCGCGGAATCCGCGGGCTACGTGGCCGAGCGGCGGCACGGCTCCTACATGATCCTCCAACGCGATCAGGCCGGAAAGGACTCCGCACACGGCAACACGGTGGTGCGAGCGCTCAAGGTCTACTACTCGGACCCTGTCAAGGTCTCCGAGATCCTCAGCAAGCATCTTTCACGCTACGGTGAACTCACGGTCTTCGAGGACCGGAGGCTGATCGTGCTGGAGGACCTGCCCGACTTCGTCCAGCGTGCGCTGCAGCTGCTGGAGGAGATCGATCGGGAGCCGGCGCAGATCCTGATCGAGGCGAAGATACTCGAGATCACGCTGACCGAGGACGAGACCTTTGGCATCGATTGGACCCTTTTTCTAGGCGACGGAGAAACGGGTGAACTCGGCGTACAGGGATTCGTCACGCCCGGCGCCCTCGGCTTCTTCCTCGATTACGTGAAGGAAGACAACCTCGAGGTCGCTCTCAACGCACTCGAAGAGCAGGGCCGCGTTCGGACGCTGTCGACGCCAACCCTGCTCACCGTGGAGAACCAGGAATCGGAGGTCGTGATCGGCGACCGCCTCGGCTTCCGCGTGACCACGACCATCAATCAGGTCACCTCAGAGAGCGTCGAGTTTCTCGAGTCAGGCGTGATCCTGAAGTTCAAGGCTTCCGTCGACCGGCTCGGACGCGTCTTGCTCGAGGTGCACCCGGAGGTCAGCACGGGAGTGATCAACGATGGCCTGCCCAGCCAGACGACCGCCGAGGTCACGACTACGTTTCTCGCCGAAGACGGGCAGACCATTTTGATCGGCGGGCTGATCAAGGATCGTGTGACAGAAAACCACGCTGGGATCCCGATCCTGAAGAACATTCCCTACCTGGGCTGGCTCTTCTCGAAGCGCACGCAGATCGTCGTGATGACCGAGACGGTGATTGTGGTGACAGCTCACGTGCTCAAGGAGCATCGAGAACGGGTGGCGGAGAGGAAGACCCGGACCCTCGGCCAGGCCGAGATCATGCTGCGGGAGCTGCGACACGAGATGGAGGATCGTCACATCCGGCCTCCGCATCCGGCGGCGGCCAACGAGGCAGATGCGGGCGCCGAGTCGCCTAGCGTCGCTCCCTGAGCTGGCGCAGCTCGTAGAGCATTTCTTTGAGCAGCCGGTTCCGCTCCGCAGCCTGAAGCGGCACCACGATCTGCTCGTCTTCGAGCCTCAGTCGCTCGAGCTGCCGCACCCGCGCTGATGGCAGAACATCATTACGCTCGAGTTGCATCTGGCGGGAGCACTCGATCGGGCCGTAGCTCGAATGGATGCATGCCCGAGGCACACCGGCGTACGCAACTGCAGGCACAAGCATCTGGCCTACAGACAGAATTGCCAGGCAGGTCAGGCTTACAAGGGTGACGCACCGAGACGACATTCGAACGTGCTCCAGTCCCATGTAGGCATGACTGGAGGCGTCACGTCAAGGATCCGCCAGGAGCTCCTGGATCTTCTCGAGCTCATTGCGCATGCGGCGTAACTCCGTGGTCGGCAGCTTAGCCTCCTCACGCAGCTCGGTCGCCCCTTCGCGGCGCTCAGCCGAGAGGCGCTTGCGCGCGCCCTCGATGGTGAAGCGTTCCGCGTACAGCAGCTGCTTGATCTTGAGAATCATCTCGATGTCTTTTTTTCGATACATGCGCTGCTTGGAGCGGGATTTCGGTGGAGTCATCATTTTGAACTCCGACTCCCAAAAGCGCAGCACGTAGGGCTTTACCCGAGTGATGCGGGCCACCTCCCCAATTCGGAAGTAGCTCTTGCCGGGAAGGCCATCGAGCTTCTTCTGAATATCGTCCATGCCCCCCCTCCGCTGATCCGAGGCGAGCAGACGCGCGCCCGAATGCACTCATCCTAGCTCAGGCGAACCGTCTGGACTACTGGTTCAGTGCGTTTTTGAGCACCAGGCTCGGCTTGAAGGTAAGGACGCGGCGAGCCTCCAGCTGAATCTCTTCACCGGTCTGGGGGTTGCGTCCCTTGCGCGCGTTCTTCTGGCGCACCACGAAGTTCCCGAACCCCGAGAACTTCACCTTCTCGCCCGCAACAAGTGCGTCCTTGATGACCTCGAATACGGTCTCTACAAGTTCGGCCGACTCCTTCTTGGAGAAGCCGACGCGCTCGTAGATCATCTCGACGATCTCGGCCTTGGTCATGGTCATTCCTCCTCCCCGGCGGTCCTAGCGCTGTTCCCCGCCAAAGCGATGGGCCAGCATCTGCACCACTCGCTCCGTCATACGTCTGATTTCTGCATCTTCCAGCGTGCGGTCTGGCCGTTGGAAAACCAGCCGCACGGCCATACTCACCTTGTCCTCGGGGATGCCCTCCCCTTCGTATCGGTCGAAGAGATCAACCGACACAAGCGCCGCTCCCCCGGTCTTGCGGATCGCGGCGAGCACCTCCCCCGCCGGACAGTCTCGGGTCAACAAGACCGCGATGTCACGGCGTACGGCGGGCTGACGCGAGACCTCATGGTACTGGGGCAGTTTCGAGGGAAGCGCCTCCACTGCCTCTAAATCGATCTCGAGCAGGGCGCAGGGCTCCTCGATCTCGAAGGCATGCGCGACCTTCGGGTGCAGCTCCCCCACCGATGCGATCGTACGTCCAGCCGCGACCAGCTGACCTGACGCACCGGGATGGAGATAGGGCTCTCCAGCACCCGCACGGAACTCCACCGACACAGCCTGGTCGGAGAGCACCCGCTCCGCGATCCCTCTCGCCTCAAAGAAGAGCGGAGCTCCTTCCCGCGGCTCCCACAGCTGACGGCGCTCGCCGCGCGTGATCACGGCAACCACCTGGATCCGCTCGTCCGGAAGCTGGCCTTCCTCCCCCGGGGAGAAAACGCGACCGAGCTCAAAGAGCCGGACCCGGTCGACCTGGCGCGCCAGGTTCTGGCGCGTGGACCTCAGCAAAGCAGGGACGAGACTCGTACAGAGCTGCGACTCGTGCTCGGTGATCGGGTTCAAGATCTGCACCGTCCGACGGCGCGAGTCGTCGTCGGGCAAACCCAACGCATCGAGATCGGCCGTCGCGAAACCGGGGAACGTCATCGTTTCGAGCAGGCCCGACGCACACAGGCTATCCCTCACGCGCGCACTGAGCAGGTAGCTTCCCGGCTGCGTTGCGCTGCTGAGCTCGCACACCGGAAGCGTCGTGGGAAGGCGGTCGTAGCCGTAGATGCGCGCCACTTCCTCGATGACGTCCTGCGGAAGATGGACATCGTTGCGGTGGCTCGGGATGGCGCAACGCAGGTGACCGTCTCCATCGAGCGAGGCGCGGATCTCCAGACGAGCCAGCAGCGCCACCACCTGCTCCACGGATAGCGAGGTCCCGAGCAAGCGGTTCATGCGCTCTGGATCGAGCACGACCTCCGAGATCGCAGGGAACGTCCCCCCCCGAGCCACCACCCGACCCCGGGAGATCTCTCCGCCCGCGAGCTCCGCGAGCAGTCGTGCACAGCGGTCAGCAGCTCGCCCGATCCCCTCGCGATCCACGCCGCGCTCGAAGCGGTAGGACGCCTCCGTATGCAGACCGAGCCTGCGCGCGGTGCGCCGTACCCGCGAGGGATCGAAGTGAGCGCTCTCGATCAGGAGGTCCGTGGTGTCCTCCCGCACCTCGGTCTCGGCACCGCCCATTACGCCCGCGATCGCGATCGCACGCTCGGCGTCGGCGATGACCAGATCATCGGTCACGAGCGCACGCGTGGTGCCGTCGAGCGTCACGATCTTCTCTCCCGCCGCCGCGCCGCGCACTCGAATCACACCGCCGCGCAGCGTGCCCAAATCGAAGGCGTGAAGCGGCTGACCCAGCTCGAGCAGGACGAGATTGGTGACGTCAACCACCAGGTTGATGGGACGCATGCCCACCGCCTCGAGCTTCGCACACAGCCAGCCCGGTGAGAATCCCAGCCGGACCCCGCGTACGATGCGTGCCACATAGCTATAGCATCCCGCTGCGTCATCGATCTCGACGCTGATGTCCGTGGAGGTCTCGCGCTCTCCCTCGAGCACATCCAGCTCCGGCCAGTGGATGCTTCCCCCGAAATGCGCCCGAACCTCGCGTGCAATGCCGAGCATGGACGCCCAATCCCCCCGGTTCGGCGTGATTTCGAAATCGATCACGGTCTGTCCCGCCGACAGTACGGTGCCGAGCGGCACACCCACGGGCGTCTCCGGATCCAGCACCAGGATGCCGCTGTGGCCCTCGCCGAGCCTCAGCTCCTGTGCGGAGCAGATCATCCCCTGCGAGACGACCCCGCGGATCTTGGTCCGCTTGAGCTTGGTACCGTCAGGCAGAACGGCTCCCGCAGACGCGACCGCGACCTTCTGCCCGGCCGCCACGTTCGCAGCCCCGCATACGATCTCCAGCGGCTCGCCATCGCCTAGATCCACCTGACAGAGCGAGAGCCGATCCGCTTTCGGGTGGGGCTTGCGCTCGAGCACGTGGCCCACGCGCAGCGCTGACAGGTCGGGGCCCGTGTTCTCGATGCCCTCGATCTCGAGGCCGCCCAGGGTGAGCCGCTCCGTGAGCTCCTGCTGCGAGGCCGGAAGCTCGATCCACTCCGCGAGCCAGCCGAGCGGAACTCGCATCAGATCTGCTCCAAGACCCGGACGTCCCCGTCGAAGAGGAGATGGATGTTGGGGATGCCGAAGCGCAGCATAGCGGTGCGGTCGATCCCCATGCCGAATGCGAAGCCCTGGTAGCGCTCGGAATCGATCCCACAGTTCTCGAGCACCCGCGGATGGATCATCCCGCAACCACCCCACTCGAGCCAATCGCCCCGCCAAGAGAAGTCCATCTCGGCCGACGGTTCGGTGAAGGGAAAGAAATGCGCTCGGAACCGCAGCTTCACCTCCGGCCCCATGAGCTGGTGTGCAAACGCATAGAGCACGCCCTTGAGATCTCCAAATGTCACGCGTTCGTCGACCAGAAAGCCCTCAAGCTGGTGGAACATGGGGTAGTGCGTAGCGTCACTGTCGTGCCGAAAAACACGGCCCGGAGCGATGAAGCGGAAGGGCGGTTGACGCCCACTCATGGCGCGGATCTGGACGGGCGAGGTGTGGGTCCGCAAAACGTGCCCGCCCTCCACAAAGAAGGTGTCCTGCATGTCTCGGGAGGGATGATCCGCGGGGATATTCAGCGCCTCGAAGTTGTAGTACTCGGTTTCCACCTCGGGGCCGAGCTCAATCGAGAAACCCAGGTTGGAGAAGAACTGGGTCATCTCACGCTCGATCAGCGTCACCGGATGCAGATGTCCTCGGGGCGGCACCAGGCCTGGAAGGGTCACGTCCAGCGCCTGCCTCTCCATGGCACGGGCCTGATCGGCCGCCTCGAGTACGCGGCGCCGCGCCTGGAAGTGCTCGTCGATGCGCTGCTTGCTGGCGTTGACCGCCTGGCCCACGCGCCCTCGCTCAGCCGGGTCGAGCGCACCGATCCCTCGCAGCAGGCTGCTGATGGACCCCTTGCGCCCCAGGAAACGCGCGCGCGCTTCGGTCAGCGCCTGCACACTCTGGGCAGCTTCGAGCGCGGCTCGGGCCTGGCTCTCTAGCTGGCCGAGGTTCTCCACCCCTGTTGGCATGCTGTGCTACCGGCTTACGCGGCCTGCGACTTCGCCAGCTCCGCCAGCTCGGAAAAGGCCTTGGGGTGCGTGACCGCGAGGTCGGCAAGAATCTTCCGATCGACCTCCACACCCGCCCGTTTCAGGCCGTTCATCAAGCGGCTGTAGGAGAGGCCGTACTCACGCGCCGCCGCGTTGATCCGCACCACCCACAGCCTACGGAACTGGCGCTTGCGTTGACGTCGGTCGCGGTAGGCGAACTTGAGACTTCGCTCGAGTGCGAGTCGAGCCGGGCGAATGAGCTTCCCCCTGGCGCCGCGAAACCCCGAGGCCTGCTTCAAGATACGGCGATGGCGCCGTTGCCGCGTCAATCCTCGTTTAATTCTCATTGCTGCGACCCCTTCCTGATATTCACTACTGCGACATCACAGATACGGAATCTGCTTGCGCACCCTGGCTACGTCGCTCGAAGCCACCAGAGTCTTCTTGCCAAGCTGCCGCTTCCGCTTGCGGGTCATCTTGGTCAAGATGTGCCGGCGGTATGCTTTCCCGCGCAGAATCCGACCACTTCCGGTCACTTTGAAGCGTTTTGCGGCACCCCGCCGTGTCTTAATCTTCGGCACCCTGATTCTCCTCTGAGCTCTCCGCCTCACGTTCCCGCGCCGCTTGCTCCTTGGCCTTGATCTTCTCGATCGCCGGGCGATTCGGCGCCAACGTAAAGCTCAGGGTTCTCCCCTCCATGCGCGGCATCGACTCCGTGATCGCGAAGTCTCCCAGCCGCTCCTCCACACTCCGGAGCAGCTCTCGACCCACCTTCACATGCACGATTTCTCTACCCCTAAACATAACGGTACACCTTACCTTGTCACCCTCAAACAAGAATTTCCGTGCATTCTTCAGCTTGAAATCGAGATCGTGATCGCTGATTTGCGGCCGCAACTTGATCTCCTTCAGCTGGCTCTGATGCTGAGACTTCTTGGCCGATGCCGCCTTCTTCTTGATCTCGTATTTGTAACGTCCGTAGTCCATGATCTTGCATACCGGCGGGTCGGCCCTGGGCGAAATCTCGACCAGGTCCAGGCCCACCCGACCGGCGAAATCGCGCGCCGTCTCCGTGGCCATGACCCCGAGCTGCTGGCCGTCTTCGTTGACGACCCGAACTTCCGGTACCCTGATGGCTCTATTCACTTTGATCTTGTCCTCTTCTGGGCGAGCATCTCGCCAACGGCGCCTACGAAATCCCACGCGTCATTATCTCCTCCTCTATTTGACGACGAAACTCATCCACACCAACCATCTGCTGGCCCTTCCTGTGGCGGCGCCGAACGCTGACAGTGCCGTCGGATTGCTCCCGGTCTCCCACAACCAGGATATATGGAATCTTCTGCGTCTCGGCGCCGCGCACTCGATAGCCGAGCTTCTCGTTGCGATTGTCCAGCTCGGCGCGCACGCCCGCAACCTGAAGCACGTCGAGAACCTTGCGCCCGAACTCCTCATGACGCTCTGTTACCGGAAGCACGCTCACTTGCTGCGGCGCCAGCCAGAGCGGCAAGTCGCCCGCAGTATGCTCCAGATAGATCGCGATGAAGCGCTCGAGTGAGCCCAGAATCGCGCGGTGGAGCATGGCCGGCTCGTGCTCCTGGCCATCCGCTCCGACATAGCGCAGCCCGAAGCGTCCGGGCATCGCCATGTCGATCTGAATCGTGCCCAGCGTCCAGGCTCGGCCCAGGGCATCATGAAAATCGAACTCCACCTTGGGAGCGTAAAAGGCGGCCTCACCGGGCTTATGCCGATAATCGAAGCCGGCTCGTTCCACCGACTCAAAGAGTAAGCGCTCGGCGCGCTCCCAGTCTGCGGGCTCGCCGATGAACTCGCTGCCTCGAGTCGAGACGTAGACCTCGAGGGCCGAGAGCCCGAGGTCGCGGTAGATCTCGCGCGTCATCTCGAAGAACCGATCGATCTCACTCTGGACTTGGTCGGGTTCGCAGAAGATATGCGCATCGTCCTGCGAGAAGGAGCGCGCTCGGGTCAGCCCCAGCAAGGTCCCCGAGCGCTCGTTGCGATGGAGCTGGGTAAACTCGGCCAGTCGCATCGGAAGCTCGCGATAGGAACGCTTCCGCGAGCGAAAGATGAGCGCGTGAGCAGGGCAGTTCATGGGCTTGAGCGCGATCTCCTCCCGCTCGTCCCCGCGCATCAGGAACATATCGTCCTTGAAAAGCTCATAATGACCCGAGACCTTGAAGAGCTCCGTCGAGAAGATCTGGGGGCACATCACCTCCTGGTAACCGTATTTGCGGTAGAGACCGCGCACGTAGTCGACCAGCCTCTGGTGGAGCGCGAAACCCTTCGGCAGGTAGAAGACCGAGCCCGGCGACCACTCGTGGAACTGGAAGAGATCGAGCTCCACGCCCAGGCGTCGATGATCCCGTCGCTGGGCCTCCTCGATACGTTTGTGGTAGGCCGCGAGCTCCTTCTCGCTGGCGAAGGCCACGCCCGAGATACGCTGGAGCATCTGATTGCTCTCGTCCGCACGCCAGTACGAGCCCGCCAGCTCGGTCAGCTTGAAAGCACCAATCTGAGCGGTGTTCTGAACGTGGGGGCCACGGCAGAGGTCCACGAACGACCCGTGCCGAAAGAGCGTGATCTCTTCTCCGGCGGGAATATCGCCGAGGCGCGAGACCTTGAGCGGCTCGCCCTTGGACTCGAACAGCCGCCGGGCCTCGTCCGCCGAGACGACCTCCCGTACGAAGAGCTCGCCCTGCTCGACGATGCGACGCATCTCCGCCTCGATTGCTTCCAGATCCTGCGGCGTGATGCGCACGGGGATGTCGAAGTCGTACTGGAACTTCTCGGAGTGGTCCGTGCGGCCCACGTCGATCTGGGTCTCGGGCCAGAGCCGCTTCACCGCATCCGCCATCACGTGCTCCGCCGAGTGGCGGATCACCTGGCCCGCTTCCGGATCGCGCGTGGTGATCAGGCGCAAGGCCCCGCCGCGCCACAAAGGCGCGCGCAGATCGACCCACGCGCCATCGAGCTGGCCCGCCACCGCTTGCCGGGCCAGGCCCGGTCCGATGCGTTCCGCCACCTCGAGGGAGGTTGTGCCCTCGGGCACGCGCATGCGCGTGCCATCCGGAAGCTCAAGCTCGATCTCAACTGTGCTCATGCATTCATCTAAGAAAGGGACGCAGTGGTCACGCTCCGATCGGTCCAGAGGTCAGCCATGGCTATGTGCCCCGGAAGGACGGCTTCTGGTAGGCACGGGCGGGATTGAACCGCCGACCCCTTCCGTGTCAAGGAAGTGCTCTCCCACTGAGCTACGTGCCTCTAAGCTAGCGGATTTCATATCAATTTGGCTCTAGGGTGTCAATTTGAGAGCCAGCGGCAGGAGACTCAAGGCCCGCCCACGGAAGGGGGCCCGGGTCCGGCGTCGGGGTCGGTGAGGGTCTCCACCCGCACCTCGACCCGCTGTCGCGAGACCTCGACCGGCCGCAGCCGGAAGCCATCGAAGACGACCCGGACCAGGCGATCCTGCAGCGCGCCCGGAGAGAGGGGGCCTTTGACCTGGATCTCCGCCAGCCAGGGCGCAAGCGTGATCAGGCTCGCCTCCTCGGCGCCCAGCACGTTACGGAGGGTTTTCTGCACCGCGTCCACCTGGCCCAGGCTGGTGGCGTTCAGTAGGCGTAGCTCGATGGGGCCTGACTCCTGGGCCGCCAGAGCGCGCCAGTTCCGGTCCAGCTGGAGCGTCAGGTTCTGGGCCACCTGGGCCTGGACGGCTTCGAGAGCGCGAGCAAAGGCCTCGTCTGGATCGGCGTGATAGGCCGGAGCCTCGAAGCGCGCCAGCGCGACCTCGGAGCCGTCGTCCGTGCGCAGCGCCCGCACCCGCACCTCGGCTCGCCCGCCCATGAGCCCCAGCGACGCGTGCCGCTGCCAACGAACTCCGACCTCGATCGCGACATCGGCACCCACGCTACGCGCGTGATCGAAGGCGCTGCCCGGCTGGGCTGAGCCCGGCGCACGCAGCGCGGGATCCACCACCACCAGACCTTCGCCCTCGAGATGGCGTGTCAGATAGTGGGCGAAGCTGCTCGGCAGCGACGGCGCCCACTCGCTGCCCCCCGGATCGAGGCCAACTCTCAGCAACACCGATGCCCGATCACCGCGCTGGCGCAGCACGCCCAGCGTGCGCAGCAGCTCGCGCACGCGTGACGCGTCCACCGTCGCGCTGAGCCCCAATACGAATTCCTGCTGCGCTGGATCAGCGCGCGCCGGCCTCGCCCCCACAGGACCGTCGACACGATAGGTGAGGACGAACCCAGCGGCGCTCGTCTCCAGGGCCTCACGGATACGTTCCTGCTGGAACTCCATCACATGGGGCGGCACGAAGCGGCGGGCCACCGCCAGCGCGGCCTCCACCAGGCCCGCGTGCAGCGCCAGCTCCCGCGCCTTGCCCGCGTTCTCGTTGTTGAGCTCGACCGTGCCCTGCACGCTGACGGTGACGGGTTCGAGCGCCAGCGCGGACCCAGGCAAGTGCAGGAGCGCCAGCCCGAGCAGGCATAGGCCTAGACGCGACACTCGGAAACCTTTGCACCGAAGAGCTGATCCACCCGCCGCACGAGGTCCTCGCTCACCTTCACCCGGTGGCTTCGGAGCGCGAGTACCGCTTCCGCACCGCTGGCCAGCCGCAGCTGTACGCAGACCGGCACCTCTCCGGGCTCGAGATCGAGCAGCTGGCGCAGCTCGAGCAGACGCTCCGAGGAAACCGCTGCCGCGTCCAGACACAGGCGAAGCTCGCTCGTGCATCGACTCCAGACCTCGCTCAACGGGATCACCTCGTCCACATGAAGCTCGGCGCGCTCGTTCTCCAGCTGTAGGGTCCCTTTCAGCAGGAGCGGGTCGCTGGTGCGAAGCTGGCTGACGTAGCGGTCGAACACGGCGGGAAAGAATACAGCGGTCAGAGCGCCATCCATGTCCTCCAGCCGCGCCCGCGCCATGAGGCCCCCACGGCGCGTCTTCTGCGTGCTGAGGCCGCTCAGGATGCCCGCCACTCGCACCACCTGTCCAGCCTGCTCCTCATCACGCACCTGATTCAGGCGCAGGGTCGAGAAGAACTCGAGCGCACCAGCGTGCTCCAGCAGGGGATGGCCGGTCACGTAGAAGCCCAGCATCTCCTTCTCTGCCGCCAGGCACGCGGCGTGCGGCCATTCGGGGAGCTCCTGGAGTGGAGGCTCATCGCTCTCGGAAAGGCTCCCGAAGAGGGAGGTCTGACCGTCCGCTCGATCGCGCTGTAGCTGTGCGGCCCGCTCAAGCGCCGCCGCCAATGCCTGGAACAGCGAGGCCCGTGTCGCTTTCTGAAAGTCGAAGGCCCCGCAACGGATCAGGCTCTCGATCACGCGCCGGTTCACGCGTCTGCCATCGATGCGCTCGCAGAAGTCAAAGAGGCTCTTGAATGGCCCGTTTTCGGCACGGGCCTCGAGGATCGCCTTCACGGCGCCCTCCCCCACGTTCTTGATGCCTTGCAAGCCGAAGCGGACTCCGCGCCCGTCCTGGGTCACGCTGAACTCCGCATCGCTGGTGTTGATGCTCGGGGGCTGCATCTCGATCCCGCGCGCGCGGGCATCCCTGATGTAGCGGTCGATTTTGTCCTGCTCACGCCACTCGGCCGTCAGCGTAGCCGCGTAGAACTCGGCCGGATAATGCGTCTTCAGGTAGGCCGTCTGGTGTGTGAGCAGCGCGTAGGCCGCCGAGTGGGCCTTGCCGAAACCGTAACCGGCGAACTGATACATCAGGTTAAAGATCTGCTCGGCCTTGGCCAGGGGATGGCCGTTGGTACGCGAGCCCTCGAGGAAACGCGCGCGCTGCCGCTCCATCTCGCCGGGGATTTTCTTGCCCATAGCCCGCCGCAGAAGATCCCCTTCCGCGAGCGAAAAGGAGGCCAAGCGGTTGGCGATCTGCAGCACCTGATCCTGGTACAGGATGACGCCGTAGGTCTCGGCCAGGATCTCCTCGAGCTCCGGCAACAAATACTCCACGCGCGTGCGCCGGTGCCGCCGCTCGACGTAGTCGTCAACCATTCCCGACTGCAGCGGACCGGGTCGGTACAGCGCCACCAGGGGAATCAGGTCGCGGAAGTGGCGCGGCTGAACCCGCACCACGAGCTCCGTCATACCGCTGGACTGGCCCACCTGGAAGATCCCCTCGGTGTCCCCCTTGCACAGCAACTCATACGTCGCGGGGTCGCCCAGATCCGTATCCTCGACCCGGAACGCTGGGGAGTGGCGGCTCCGGATTCGCTCCACCGCACCATGGATGATCGTCAGGGTGCGCAGGCCGAGGAGGTCGAACTTGATCAGCCCTACCTTCTCGGCGTCGCGGTAATCGAACTGAGTGAGGATGTCGCCGCTGCGCGGATCCCGATACAGCGGGACCGACTCGATCAGCGGCCGGGAGGAGATCACGACACCGGCCGCGTGCCTGCCGGGATTGCGAATCTGTCCCTCCAGCGCCCGCGCTAGCTCGAAGAGCTCCTGTAGACTCGTATCGCCCTCAACCAGCGTGCGCAGCTCGCGCGACTGCTTCAGGGCGGTGTCGAGCTTGATACCCAGCGTCGTCGGAATGAGCTTGGCGATGCGATCGACCTTGGCGAAGGGCAGGCCCAGAACACGACCCACATCGCGCACGACCGCCTTCGCCTGCATCGTTCCGAAGGTAACGATACCCGCCACGCGGCGTCCCTCGTCGCCCCCCTGGTTGTACTTCTCCTCGACGTAGCGGATCACCTCGGAGCGGCGGTTCATGCAGAAGTCCACGTCGATGTCAGGCATGGATACGCGCTCGGGATTGAGAAAGCGCTCGAATGGGATGCGGTACTCCAAGGGATCGATGCCGACGATCTCGAGCGTGTACGCCACCAGGCTTCCAGCCGCCGAGCCGCGCCCCGGGCCCACCGGGATCCCGCGCTCGCGCGCGAAGCGCACGAAGTCCCACACGATCAGAAAATAGCCTGAGTAGCCACAGCGCGAGATCACGTCGAGCTCGTAGCGCAGTCGTTCCTCGTACTCGCGCGCGTCGTCCGGCAGGGGCGCGCCCGGCTCGAGGCCGAGACGACGCCGTAGCCCCTGCGAGGAGAGCTCCGCAAGGTAGCTCTCGACCGTGTAGCCTGGCTGCACTTCGAACTCCGGCAGCATCAACTTGCCCGTCTCGAGCTCGAAGTTGCAGCGCTCTGCCAGCTCGACCGAGTTTGTCACAGCCTCCGGGTGGTCGTGAAAAAGCTCCAGCATCTCCGCTGCACTCTTTACGTAGAAGCCCTGGCCGTGGAAGCGGAAGCGCTTGGGATCATCCAGTGTCTTGCCCGTCTGCACGCAGAGCAGCGCCTCGTGGGGATGCGCGTCGTGCTCGGAGAGATAGTGGCAGTCGTTTGTGGCCAGCAGGGGCAGCGCCAGATCGCGGTGCATACGCAGGAGCTCCGTATTTACGATTTCCTGCTCGCGGATGCCGTGACGTTGGAGTTCCAGGTAGTAGCGGTCGGGGAAGATGCGCGAGAACATTTCGACCGTGTCCCAGGCATCCCTCTTGCGGCCGTTGAGAATCCCGTTGGGAACGGCGCCCGAGAGGCAGCCGGAGGTGGCGATCAGGCCTTCCGAATGCGCACGCAAGAGCTCAATGTCTACGCGAGGCTTGTAGTAAAAACCCTCGAGGAAGCCCTTGGAGACCAGCCGCAGCAGGTTGCGGTAACCCGTCTCGTTCATGGCCAAGAGCAGCAGGTGGTTAATCCCGTTGAAGCCTCCCGTATTGGGGTCGCGGTCGAAGCGCGAGCTCTGTGCCACGTAGACTTCGCAGCCGATGATCGGCTTGACCCCGGCTCGCACCGCCGCCTCGTGAAACGACACCGCACCGAACATATTGCCGTGGTCGGTCATGGCAACCGCCGGCATACCCAGCTCCCGGCAACGCTCGAGCAGGGGAGAGATGCCGATGGCGCCATCGAGGATCGAATACTGGGTGTGAAGATGCAGATGCGCGAAGTGCGACGACTTGCTCACGAGAATCCCACCCTCCACGGACGGATGCTCAGCCTATGACCTCGAACCGCGTCGAGCGCGGGTCACTCCCATTCGATCGTGGCCGGTGGTTTGCTGGAGATGTCGTAGACGACACGGTTGACTCCGGCCACCTCGTTGATGATGCGGTTGGAGATGCGAGCGAGCAGCTCTGTCGGGAGCGGCGCCCAATCAGCCGTCATCCCGTCCTGCGAGGTCACGCAGCGCACTGCGATCACATGCTCGTAGCTGCGCGCATCGCCCATTACCCCCACGGTACGAATCGGCAGGAAGACCGCAAAGGCCTGCCAGAGCTGGTCGTAGAGACCGGCCCGCTCGACTTCCTGGCGCACGCACAGATCCGCCTCGCGCAGGATCGTGAGCCGCTCGGGTGTGACCTCGCCGATGATACGGATGGCGAGTCCCGGTCCGGGGAAAGGATGGCGCCGCGCCAGCGTGCGCGGGATGCCCAAGCGCTCGGCCACCTCCCGCACCTCGTCCTTGAAGAGCTCCCGCAGCGGCTCAATCACCTCGAGATTCATGCGCTCCGGCAGGCCGCCCACGTTGTGGTGGGTCTTGATCGTGGCCGAGGGTCCCCAAACC
Source organism: Deltaproteobacteria bacterium (assembly GCA_004356455.1). Classification (GTDB taxonomy): domain Bacteria; phylum Myxococcota_A; class UBA9160; order SZUA-336; family SZUA-336; genus SMWZ01. Next base: position 17,246 of record SMWZ01000117.1, read on the forward strand.
GAGACGGACTCGATCACGTCGGGATAGAGCGTGCCCTGGGCCAGAAAGCGTGCCTGGGGGATGCGAGCGGCGGCCTGTTCGAAGGCCTCAATGAAAGTGTGGCCCACGCTGACGCGCTTCTTTTCGGGGTCCTCGATCGAGCACAGCCGCTCCAGGAAAAGCTCGGACGCATCAATCGTTTCAAGCGGGATCTTGAGGTGCTCTCTAAAGGCGTGCTCGACCTCTTCCATTTCGCCCGCGCGCCCGAGACCCGTGTCGACGAAGAAGCAGCGTGCCCGATCGCCGAGCGCGCGGTGCAGCAGCACCGCCACCACACTGGAGTCAACGCCTCCCGACACGCCACAGATGACCGCGGCGTCCCCCACACGCTTGCGAAGCGCGTGCACCTGGGACGTGATGAAGTCGTCCATGGTCCAGCTGCCCTGCAGTCCGACCACACGCTTGAGGAAGTTCTGTATGAGCAACGTGCCCGCCTCCGTGTGTGCCACCTCCGGGTGGAACTGGAGGCCGTAGAGAGGCTTGTGCGTGTGACGGATCGCGGCGAAGGGGCTGTTTTCGGAGGTGCCGATCACGCGGAAGCCCTGCGGCAGTCGGCTCACCCGATCCCCGTGGCTCATCCACACCACGCTCTCAGCCGGCACGTCATGGAACAAGGGATCGCCCTGCAACTCCACCCGCAGATGGCTGCGCCCGTACTCGCGCGCGGCAGCCGGCTCCACCTGCCCGCCAAAGTGCTGGACAAGCAGCTGCATGCCATAGCAGATGCCGAGTATGGGTACGCCGAGATCGAGGATCTCCTCGTTGAACTGCGGCGCACCCTCCTGCATGACACTCGCCGGGCCCCCGGAGAGCACGAGCGCGCGCGGCTGCGCGCTGCGTACGCGCGCCGTCTCCACCCAGGGGGGCACGATCTCGCAATAGACGTGCTGCTCGCGGATCCGGCGCGCAATCAGCTGAGTGTACTGGGATCCGTAGTCGACAATGATCACAGATTCGAGGGGCTGCACCTAGTGTCCCGATCCGGAAGTTCGCTCGCATTCTCGGCGACCGATGCATCTGCGCTCGCGGCGTTGCACTGGCTCGCCATAGCTACGGATTCGCCTCGCTCGCGCGCCTTGCCAGCGCGGCGCCTCGGCCGCGAGAACTGCGTTGGAACTCCCGGAACGAAACACTACTTCTCGACCCAGTAATTGGGAGGCTCTTCCGTGATGATCACGTCGTGCGGGTGGGACTCGCGCAGACCCGCAGCAGAGATGCGTACGAACTGGGCGCGAACGCGCAGTTCGTCGAGGTTAGCAGCACCGACCAGCCCCATCCCCGAGCGCACGCCGCCGAGGATCTGATAGACACTGGTGGCGAGAGGCCCGCGATGGGGAACCCGGCCCTCCACGCCCTCCGGGACCAGCTTGGCCGCGGAGTCGACTTCTTCCTGGAAATAGCGGTCGCGACTGCCGCCGTGCATGGCGGAGACCGATCCCATGGCGCGGTACACCTTGTAGGATCGCCCCTGGTGCAGCACCACCTCGCCTGGGCTCTCGTCCGTGCCCGCAAAGAGCGAGCCCAGCATCACGGTGTCGGCGCCGGCGGCCAAGGCCTTGGTGATATCCCCCGAGTAACGGACGCCACCGTCGGCGATCAGCGGAACGCCCTGCCGTCGACAAATGTCCGAGGTCTGTAGAACGGCGCTGAGCTGGGGAACCCCCACGCCCGTGATCACGCGCGTGGTGCAGATGGAGCCGGGACCCACCCCACAGCGGATGGCAGCAGCATGGGCCTTGATCAGGGCCTCCGCACCCTCGGACGTGGCGACGTTCCCTCCGATGATCTCGGTCTCGGGGAAGCTCGTATGCAGCGCGTCGGCGGCGCGTAGCACCGCCTCCGCATGGCCGTGGGAGCTATCCAGGAGCAAGACGTCGGCGCCAGCCTGAAGCAAAGCCTCGGCCCGCGGGAGCATATCGGACGCCACCCCGACCGCGGCGCCCACGCGCAAACGACCCAGCGCATCCTTGTTCGCGTGTGGAAAGCGCTGCTCCTTGTCGATGTCCTTGATCGTGATCAGGCCGCGCAGGTTTCCACCCTCGTCGGTGACCAGCAGCTTCTCGATGCGGTGCTCGTGCAGCAGCTCCTTGGCCCGCTCCCGGGTCACGCCCAGCTCGGCGGTGATGAGCCCCGCGGAGGTCATCAGACTCGACACGGGTCGCTCGAGATCCTTGACGAAGCGTAGATCCCGGCTCGTAAGAATCCCGACCAGCTGCTCTCCACGCACGACCGGCAAGCCCGAGATCTGGTTGCGGCGCATGACCTCCAAGGCCTCATGGATCGGCTGCTCTGGCTCGAGCGTGATCGGATCCACGATCATGCCCGACTCTGAGCGCTTGACCTTGGCCACCTCCGCGGCCTGGGCCTCGAGGGAGAGGTTCTTGTGGACAAAACCGATCCCGCCCTCCTGAGCCATGCAGATCGCCGTGCGGTGCTCGGTGACCGTATCCATGGGCGAGGAGATCAGGGGAATCGAAAGCCTGATGCGCGGCGTAAGCTGCGCGGAGAGATCCACCTCGTTGGGATGGACGGAAGAGGCGCACGGGAGCAGGAGAACGTCGTCGAAGGTCAGGCCATCCTGGATCTCGGCCTGTCGCAAGGCGCCCCTCCTGGTCGGTGGCCGCCGACTCTAGTGAGCAGGCCGAATGAAGTCAAGTGCCGTCGGTAATACGTACGAATTCGGGGAGCGAGGCACGCACGACGTGGGCCAGCTCGCGCAGAATTCCTTCCTGCAACACCAACGCAACTTGTGGCTGCTCGAGCCGGAGCCGCAGATAGCTTTCCCGCGTCAGCGTGAGCACCCGCACCGGCGTCTGGGCGATCGCCGAGCACTCCCGCCGGCCGATCACCACCAGGCTCGCAGCGCCCACGACATCGCCAGGCCCGAGTGTTCCCACCGGCTCCCCCGAGAGCTCGAGCCTCAGCTGGCCCTCCGCCACCAGGTACAGCTCCTCGGCCTCGTCGTGCATGCGGAATAGGGCGCGGCCCTGATCCAGGCGGCGCTCCTCGAAATGCTCGGCAAGCTGTTCGCGTGCGTCCCCCCCGAGATCCTTCAGCAGCTCGACCTTTGCCAGCAGATCTTTCATGGCACCAGACTCGCGAACACGTTGCGCAGGACCGGGACGCGCTCGTCACTGGGGCTGGCCGGCAGCACGAAGACCGTGCCTTCCTCGAGCGACGCGCTCTGCTCGCGGGCCTCCTCCGAGAGCGACGCGCTCGAGCCATCGGCCAGGAACAGATGCAGCGCCGGACGGGAACCCAGTGCGTCCAAGCGCGTGAACGCAGCCTCGGTGGCCTCGAGGCCGTTTCCGTAGGGTCCGTTGGGAACGATCACGGCGCCCAGCATCCCGGCCGCCGCCACCTCCCAGAGCGGCGCATAGCGGGTGTCGGCGGGGACGGCCAGCAGACGCAGGCTGAGCCCCTCGCCGAGCGGAAAATGCCCGAGGGTGCCCAGCCCAGCGGCCAGCACGCGCTCCAGGCGAGGCCCGGGCCGGAACTCGGAGAACTGCTTGAGCACCTTGGAGATCCCGAGTAAGACCGACGACGTCGCGCTCACGATCAGCACCTTGAGCACGGGCCCCGCGGCAGGACGCTGTGCCGCCGACCACTCGCGCAAGCGACGGACCTGAGTCGGCGTGAGAAGTCGCTCTTCCTCGGGCTTGCTGGGGCGAGGTCCGCTCGCCGGCTCGTCGAGGGCGAGGGCCCCGTGCTGACGTAGCAGGCCGAGGATGTGCAGCACCTGGAGATCCGGCAAGGGGCAGTGGTCTACGATGTCACCCACGCGTGAATAGGCTTCCAGCACAGCCAGGACTTGGGCGACCTGGGGGTGCAGGTCCGAGGGCACGCTCTCGGGCGCCCGCGCGAGGCGCAGCTGCATCTCGTCGGGCGGCAGCGTTCGACGTCGCTTCTCCCGCTCGTCGAGCAGGCGCATCCCCTCGAGCAGCAGCTCCCGGGTCGGCTTGCGGATCCGGCCGCCCGCTGGCGTCTCCCCCGGCATGAACTCGAAGCGTCCCGCCTCCCAGCAGAGGATGCGGTAGAACGCCTTCTCGCCGCTGAGGCTCGTGCCATCCGGGAGCACGACGCTGGCATCCACGACCTGCCCGCCGCGGATCTGCACCGAGTCGTGTCCGGCGGCGCCCTCGCGCTGGATACGCAGGGTCCCGCTCTTGCGGTTCATCTGGAAGAGCTGGAGCAGATCCCCGGCACTGATCTGACTCAGCTGCCCCGCCATCTCGGCGTCCTTGCGAACCTCCCCCTGACGCGCGCTCCGCTCAAGCACGGCGTCGATGTGATCGAGGACAGCTTCCTTGTGCCAGGGCGCGACCACCACACCGTCGCGCGGGTCCATGGGGACGGGCGCATCGAGCTCGTCCTTGACCAGAAACAGGAAGCTGACGTCGCGGGTGCGCGGATTGCTGCGCAGGATCTCCGCCAGCCGCCCGCCGTCGATCACGGGTAGGTCGAGGGGACACACGACGAGCTCGGGTTGCCGCTCGAGGGTCCACTCGAGCGCCGCTGCGCCCTGGGCTACGCGCTCCACGCTGTGGTTGCGAGCGAGGCAGGCCTCCGCCAGGCCCTTGGCGCGCGGTCCCTCTGCATCGGCGATCAGGATGCGCACGCTAGCTCCCCATCCCGAAGCCCACCTCCTCGCGTAGGCGGAACATCACGTGCTCCACGAGCACCGGGTCGCTGGAGTGATAGACCGGCCGCCGGCCCTCCGCGTCGGGCGGGCCGGCGACGAGCGCGTAGGGCGGAGCCTCGCCGAAGCGCACGATCCAGGTGGTGTCGAGTGACACCTCTGGCGGCAGCGCCAGGGGCGTAATCCGGGGGCCGTTCGGCAGCGTGTCCCCGTTGCAGGCCAGGAACACCTCGGTGGCAGTCTCGATCTCGCCGAGCGCCTGCAAGGGCTCCAGGAACGCGCTCCGCTCGGCTCCGGGCGCGAGCAAGAGCAGGCTCTGATCCCGGCCGTGGCAGCTCAGCTCCCCGATCACCAGCTCCGCCGCCCCGGCCACGAAGTCCGGAGGCATGGGCCGGGCACGCTCGAGCAGGCGAGCCTGGATCTCCGCCAGCGGGCTGCCCGCGTGGATCCCCAGCTCTCGCGCCACGCTGGTGCGCTCAAAGTCGGCGCGCTCACTGGCGAGCTGGGTCAACGCCTCCACCGAGTCGCCGTCGGCGGGATAGCAGCTGAGTCCGATCGCGACCGAGCCCTCCAGACTCCGGGCCTCGAGGACCTCGCGCAGCCGTTGTGCCAGGCGTCGCTTCAGCACGACGCTGCCGAAGGGAAGGGTGTCGGTTACCAGCAGCCAGAACCTGCGTGCGTTCTCGCTGGCCAGGACATCGGTGGTGCGAAGCGTGCGCGTCATGGCATGGACGATCTGCTGCAGGGCCCCCTGGGGCAGTCTTTCCGGAAGACCATCGAGTACGACCGCCAGGTAGGACAGCGCACGTCCATAACGCGACGCCTTTTGAAGCTCGGTCTGAGCCACCTGCTCGATGAAGGCCCGACCCGGCAGGCCGGTCACGTCGTCCTTGAAGCTCTGCCGCCGCAGCTCCGCCAGCTGGAGGGCCTTGAAGATCGCCAGTGCCCCGATCTCGGAGACCTTTTCGCAGGCCTCAATGCAGCCGGTAGCGAAGGCGGGTCCGCCCTCGCCCTCCGCTCCGGCCAGGCGGGCGATCGCCAGCAGCTCCCCGTCGCGCATGCAGGGCACGAAGAGCACGGCCTCCTGGTTCTCGTCTGCCTTCCGCAACAGGGTCCGGCCCTGCTCGAGGTCTTCGCGCAGCGCCTGCACGCTCGCCGGCCCCCCCTCGGGTGCCAACCTGGCCGCCGCCGCCCCGCGCGCCGAGCTGCGTCGCCAGCCACCCTCGCCAGACTCCCGCAGCCAGAGCTCGCCCTCGCTGGCGCGAGCCTCGCTGCAAAGCAGCTCCAGCAGGGAGCGGCCCACGTCCTCGGCACTGCTGAGGCCGTGGAGCGGGAGGGCCCGCTCCAGCAGCGACAGGCGGTCCGCGCACGCCTGGTTCTCGTCCACGGGCCGTGCCTGCCCAAGGCGCTGCTCGCGCCGGGCCAGCGTCGCCGCAATCGACCCGAGCAGGCTCTCGCGATCGATCGGCTTGAGCAGGTAATCCGCCGCCCCCTGCTGCATGCTGGCCACCACGCGACGGATCTCCCCCGCACCGCTGAGCACGATGACTTCCTGCTCGGGCCAGTGCTCCCGCAGCTCCGAGACGAGATCCAGGCCCTCGCTGATCGGAGTGACCCAGTCCAGCAGCACCAGGTCGAAGGGGCCGTCCCGCTCGATCAGCTCCCGCATCCCCGGGCCATGGGCGGTGGTCTGGACCTGGTAGCCCTCGTCCGAGAGCAGTCCCTCGATCAGGTTGCGGAAATAGGCCTGGTCGTCGATGGCGAGTATCCGCGCCTTGGGAGCCAAGCTTTCTCCTTGGGCCACGGGGGGAAGAACGGACAGAGACGGCGCTAGGCGCCGATCACATCTTGTATTTACCGAAGTCCTCCGGATCCATTGCCTCGAGGATCTTCTTCCACTCCTCCTTCTCGGCTGAAGCGAGAATTTCTTGTGGATTGGATTGGGTCTCCCGCAGGACCTGCTCATGCACGAAGATGGGAGCGTCTACGCGTACGGCCAACGCGACGGCGTCGCTGGGGCGACTGTCGAGCTGCGTCTCCTGTCCGCTGGCATCGGCCAGGACGACAATAGCGTAGTAGGTGTTCTCCCGGAGGGCGGTCACCTCCACCCGCAGGATGCGCGCGCCCAGGGCCTCCAGGCTATCGCGCAGCAGGTCATGTGTGAGCGGGCGGGGCAGCTCGACCCCCTCTAACTCCCTGGCGATCGACGTCGCCTCGGCCAGGCCGATCAGGATCGGTAGCGCCCGACCCTCGGGGTTGGCGAGCACGAGCACCGCGCTTCCGCTGGACGAGTCCAGGTGAACGCCGGCGACGGACATGCGGATCATGAGCTCTCTCGCATCAGATACAGGGTAGCTCCAAATTCGTGCGCTTCACCGGAACCTCGCCCAGCAGGGAGTGAGGTGTCGCGCCATGGATATCAACGTCTACCAGCGTTCCGGCCGGAACCGGCTCGCGGGAGGAGAAGTTCACGATGCGGTTGTAGGGGCAGCGTCCGCAGCGCTGGCCAGCGCCGTGGCGGCTCGCGCCCTCAACCAGCACGCGCACGGAGCTCCCGACGCGGCGCTCGTGCGCCGCAAGCGTCAGCGAGCGCTGGAGCGCCTGGAGCTCCTCCAGTCGGCTCTGGGCCTCCGCGGGGTCGATCGGCTCCAGGCCCGCCCGGACCGCCGGAGTCCCGGGCCGGGGTGAGTACTTGAAGCTAAAGCTGTCCACGAATGCGAGCTCGCGCACAAGGCTCAAGGTCTGCTCGAAGTCCTCTCTCGTCTCGCCTGGAAATCCGACGATCACATCCGTCGTGAGTGCGAGATCGGCGCGCGCTCGCCGCAGCCGCTCCACCCGCTTCAGGTAGTCGTCCCGGTCGTAGCGGCGGCGCATGGCGGACAGCACCCGCGAGGACCCGCTCTGCACGGGCAGGTGCAGGTGGGGGCAGAGCTCGGGCACATCCGCGTAGCAGGCGATCAAGTCGTCTCCCACGAAGATCGGATGCGGGCTGGTGAAGCGGACGCGCTGGATGCCGGGGACGGCGGCCACGGCGCGGATCAGCTCCGCGAAAGCGACCTCGCCGGCGACCCGGCCCGGGCGAGGTCGGCCGTAGGCGTTCACCGTCTGGCCCAGCAGGGTCACCTCGATCACCCCCCGCTCCGCCAGAGCACGCACCTCGCCCAGGATGGACGCGCTGGGTCGACTGACCTCGCGCCCGCGCGTCCGGGGCACCACACAGAAGCTGCAGAAGAGATCACAGCCCTCCATCACGGTGACGAAGGCGCGTCCGGGGGTGGGCGAGGTGTACTCGGGGTGACGTTCGGGCAGCTCGAAGCGCTCCTGGGGGTCCTCGCTGTAATCCACGCGCAGGCTGCGCTGGACGTCGGCCACGCCGATCATCTTGGGCAGGTGGACAATGTTCTGGGGACCGAACACGAAGTCCAGGTGCGGGAAACGCGCTAGCAGCCGGTCTCCCTCCTGCTGCGCCACGCAGCCTCCCACGCCGATGATGAGACCGGCGCGCCGCTGCTTGAGCGCGGAGAGTGCCCCCAGCTCGGAGTAGAGCTTCTGCTCGGCCTTGGCCCGGACGGAGCAGGTATGGATCAGCACCAGGTCGGCGGACTCGAGCTCTTCCGTGGCGCTGAAGCCCTCGTGCAACAGCAGATTCGAGATCTTCTGCGCATCGTGCTGATTCATCTGGCACCCGAAGGTGCGCAGGTGGAAGCGGCGCCCCATTGCGCGAGCTTAGCCCAGTGCACGGAGCGCTGTCAGCGCTGAAATTACAGTATTTGTAGAATCCGATCCGCTCCCGGGTGAGACGCTAATTTCTTTGTCTTTTCAATGAGATATACCGGAAAAGTGAAGTTTTACCCCTTTTGGTAGGAGGGTCCTGAGCGCCCGTCTGCCCTCCCACAAAGCGTTTGACATCGCTGTGGATACAGGCATAATCTGAGTCAGACGGGCGCTTCACAAGCCAGGCCCGCCCAAGGACGTTGTAGGGGCGTCGCGCGAGAGGAAGTCAAGAGAGATCAAAAAAGTTTGCGGAGAAGGCGGTGATGACGACATTTCTGCTTGAAATGTCCAACCTCTCACCCCCCATAGATGTCATCGCCGCCCTCTCCGACCCACACAGCGGCCCCCGGCAATCCCGCCGGGGGCCGTTTTCGTGTTCTCCGCGGCTGCTGAACGCGGTGCAAGGGTGCTCGATGGTTCGGTTTACGAACCACGCACGATCGTGCAGAACTCTCCCATGATGCCCATCACGTTGCGGGTGTAGTGGTCGACGGAGTTGATCTGGGTGATTCCGCCGGCCTTTGCGGCGGCTTTGATGCTGGCATCACCCGTTGCTACGAGCCCCAGGATGGACTGCGCGCAGGCCTGGCCCTCCTTGGCGCCTACGCGGCCGCCGGCATCGATCGGGCCCCAGACCTCGGTATACAGCAGGCCAATCACGGGCGACCGCACAGCCATGCAGCCCGTCAGCAGCGCGGCCGCGGCAACGATCGCCAGAACCCTCGGTAGCGTCCTCATGAACTCCCCCCTTTGCTTGGCTGTACTCAGGATGAGTCAGCGGCGCATAATGAACGACACTGACGACCCGTTTGCAAGTCCGAGAGGACGCTAGAGGACGATGCGGTCGACCATGCGCGAGAGCTGCTTCAGATTGCGGCACTCCTCGGCCAGGTCGCAGTAGGGCAGATACTTGTCCATCACGCTGTCGCCGAAGCCCCAGGCGCCGGGCGACTCCGGGTTGATCCAGATCACGTTTCGGGCCTTCTTCTGAACCTCGCGCAGGCACCAGGCGCGCGGATCGTTGTAGTTGTTACGCGCGTCCCCGATCACGACCACCGTCGTGCGATGGTCGACGGCCGCAAGGTAGTCGCGCCAGAAGGTGAAGAATGCCATGCCGAAGTTGGAGCGGGTGTAGGGGTTGATCACGTCGCCGCCATCCATCGCCTGGTCGATCGCGTTGTACACATCGTTGTCCCGAAAGAGCGACGTCACCTCCCCAAGCTCGGCCACGAACACGAAGCTGCGAATTTTGGTGAAGGCCGTCTGCAGGCTGTACGTGAACTGCAGCATGAAACGGCACACGTTCGATACGGAGCTCGAAATGTCACATAGAATCATGAGTTTCGGCTTTTCTCTCTTGCGTTGCCTGAACACGAGCTCGAACGGCAACCCACCGTGCCCGAGGTTTCTGCGCATGGTTTGCTTGAGATCAAACTTACCCTTGCGCTGGCGGCGCCGGCGCATGGAGACGACCGCCTTGAGCTTCTGCGCCAGGCGCTCAACCACCTCGCGCATCTTGCGGATGTCCTCCTCGGTCAGGTTGTAGAAGCTCTTCTCCGCCAGACTCTCTCGCCGGAAGCGCTCCAGGTAGTCGTGGTTCTGCTGGTCCAGCTCCAGCTCCGTGAAGCCCCGCACCGCGCGCCTCAGGGCGTCCTGCATGGCGCGCAAGAGCTGGGCCAGCTGCTGCAGCCGCTCCTCCGGAAAGCCCTCTTCCCGCAGCTGCTCCAGCAGCTCGCGCAGCTCGCCGGCGGCGCCCTCGAAGTTCATCTGCTCGAGCATGCGCCGGCTGAAGAAGCCGATCTGCAGCATGTTCTGGATCCCCTCGACCCCGGCCGCCTCGCCGGCCTGGCGGATGAGCTGCTCGATCCGGTTGGCGTCCATACCGAGCAGGCTCTGGGCCAGGTCGGAGAGGTCGACGTCCATGTTCTCCAGCACCTCGCGCAGGCGCTCCAGCAGCTCGTCGAGATCGAAGTCACCCCCCAGCCCCGAGACCGCCTGGGCCAGCTGCGCGCGCAGCAGGTCGTGGAAGCCCGACCAGAACACGTCGAACAGGCGGTCGTAGGTGGGGATGTCGTCGGAGCGCTTCACCATGGTGGTGCGCATGGCGTCCTTGAAGAGCTCGCGGTCGTCCAGCGATAGCTCGTCCAGGGCCATGAACGCGTCCAGGGCCTCGGCCACCGAGACACGCACCCCCGCTTTCCGGAGCAGATTTGTGAACTCGACGATCTTCTGCTGCATGGGGGTCCGCGCCCGCCTCCCTCTAGTGGAGCACGCTCTTCTTGGCGCCCCCCGGGCTGGGGTCGACGGCCTGCGGCGCTTGCGCGCGCGCCTCCGCCGTCTTTTGCATGAGCAGCTGGTTGAGCTCGGCCTGAGCCTTTCGGATGTCCCCCTGGTGCTTGAGGATCACGCTCATGGTCGCCTCGACCAACTCGGGCTCGAGGCGATCTGCGTTCAGCGCGATCAGCGCCCGGGCCCAGTCCAGCGTCTCGCTGATGGAGGGCGTCTTCTTGAGATCGAGCTTGCGCACGTTCTGGATCAGGCTCACCACTTCCCGGGCGAGCCGCTCGTCCATCCCCGGCACCTTGAGGTTCAGGATCGAGAGCTCCTCCTCCTCGGTCGGGAAATCGATGTACAGGTGCAGGCAGCGGCGCTTGAGCGCGTCGGTCATCTCACGGGCGTCGTTGGACGTGAGGAAGACGAGCGGCAGATGCTTGGCGTGGATGGTGCCGATCTCGGGGATGCTCACGGTGTAGTCTGACAGCACCTCGAGCAGGAAGGCCTCGAACTCCGGATCCGACTTATCCACCTCGTCTATCAGCAGCAGCACCGGGCTGTCCGAGGTGATGGCCTTGAGCAAGGGCCGCGGCACGATGAAACGCTCACTGAAGAAGACGTCGTCCTGGCTCGCGATCCGCTCGGCGGCCTCCTTGAGGCTGGTGGTGCCCTCGATCACCTCTCCAATCTTGTCGCGCAGCATCTGGGTGTAGAGAAGCTGCTTCGAGTACTCCCATTCGTAGAGCGCCTTGGACTCGTCGAGCCCCTCGTAGCACTGCAGTCGGATCATGGACAGTCCCAGAGCCCTCGCCACGACGCGGCCGAGCTCGGTCTTACCCACGCCCGCGGGCCCCTCCACGAGCACCGGCTTGTGCAGCTTCGAGGCCAGGAAGACGACCGTCGCGATGTTCTTGTTGCAGATATAGGACTGGTCCAGAAGCCGCTTCTGGACCTCGTCCACTGTGTCAAACATGCTGTCTTCCTTCCTTGTTAGGGAGCGCCTGCGGCCAGGCGCTCGCCCTCCGTGGTGCCCTCGAGCAGGTCACCGAGCCAGTCCCGACGCATCTGCTGGTAGCGAATACCGTACTCGACGATCCGGCGCCGATACCGATCGACCTGCTTCTCCTGCATCCGCTTGAGCACACCCTCGAGCTGAGCGATGCGGCGATCGACTTCCTCGAGCTTCTGCCGCGTCTGGGCGACAATCGCCCCGGCCGGCAGGTGATGGAAGAAGCTGCACTTCTGCAGAAAGCCATAGCGCCAGAAG
>SMWZ01000118.1 GCA_004356455.1 Deltaproteobacteria bacterium
CGCTCTCCATCGGCGTCGGCCTGCACCGCGGCTGGGGCGTCGCGGGACTCGTAGGTAGCCGGGACCTGATGCAATTCGCCTTCGTGGGACGCATCGTGAATCTCGCTGCCCGCGTTCAAGACCTGACGCGACAGTACCGCGTCGACATCCTGCTGACCGACGCGGTGCGTAAGACGCTGGATCCCCGCTTCAAGCTGCGCGAGCTGCCCGCGACGCCGGTGCGCGGCGTCGCCGAGCCCGTGCTCATCTTCGCGGCGGAGAGCTTCGAGGCTTAGCCCCAGGCTAGCCATCGAGGGGGTGCGGTTCGCTCTTCTCTGAGGTCGGCCCGCCTCAGTAGCTTCCGTGGATGTAGCCGCGGAGCGCCTTGATCTCCTGGTCGCGCTCTTCGATCTCAACGAAGAGCAGATCGCGCATCGATAGCATATCGACCACACGGCCGTTCACGACGATCGGGAGGTGGCGGCAGCCTACGCCCGACATCTTCTGGATGGCCGATTGGCGATCTTCATCGGGTGTGGCAGTGATGGGATCGGGGGTCATGACCTCCCGCAGTGTGGTCTTCTCGAGACTTCGCTCCCGAGAGATGACCCGACGCAGCAGATCGCGCTCGCTGAAGATGCCCACCAGGCGTTCGCCATCGAGAATGGGCACCACCCCCACCCGATGTTCCGCCATCACGGCGACCGCCTGGGCCACGCTCTGATCCGGCGCCAGCAGATGGACCACCGGAGAGCGGCGCTGAAGGATCGAAACCAGGTGTCCCATGCGTTCCTCCCTCTTCCCCCCGAACGCCTAGATTCTCTCACCTGTCAGGCCGGTCGACAAGGGGATGCGTCGAAACTCCGGCGAACCCGCACCTCTTCCTCTAAGCGGTCGGAATCCGAGCCGAATCCAATGTCGAGCTGCTAGAATTCACACCTGCTTGGCGGCCGCGAGCCGCGTTCCCAAGAGGAGACCCGAAGCGTGTCCCCTTCCGAGTCACCTATTGCCTGCGTGCTGGCTGCACTGGATCCTGATCAGCGCCAGAGGCATCAACGTCTGGTCGGAGAGCTGCGCAAGGCCGTGAGCGGCGTGACCGAGCTGAGCGACGGCTTCGCGTTCCGGCTGCGCGATGACGATACGACGTGGATGAACACGGCGGAGTTCATCACGCTGGAGCGTCGCTGCTGCCCGTTCCTGAGCTTCAGCCTCGACTCGGAGCGCGAGCAGGGTTCTTATTCCATTCGCATCACCGGGCGGCCGGGCGTGAAGGAGTTTCTGAGGGACGCGTATAAGCTCGGTTAGGAGGCGTCGCTCAACATCGGAGGCAGATGATGGCACTCTTCGAGAGCCGTGGCATCGACCACGTAGGTATTCGCTACCGCGAGCTGCAGCCGGCCCTGGCCTGGTTTCGCGATACGCTGGGGCTGAAGATCGACCACGAGACCCCGCGGATGGCGTTCGTGCGGGTCGGCAACGACGGCACCCACCTGGCGCTGTTTCAAGCCGAGGGCGACGAGCAGCCGAGGCAGCCGCACCACGTGGCGCTGCGCGTGCCCGACGTCGCCGCGGCGGTGGAGGCGCTGCGCAGCGCCGGAGTCCCGCTGAGACCGGCGGGGCCCAATCAGGCCTTCGAGGACCCGGAGGGCAACGTCTTCCACTTCATGCCCGCGAAGTAGTCAATCCTTGCCGCCCCGGCTGGCGAAGCGGACGTTCGCAAAGTAGGCCCTGGCCTTCTGGCACGAATCATCGCTGTCCGTCATGAGGGCAACGGCCTGGAGACGCGGGGGCTCCCCGAAGTTCGCCCGATAGTCCGTCAACACATCGACCTCCTCCTGCCGCCAGGCTCCCCAGGGGCCAGCCCCACGCGAGATCATCTTGGATCGCTTCGTGTACGGATTGTCCCAGGTGGCGCCTGCGGGCTCTCGGCTCGACCATACATAGTTGAGTGCGTTCCCCGGTAGGTCGACGCCGAACACGGCGCGCGCGGTGCGCCGCCGCAGCCGCTCCCAGGTCGACGAGCGCTCCGGCTCGAACTCGAAGAGCACATATACGCGGGCCGCAAAATCGTCACCGGCCTTGACGCGGTGATCGTCAACCTCGAATCCGCGCTCGACCTTCCACTCCCAGCGCAGAACGGGCGTCTGCTCGAGATCGATTTCGGCGAGCTGAAAGACCAGCGCCGATGCCGCGCAATGGCTCTCAGCACGCACCGCATCGCGCTCGTCGACCGTAAGGGGCGTGTAGCGCGTGTGTTGGGAGATCCTAGGGAAGGTGAGCGACTCCCATCCGTCCCTCCCCGGCGCCGGCAGCCGCACCTCTACCGGCTCGTCCGCCTTCCCCGGAACGCCCTGCAGCAACCACACGCATCCCAAGATCAATGCCATCGCGCAGCGGGTCCGACTCGGCATCATCTCAAGCGCTCCAGGAGCGCGCGGGCCACCTGGCGGGGAGCCCGTCCCTCCCCATCTACCTCGAGATTAAGCCGCTGCATGGCGCTCTCATCGAGCACCCCCTCCAGCTCCCGCAACACGGGAACGAGCCCGGCGTGCTCCCGTGCCGCCCGTGATCCGACCAGAATCAGGGCATCATACGGCGGGATCACCCCAAGATCGTCTTCGAGCACGCGTAGCCCGAAGGCTACGATGCGTCCATCGGTCGAGAAGGCGCTGATGACGTCGACCTCCCCCGCGGCCGCGGCCTGGTACATGAGCGAGGAATCCATGCTTCGCTCGCTGCGGAAGGCGAAGCCGTATGCCTCGCGCAGCGCGCTCCACTCCGGACGAGCGAAGAACTCGTAGTCCCCGCCGATCTCGAGCGAGCTTGAAAGCGGGGCGAGATCGCTCAGCGTCTCGACCGCCAGCCGCTCTGCCTGGTCCTCCCGCAGCGCCAGGGCGTAGCGGTTCTCGAATCCGAGCGCCGCGGCCAGAACGATCCCGTGTTCGCGTAGCAGAAATTCTTCGACCTCCGCCAGTACCGCCGCTCGGCTTCCGGGCGCACTCTTTCGCTTCATGATCGTGGCCCAGATCGTCCCCGAGTAATCGACGTAGACATCGACCTCGCCCCCCTTCAGCGCTTCGAAGAGGACGGTGGAGCCCAGGGATTGCACGGCGCGCGAATGCAGTCCCGTTTCGCGCTGGACCCAGCCAGCAATGAGCTCGCTCAGGATGTATTGCTCGGTAAAGGTCTTCGAACCGATCGTGATCTCCGGACCCGCCGCCCGGACCCGCGCCCAGACAAAAGAACCCACGGTAAAGAGGTAGAGCGCGGCGAGCACACCAGCGGCAAACGCGATGCGCCCACGTCGCCGCTCGCGCACACCCAGCTCGAGTGAGCGGGTGATCTGGTCGACCAGGATCGCCAGCAGTGCGGCCGCGATGCTTCCCACGCAGACCGCCGCGAAGTTCCGGGTCTGTAGTCCGCTGAAGATGTAGTTCCCCAGACTGGTAGCCCCCACGGGGGTGGAGAGGGTCGTCATCCCGATCACCCAGACCGTGGCCGTGCGGACTCCCGCCACGATCACCGGCAACGCCAGGGGCAGTTGCACCCGGAGCAGCCGTTGCCGATCCGTCATCCCCACACCCCGTGCGGCCTCGTTGAGCGCGGGATCAACGCCCTCGATGCCTGCAACCGTGGTCTGCAGGATGGGGAGCATGCTGTAGAGGGTGAGAGCAATCAGGGCGGGCAGGTAGCCGATGCTCCGCAGCTCGAAGCCCAAGGTGGATGAGGTGAAGTGGCCCAGGACCGCGAGCATGGGCACCATCAGGGCGAGGAGCGCGAGGCTGGGAATAGTCTGAATCACTCCCGCCACGCCCAGCGCGAGCTGGCCCAGCCTCTTGCGGCGGGTGATCCAGACCCCGAGCGGAACGCTCAGCGTGGTGCCGATCAGCAACGCCATCAGCGAGAGCTGAAGATGCGCCGTCAGGTAGGTCGGGAGCAGCGCCAGCTGCTCGTTCATTGCTCGCTGCCGCCCGTCGCGCGCAGCAAGGCCTCGACCTGCTCCGCCTGGCGACGGGGAGTCTCCATCAGGCCCGCCACGACCTCGTCCGCGGGCTCACGCAGCAGCTGGCCAGGGCGACCGACCTGCAGCAGGCGACCCTGATCCATGACCGCGATTCGGTCCCCGAGCAAGAGCGCTTCCACCATATCGTGCGTCACGAAAATGGTCGTCACGTGCAGCTCGGCGCGGATGGTCTGAAACCGCTGCTGCAGGCGATCACGCGTCGGCGGATCGAGGGAGCCGAACGGCTCGTCCATGAGCAGTACCTCGGGCTCGGCGGCCAACGCGCGCGCGATGCCCACGCGCTGCTGCTGCCCACCGGAGAGCTGGTGGGGAAACCGCTCGCGGTAATCTCGGGGCTCCAGCTCGACCAGCTCCAGCAGCGCGTCCACCCGGCTACAAACGCGTGCATCGTCCCAGTCCAGAAGCCTGGGCGTGATCGCAACGTTCTCGGCCACGGTCATGTGGGGGAAGAGCCCGATCTGCTGGAAGCAGTACCCGATGCGGCGCCGCAGCGCCGCCAAAGGAAGCTCCGCCGCATCGCGGCCACGGATCGACACGCGTCCAGCGCTCGGCTCCACCAGGCGGTTCACCATCTTGAGCGTCGTGGTCTTGCCGCAGCCCGAAGCGCCGATCAGGACCAGGAGCTCGCCCTCAGCGACCTCTAGAGAGAGATCCTCGACGGCCAGCGTGGACCCATAGCGCTTCGTGAGATGCTGGAGCTGGATCACGTCGTGCAGTCTGCCACACTCCACCCTCGAGTGGCCCTCGGCGGCTTTGGCACTACTGGCAGCACGCGGACGTCTCACACCTCACTTGGTTGATCCGCTTCTGAAGCTTCTGCGCTACCGCACCTCGCGCAGAGGCAGGTGGGGATAGCGCGCCTGGAGCATGCGACGCATGCCGTCCTTCCACGGTACCCTGGTTCGGCCCAGCACCTCATGCATCAGGCTCACGTCCGGCCGAAGCGGTGTATACGCGTCCTCCGTGTACACGAATTTGGGCTCGATCCCGACGAGCTTCCCCATATACTCGCAGTACTCTTCCGCGCTGACGGACTCGCTGCCGGCCCAGTTCACGACCAGTGGAGGCGTCCTGGCCGCGAGCATCGCCCTGATTCCCAGCTCCACGTAGTCGTCTTCGTAGATCGGGTTGAAATAGTTCGGTTTATCCGGATGCAGCCTGATCGCGCGGCCGTTGATGAGCGCGTCGAGCCGATCGGCGGGCGCGCCACCGGTAGGGCCATAGGTCGAGCAGATGCGGATAATGGAGGTGGGGATTTCCCAGCTGCGCGCGACAAAGGTTACGACCGACTCGGCGGCGATCTTGGAGAGGCTGTAGGCGCCGATGTGTACACCAGGTGGGTCGCTCTCCTTGAGCGGTCGCGGCCCCTGGTAGCGATAGACGGATCCCGTCGAGCAGTGCACGAATCCCTTCGCCGCTCGACAGTGCTGCATGAGCCTTCCCGTGCCCTGGACATTGGCATCGAACATGTAGCGCCAGTCCCTCTCACCCTCCTCTCCGAAGACCGCTCCAGCGTGGAACACGTAGCCGAAGTCTTGCGGGAGATCGCCGAAGTCGTCCCGGCTCAGGTCCTTCTGAACGCAGGTGATGCCCAGCGCCTCGAGCCTGGCGCGATTGGCCGGGTCACCGAAGCGGGCCAGTCCATAAACCTCATTCTCCCTGGCCAGCGCCCGAGCGATGGGAAAGGCCACGCGTCCCGCGGCCCCGGTGATGAGGATTTTCTCGCCTGCCAGCATGGCTCCCTCCTACGCCACAGCGGGTCCCCCAGGGTATCAACCCGCGACCCGAGCCGGTGAGCCCGCGAAGAGATCTAGGGGGTGGGACGGGACACGTTGCTAAAGCTGATCTCGACGTCCTGACGATCCGCTTCGGTCGCCTTGAAGTACTCCCGATCGCTCAGGCTCAGCCCCACCGAACCCATAGGCATGGAGCGAACGGTGCACGTCGGTCTCCTGGTCAGCTCGCTGAAGAGACGCACGCTCCGAAGCCAGTCGGCGGATGCTAGACTCGGCGGCACTCGTCAGCGCAGGAGAAAGGCATGCCCCTCGATCCCCAGGCCAAGGCCATCCTTGACCGTTTCAGCGTCGGCGCGCTCCCGGAGCTATCAACACTGGAACCCACAGTTATGCGTCAGATGTATGCAGCCATGCCGCAGCCGGCGTCTGTTGAGACCGTGGCCCGGGTGGAGGACCGCAGGATCCCGGGTCCGAAACGCGAGATCCCGGTCCGCATCTACACACCGGAGGGGAGCGGTCCCTTCCCCGCGCTCGTATTCTTTCATGGGGGCTGCTTCGTGTTCGGGGGACTCGAGACCCACGACGGTACCTGTCGAGCGCTCACCAACGCTGCCGGCTCCATCGTGATCTCGGTCGACTACGCGCTCGCACCCGAGGAGAAGTTCCCGGCCGCACCCGAGGAGTGCTACGCAGCCCTGCGCTGGGTCGCGGATGCCGGCCACGAGTTCAACGTCGACCCCAGGCGCCTGGCCGTCGGTGGCGACAGTGCAGGAGGGAACCTGGCCGCCGTCGTCGCGTTGATGGCGCGGGACCGCGGCGGTCCGTCCCTGGCTCATCAGCTCCTCATTTACCCAGTCACCAACCACGCTTTCGATACCGCGTCCTACGTCGAAAACGCCAGCGGCTACCTGCTCACGCGCGACATGATGATTTGGGCCTGGAAGCATTACCTGGCAGACGAGCAGGATGGCCGGAACCCGTTGGCCTCACCGCTACGCGCGGACGACCTCTCGGGGCTCCCGCCCGCGCTCGTCATCACCGCCGAGTTCGATCCCCTACGCGATGAGGGTGAAGCCTATGCCGCCCGACTGCGCGAGGTAAGCGTGCCCACGCGCTGCACACGTTACGACGGGATGTTCCACGGCTTCTTCTCTATGGGCGAAGGCATCGACAAAACCAAAGAGGCCATGGCCGAGGCGGGCCAGGCGCTTCGGGCCGCATTCGGCTGAGCTGTACTAGCGCGTTATCGGCGAGCTGAGCTCGACTGCGCGCACTTCGCTCGGCTTCGCCTCGCTGCGCCGCCCCTGCCGGGCTTGCAAGTGCGCGTTATCGGCGAGCTGAGCTCGACTGCGCGCGGATCGGGCGAAGCTTGAGTCGCCCTCCTAGCCGCGGCGGTGCTTTCGGGCCAGGTCCTCGTCTAGAGCGTCGCCGTTCTCACGGTTGAGGATCATCAACCGATCCAGATGATCGAAGGCCTCAGGACTCATGCCGGTGAACTCGATGGCCGTCCCGCGCCCCGTCTCCAGGCGCACCACCCGGCCGTAAGTCTCCAGCTTCGGTCCGTCCGGGTTGTAATCGAGGCAGATTTCCATCGCACAGACGTCGCCGGAGCGCAGGCAGTCATCCACCTCCACGAAGATTCCGCCCAGGCCAAGGTCGCGCACAGGACACGAGAGGACTCCTCGGTCGGGATTGGAGATCTTCGCCGTCATGGGGATGCGGACGCGTTCAAACTCACGTGACTGCGAGTAGGTCGGTGCCATGGTGATCGCCCCTTCATCGGCCGGGGGCGCCCGCGCCTTCAGCCCTACGGCCCCTCCAGCGCGAACTTCTTCAGGTTCCGGGTAGCGGGCGAGCCAGGCTCGGGTCCTCCTCCACACGCCTGGCGATATGGTCCGCAATGGCCCTTCCTTTCTCAAGCGCTCAGATCTTGCGCGAGCTCGATCAGGTATCCATCCGGATCCCGCACATACGCCGTACGCTGTCCCCAGTGCCGATCGGTCGGGGGTATGACGGCGGGTGCACCTTGCTTCAAGAGAGCAGAGAATGCTGCGTCCACATCGCTCACCTTAAAGCCCAGCTCGAACCCGGGCGCGTTCTGCGCTGGGGCTCGCAGCGCTAATCCCAGCGTCTCTGCCATAGCCGCGCGCTCGTAGAGCGCGAGCCGTGTGGTACCGGTATTGAGCTGTGCGTAGGGACCGGAGCGATGACCGAGGGATAGACCCAGGACTTCGACGTAGAAATCCAACGCACGATCGAGCTGCTCGACGATCAGAACCACATAGTGGGGCCGCGCATCCATGAGGATGAGTTGCTTTTCCTGAAGCGCCGTCATTTAATTTTCCCTTTCTCCGAATTCGCTGGTCCGCGCAGCGAGGCAAAGCCGGGCGTAGTGCACGCAGGCGAGCGGAGCTCGCCGATAACGCACTAGGACCGCCCCACCAGCTTCAGCGGCAGCTTCGTAAAGCCTCGAAAGACGGGGCTCGGGTGCAGCGGAAGAGGCTCATCGTCCAACCGCCGAAAGCTCTCGGTCCGCTCCAGCAGCACACGTAGCGCCGTCTGCGCCTCGAGGCGCGCCAGGTTCGCACCCAGGCAGTAGTGGGGTCCGAAGCCGAACGCCAGATGGCGGTTCGACGGACGCGTCAGCTGGAAGCGGTCGGGCTCCTCGAAGACCGTCTCGTCCCGGTTGGCCGAGCCCAGCCAGCAGATCACCACCCGGCCCTTCTCGATCTTGCAGCCCTTCAGCTCGACGGACCGCATGGCCCGACGTGGGTCAAACTGGACGGGCGAGGCGAAGCGCAGCACCTCTTCGATTGCTCCCGAGATGAGCTCCGGCTGCCGCCGGAGCTGCGCGAGCTGCTCGGGATGCTCCAAGAGCTCGATCACGGCGTTCCCGATCAGCGTCGTGGTGGTTTCGTTTCCCGCTACCAGCAACAGGACCAGCATCTGCAGCATCTCATTGAAGGAGAGCTTCGAACCCTCGAGCTCCGCCGCCACGAGACCACTCAAGAGATCCTCGCGTGGCTCCGCGCGCCGCCGCTCTACGAGCTCCGAAAAGTAGGAGCGCATCTCCTCGATCACGCCGATCTGCGCCTCGATGGAGCGTGAGCCCGGAGCTCCCTGCATGAGACCCACACCGAGCGTTGCGATCAGGGCCTCGGACCACTTCTTGAAATGCTCCCGGTCCTCGAGCGGAATCCCGATGATCTCCGCGATCACGACCATGGGCAGCGGATGCGTCAAGGCATCGACCAGATCCACCTCCCTGCGCCGAACGGCGGCGCCAACGAGCTCCTGTGCGATTTGCTCGATGCGCGGCTCAAGCCGCGAGATCATGCGAGGCGTGAACGCCTGACTCACCAGATTCCGTAGGCGCGTGTGCTCGGGTGGATCCTGGGCCAGCATGCTCCGCGGTAGATCGCGCCGCGCGTCCAGCTCCGCGGGAACCGGAAACACCGAGGACCAGGTCTCGGGATCCTTGAGAATCTCGACGATATCGTCGTACCCGAAGACCGAAGCGATGGGCAAGTCAGCGTGCAGCATGACGGGGCTCTCACGTCGGCCTCGGGCGTAGATCGGGAACGGGTTCCTGCGGAACTGCGGATCGAACGGCTTGAAGGAGAGCGGAGCGCTCATGTCCAGGACACGGCGTGCGCACGGTAGGTGCCGGCCAGGCCCTTCAAGTTGAGGTCTCGCCCCTCGTCGAAGCGCAGATCACGTGAGCTCTCGACCAGCTCCTTCAGCACCGACGATACCAGGATCTCCGTTGGCCGCGCCTGGTCCGCGATCCGGGACGCCAGAATCACCGTCTTGCCGAAGAATTTGTTGGCGTCCCTGATGGCCTCGCCCGAGTGAAGGCCGATGCGCACACGGATCGGCTGCTCGACGTGCTCCTCGTTGTAGCGGCTGAAGGCCCGCTGGATGGCGATCGCGCACTCGACCCCCTGGCCGGGGCTCGAGAAGGCCAGCAGGAAGCCATCACCCTGGAGCTCCACCTCATAGCCTGCGTGCTCCTTGAGCGCCGAGCGCACGATGCCATGGTGGGCCTGAATGACCCGGAGCGCCTCCCGATCGCCGAGGCGCTCTGTCATCGCGGTGAAGCCCTCCATATCGCTGAACATGAGCGTCACGGTGCCATCCGGGGAGGCATGCCGTTGCAGGTCGGGACGCTCGCTCTCCACCACCGAAGCTACCGCCTCGATCGAAGTGCGGATGTCGGCTCCCCTGGCGATGCCCTGGATCTCGAGCTTCACCCCCAGCCCGTCCTCGACTAGCCCCTTCATGCCGAGCGAGCGCGCCTCCTCGAGCGCCTGGTTCACGAGCGCGAGCGCCTTGTCACGATCGCCGCCTCGGCCTCGCGCCAGGCACATCTGGGCGTAGTCGTACCTGGCATACGCCAGGAAGGGCCGCGCGCCCACCTGCTCGTTCCTGCGGATCGCCGCCTCGAAGTGGCGCTCAGCGTCGTCCCAGCGTCCAAGGATGGTGGCCAGCAGCCCCAGCTGTCCCTCGACCGACCCGAGGCTCAGAAAGAACACCAGGCAAGCCATGCGATCGGCCAGGGGCGTCAGACGCTCGTAGAGGAACTCCGCGCGCTGCGTGTCACCCAGAAGGACGCAGGCGCGGGCGAGTATGCTGAGCGCGAAGGTCCATCTGAAATCCTTCAGCTCCTCGTCGAGATCGGCGCCCAGGACCCGATCGAGCTCGGCGCGCGCCTCGGCATCTCGGCCGGCCTCGGCGTGGAGAAAAGCCAGGATCACACTCACGCTCAGGTCCGGATCCTGGCCGCCGTGGTCCTCGAGACCCGAGATGGCCTGGTCGAGCTCTCCGCGCATGAGCAGAAGGACGCCCTTCTGAATGATCACGATCCGCTCCACGGTAGGAGCCTGCACCCGCTGCGTAACGCGCTCCGCTTCCGCCAAGAGCTGCTCGGCTTCCTCGAAGCGGCCGCGCAGCAGGGCGCGCGCGATGCGGATCCGGATCACACCCGCCTCTCGCAGGGGCTGACGCATGATCTGGACCAGGCCTGCGAGCGCCTCGAGCTGGCGATCGATCGCGACCCAGTCGCCGAGGACCATGAGATCTACGACGACGTGGACCCGACCCGCCCACATGAGCTCGTAGTCGCCGATCGACTCGGCCACCTCGAGCATCTCCTGCGGTACGGCGAGACGCTCCCGGGGGTCGCACAAGGGGTCGGACAGGAGGTGGAGCACGTCGAGCACGTGCGTCAGCGTCGGTCGATCTCCCACGCGCCGGGCCATCTCCACCGCCTGCAGCGCGAGCTTCTCCGCCTCGGGGCGACCGATCCCGAGGCGCGACACCAGCGCGAGCAGCCCAAGCAGCCGCGCGTGCAGGGCGCTGTCGTCCTTCCCCAGCCCGGCCAGCGCCTGCTCGATCAGCTCGATCGCGCGCGGGTTGGGAAATCCGAAGATCATCAGTCGGGCGTATCCGACCGCCGCGTGCGCAAGCTGCTCCACCGAGCCGATCTGCTGCGCCAGGCCGGCGGCCCGCTCGAAGGTCTCGCGGGCGCCATCGTGGTTGCCCGCCGCGCGCTGACTGTCGCCCAGAGCCAGGTAGAGCTCGCAGCGCTTTGCGTCGTCGAGCGGCTCCTGGAGCTCGGACGCTTGCAGGGCACGATCGTAATGCCCGACGGCCTCCTCGTAGGCACGTTGGCTCACGGCGCTCTCCGCCGCCGCCACCGCGTAGTTCACGGCCTTGTCCACACTGCCGGCCTGGATCGACTGGAAGAAGTGGTGCGCCAGCTCTGCCAGGTGCGGCTCGGGATTCGTCCGGTGCAAGTCCTCGAGCACCTCGCCGACGCGACGATGAATGCGTACGCGCCGCGGTGTGCTGAGCTCCTCGTAGAGCGTCTCGCGAACCAGCGCGTGCAAGAAACGGTAGCGGCCTACGCTGTCGGCCACATCCGTAACCACACGGGCGGCGGTCGCCTCCTCGATCGTCTCGAGCAGTCCATCGCCCTCGAGCTCGCACGAACGCTCGAGCACGCTCAGGTCGAACTCGCGGCCAATCACCGACGCGACGCTCAGGATCTCGTTGCAGGACTCCGAGAGCTGGTTGAGCCGCCGCCCGATCACGTCGCGCACGCTCTGCGGGATGGTGAGATTCAAGCTGCCGGCGTCCTCGAGACGTCCATCGCTGATGAGCAGCCTCACGACCTCGTGCAGGAAGAAGGGATTGCCCTCGGTCTCGGTGTAAAGCGCCTCGGCCAGCCTAGGAGGCGCCTTGTCGCAGATACTCATGGCGACGAAACGGGCCACATCGGGCCGGCTCAGCCCGCGCAGCAGGACGCGTTCGCTGAGGCCCGCACGCGTGAGGATCGCGAGTGTCTCGGAGAGCGGGTGACCGCGCTTGAGCTCCACATCGCGGTACGTCCCCAGCAGCAGCAGACGCGATTGGTGGATCTCGCGCACCAGGAACTGCAGCAGCAGCAGAGAGGACTCGTCGGCCCAGTGCAGGTCATCCAGCACCAACACCAGGGGCTGCTCGTTCGAAAAATTCTTGAGGAAGGTCGTGATACTGTCAAAGAGACGAAAGCGGGCCGCCTCCGCCTCGAGCTCGGGGGGCTCGGGCAGGTCGGGCAGAACCTCGCGCACCTCGGGAGCGATCGCCGCAATGTCGGTCGCGCCCGAGCCCATCCAGCTACGGAGCTTCTCGGCATCACGCTCGGCGATGCTCGCACGAACGATCTGCACCCACGGCCAGTAGGCGGGTGCACCCTCGCCCTCATAGCAGCGCCCCCAGAGCACCTCGGCTCCACGCAGGCGCGCGTAGGTCACGATCTCCTCGGCGGTCCGGGTCTTCCCGATCCCCGGCTCGCCCACCAGCATGAGCACGCGCCCGCTGCCGGCCAGGGCCTGATCGACGCCTTTGCGCAGCAGCCCAACCTCGTGCTCGCGCCCAACGAAGATGCCCCCGGCCAGCCGATCCAATGGGTTGCTGTGCTCCGGCGGCAGCTCCACAGCGCCGCCCTGCTGTGCCGTCGAGATCGCCTGCAGAGCCTGCTCCACCGCCGCCGCGCTCTCGAGACGGTCCTGCGGGTCCTTCTCGAGCAGCTTCAGGATCAGCGTCTCGAGCGGCTTAGGCACCTCGGCGTTGTGCCACGAAGGCGCGACCGGGGCCGTGTTGATGTGCTGAGAGATGACCGCGACCACGCCGTCGCCCACGAACGGCGGACGTCCCGTCACCAGCTCGTACAGCATGGCTCCGAGCGCGTAGAGGTCGCTGCGCACGTCGGGCGCTCGCCCCAGCGCCTGCTCGGGGGGCATGTAGGCCACGGTGCCGACCATGAGCCCCTCCTGCGTGAGTCGCGAGCGGTCCAGCGATACGGCCAGGCCGAAGTCGCCGAGCTTGGCGGTCCCGTCCTGCGTAAGCCAGACGTTGCTCGGCTTCAGGTCGCGATGAATCACGCCCCGGCTGTGGGCGTGCTCGAGGCCCCGGCAGATCTCGATCCCGATCCGGACCGCCTCGGCGATGGGCAGATGCTGGTTCTCCGCCTGCGCCACCCACGACTCGACCGTCCCTCCGGCCAGGTACTGGCTCACGATGTAGAGCTGCTCGTCCTGCTCCAGGATGTCGTACACGGTGACGATGTGCGGGTGGTCGCCCAGCTCGCCCATGGCCTGCACCTCGCGGCGCACGCGAACGAGACCGGGCTCGCCGAGACCGTCGTTCTTGATCACCCCGATCGCAACGTCGCGGTTGAGCTGCGTGTCCCGCGCCAGGTAGACGCGTTTCTTCGACCCCTCCCCCAGAAATTTCAGCACCGGGTAGCGTCCGTTTGAGAACGCGGTGGGCATGGGGGGTGTAGCACCCAGCTGCGGAGCGGGTGCAGTCTTCAGACTGCGCCCGCAAACGTTACAGAAGCGCTGGCCCTGGGGGTTGGAGGAGCCGCAGTGCTGGCAGGAGGTCTCGGCCACGAGTGGCGTCCCGCACGCCCCACAGAAGCTCGCGGTGTCGGGGTTCGGGCTCTCGCAGGAAAGGCAGTTCATCGTTTCGGGGGGCTCGAGGCCTCGGTCTCCCAGTGTAGCGCGCGCCGCCTGCCTCAGCCCCCGAAGGGTGGGAAGCCCGCGAGGTGCAACCCACTCGTCAAACCTCCGTCCACGACGATGGCCGCACCGGTGATGGCGGACGCCTCATCGCTCGCCAAAAAGAGCACGACGTTCGCGATCTCTTCGGGCTGGATGAAGCGGCCGATCGCATGCTGTGCCATAACCTGCTCACGCGAGTTCGGACTGACATCGAGCAGCCGCTCGAGCATGGGCGTTTCCACCGCACCGGGGCAGACGGCGTTGGCCCGGATGCGCTTGCGTCCGTACTCGATGGCCACGTTTCGCGTCAGGTTGATCACAGCGGCCTTGGCCGTCGTATAGGGTGCAGCCATGATCTCCCCGAAAAAGCCCTCGACCGAGGCCGTACTGATGATCGAGCCCCCGCCGCGCTCGAGCATGGCCGGGATCGCAGTGCGCATGCCGTAGAAGACCGAGTCCAGCATGACCGCGAGGCTCCGGGTCCAGACCTCGGGCTCGATCTGCGCCACGTAGCCACCGCCCGACCAGGCTGCGTTGTTGTACATCACGTCCAGTCCGCCGTAGGTCTTCACGGCGAGCTCGACCGTGGCCTCGATGTCCGCGAGCTGACTCACATCGCAGTGCTGAAACACGGCCTTCGCCCCGTCGGCCCCGAGCTTGGACACGATCTCCACCCCGGCCGCGTCGTTGATGTCGGCACACACGACGCTCGCGCCCTCCGCCGCGAAGCGGCGCAGCGTGGCCGCGCCGATTCCCGACGCCCCACCCGTCACGATCGCCACCTTGCCCTTGAGTCGATCCATTACTCCGGTCTCCTCACGCGCTGCGCGGATACTTGAGCATGCGCTTGAGCATCTCATCCCGCAGCCGAGTGGGAAGAATGCGGATCAGCAAGGACTGCACCTTGGCGTCCGGCCCCACGACGTAGCGAACGCGTGGGCGCCGCGCCGTCAGGGCGTGGTGAATCTGCTTGGCCACCCGCTCAGGCGGGATGGCACCCTTCTCCATCCCGCCGAAGGCGCCGCGCACCGCCTCGATGGCCTCGCCATACAGCTCGATGCCTTCCTTCGGGATCTGCGCGACCATGCTGTCGGCGTGCGCTTGTCCCTTTTCGAACAACGGGGTGGCGATCGCGCCGGGCTCGATCACCGAGACGTGCATACCCCAGGGGCTGAGCTCGATGCGCAGCGAATCCGAGAACGCTTCGAGCGCGTACTTCGAAGCGTTGTAGGGACCGAGGACGGGAACCGCCAAGCGACCGCCGATGGACGAGACGTTGACGATGCGCCCCCGCCGCTTGCGAAGCAGCGGCAGAAACGCCTGGGTCACCGCGACCGGTCCGACGAAGTTGACCTCGAGCCCTCGGCGCAGCTCATCCAGGTCGAGGAACTCGTACGGACCCCCGACACTGATCCCCGCGTTGTTCACGAGTCCCGCCAGCCCGCCGTCCCCGAGCGCCTCCTCGACCTTCTTGCGGGACGCCTCGATCGAGCGGCCGTCCACAACGTCGAGCTGAATCGGGTGCAGATTCTCCGACGCCTCCTTGCGCAAGGACTCTGCATCCACATCACGCCGCACCCCTGCGAAGACCTGAAAGCCGTTGCGGTCCAGAAAAAGTGCCGTCGCTCGACCGATTCCCGTGGACGCGCCCGTGATCACCACCGCGCCTTGGTGGGTCATTTTTCTCCCCCTAGGAGTGGATCGTAGAGCAGCTCGACGATCCGGTGCTGGAGCTCCAAATACTCGAAGCGGCACTGCGCGTGCTCGCCCTCTCCATGCTTGTGAAACTCGGGACCGGGGTGGATGTGCCGGATCCGACCCTGCCGATCGATAAGAAAGCTTACGGAGGTGGCACGCCGCCGCCCACCATCCAGCCAGAACTTCCTCAGGTTCGACCAGTCCAGATCGAGCCCGATCGGAAACTGGAACCCGCGCTGCTCCACTACCTTTTGGATTTCTTCCGCGCTGACCTGCCGGGTGCTCGGCTTGGGGTGGTACATGCCGATCACCACCAGTCCGCGCTTCGCGTACAGATCGTGGAACTCGTTCAAGGCGGGGGCGCTGCGCGCGCACATCGGACAGGTGTCCGTCCACCAGCGTATCAGCACCACGCGGCCCCGCAGGTCGGCCAGCTGCAGCGGCTCCGACTGGAGCCAGTCGACCGCGTTCCACTCGGGCGCCCTGCGGCCCAGCAGCTCTTCGCCCTCGGCCGCTAGGGACGGAACGGCCTTGCCCATAGCCCAGGCGCCCAGAGTGAGCCAGATGAAGAGTTTCAGCATGCCAGCGTCTACGATATCACGCGGCAGTCCCGGAGATGAGCGCAGCTCAGCCGATCGGGTAGGGGATCTCGCGCGCCACCCGGTCGCAGGCTTGCCGCACCTCATCCGAAAGCTTCAGGTCGGCCGCGGCGAGAGATTCGGTGAGCTGGTCCACCGAGGTCGCGCCGATCAGGGTCGAGCCAACGAACTCGCAGGTCAGCGTCCACGCGATCGCGAGGGTCACCGGCGGCAGGCCGGCCTCTGATGCCACCTGCATGAAGCGCGCGGTCGCCGCCAGGGTCTTCTCGCTCAGGAAGCGACGGGTTAGCGCCTGCGTGCGCGGGGTGTCGGTCTCGTAGAGGCTGAAGCGAGCGCCCGGGGGCCTCGCGCCGCCCTGGTACTTGCCGCTCAGCACCCCGGCCGCCAGCGGACTGTAGGGGAGCAGCGAGATGCGCTCGCTGCGGCAGACCTCGCGCAAGTCCTCTCCCGCACGCCGGTCGAGGAAGCTGAAACCGTTCTGAACGGTCTCGAAGCGCGGGTACCCGCCGACGTCCGCGGCCCAGAGGCTCTTGGTGAGACCGTACGCGCTCTCGTTGCTACAGCCGATCACGCGCACCTTACCGGCATCGACGACGCGCGCGAGCCCCTCGAGCGTCTCCTCGAAGGGCAGCCCCCGGTCCGACCAGTGCGTCTGGTAGAGGTCGATGTAGTCGGTCCCCAGCCGTCGCAGGCTGAGCTCGACCGCGCTCTCGATCGAGTGCCGGTCCAGCCCCACCTTGCCGCCACGCACGGGCGCCTGGAACCAGCCCCCGCCCGGGCCAGCGATCTTGGTGGCAATGAAGACGGAGTCGCGTTGCCGCCCGGAGAGCCACTTGCCCAGGATCTCCTCGCTGCGTCCCGCGTACTTGGGATCCGGCGGCACCGGATAGATCTCCGCCGTGTCGAAGAAATCGATCCCCGCCTCGAGGGCCCGATCCATGATCGCCAGGCTCTGCGCCTCGTCGGCCATGCTGCCGAAGGTCATGGTTCCCAGGCCCAGCTCCGATACCACCAGGGCCGAACGCCCGAGTCGTCGACTCTTCATGCGTAGCTCCTAGCTTCCAGCTCTTTCAGCCCGGAGAAGCATGCGAGTGCCTGCGGGTTCGCGAGCGCGTCCCGGTTCTTGACCTCCTGTCCGTGGATCACCTGCCGCAGCGCAAGCTCCACCTTCTTTCCGCTGAGCGTGTACGGGATATCGGCCACGGCCAGAATCGAGGCCGGCACGTGTCGAGGCGTGGTGTTTTCGCGGATCCGCCGCTGGATGCGAGCCAGGAGATCGGCATCCAGCTCGAGGCCGGGCTTGAGCATCACGCAAAGAATCACCCGCACGTCGGCCACCACGTCCAGCGAGCCGTGGCTCTTTCCGTTGTAGTGATAGCCATCGTTGGGCTCGATCTGACCAAAGCGATCGAACACACCCGCCCTCCCGAAGTCAGGCGAGCACGAGGACCAGATGGCCCCCAGGCTGGTGGCGGCCAGCATCGCAACCACCGTCTCGGGCATGTTCGGCATGAGCCCCGCCACGCGCTCCCCGACACCGACGCCAGTCTCCCTCAGCGCGTGAGCCAGACGGGCCACTTGATGCTAGAGCTCGGCGTAGGTCATGCGCACCGGCGGCTGTCCTTCGCCTCGGAAGACGAGCGCCGTTCGGTCGTCGCGATGACGCAGCAGGTTCTCTGCGAAGTTGAGTGGCGCTCCCTCGAACCAGGTCGCACCCGGCATACGGGCGGGATCGTCTACGACCCGTACGTAGCCCCTGGAGTGGATGACCCCGCAGAAATCCCATACGGCGGCTCCGAGCTCCGCCGGGTTCT
Source organism: Deltaproteobacteria bacterium (assembly GCA_004356455.1). Lineage (GTDB taxonomy): Bacteria > Myxococcota_A > UBA9160 > SZUA-336 > SZUA-336 > SMWZ01. The sequence continues at coordinate 17,899 of SMWZ01000118.1, forward strand.
CGACCGACCAGCGGTAGAGTGACTCGTAGTCCTCGAGTGCAACGCGGTGCCGATCACAGATCAAGCCGAGGAACCGGTAAAGCTGCGTCCCTCTCGCGCGCTCGGCGGACGGCTGCCACAGTAGCTCGGCCACGGATTCTCCCCTCGAGCTCCGATGCTACCATGCTCCCGAGCGGGAGGAGCCATGCAGCGCGAAATCTTCAGCGAGGAACATGATCTTCTGCGGGAGCAGTTCCGGCGCTTCGCTCAGAAAGAGATCGAGCCCAAGGTGGCCGAGTGGAACGCGAACCGCACGAGTGACCGCGAGAGCTGGCGGCGTATGGGAGAGGAGGGCTTCCTCGGCGCCTGCGCCCCCGAGGAGTACGGCGGTGCGGGTGGGGACTTCCTGTACGACGCGGTCATCATGGAAGAGCTGGCGTGGTTTCGTGCCCACGCACTGATGATGTCGCTTCACTCCAGCATCTGCATGCCCTACATCATCCACTACGGGAACCAGCAGCAGAAGCAGAAGTACCTGCCAGGAACCATCACGGGCGAGATCCCGCTGGGCATCGCCATGACGGAGCCCGGCACCGGCTCCGATCTGGCCAACATACAGACCAGCGCGCTGCGCGACGGAGATCACTACGTCCTGAACGGCTCCAAGACCTTCATCTCGAACGGACAGATCGGTGATCTCTTCATCGTGGTCGCGAAAACCGATCCCCAGGCGGTCCCGCCCCACAACGGCATCAGCCTGCTGTTGGTCGAGGCCGACACGCCTGGCTTCGTGCGCGGTCGCAAGCTCGAAAAACTGGGGCTGCCAGGTCAGGACACGAGCGAGCTCTTCTTCCAGGACTGTCGCGTTCCCGCGGAGAACCTGCTCGGCGAAGAGGGCCAGGGCTTCAAGCTGCTGATGCAGCAGCTCCAGCAGGAGCGGCTCTGCATCGCGGTCAGCTCGATGGCCTCTTGCCGACGGGCGCTCCACGACACGCTCGAGTACGTGAAGCAGCGTCACGCCTTCGGCAGACCGATCGCCGCATTCCAGAACACACAGTTCAAGCTTGCCGAGCTGGCAAGCGAGGTGGAGATCGGCCAGGCCTTTGTCGACAAGCTGCTCGTCGCACATGTGCGGGGCGATGAGATCGTGTCCGAGGTGAGCATGGGGAAGTGGTGGACCACCGATCTCCAGAAGCGGCTCACCGGCGAATGTCTGCAGCTCCACGGTGGCTACGGCTACATGAGCGAGTATCCGATCTCGGGTGACTACGCCGATGCGGCGGTACAGTCGATCTACGCCGGCTCGAACGAGATCATGAAGGTGATCATCGCCCGTCGCCTCGGGCTCGAATGAGCCTGGGACTCAAGTGAACATCTGAACACGGGCGAGTTTCGCCAACTACCTCGCCCGTGACGGAAAACCGAAGAGAGGGGACCCTCATCATGGCATGGATTCGAGTAGGAGTTATTGGACTGGTGTTCGTGCTGATCCCGGCGTGCACGCCGCAGGCCGAGGTCAAGCTCGAGACGGAAGACCAGAAGACGATCTACGCCCTGGGCCTGGGCCTGGCTAGAAACCTCGCGGTCTTCGAATTCAGCGAGGAGGAACTCGAGTTCGTGGTCGAGGGCATTCGGGACGGAGCGCTGAAGCGCCCGCCCAAGGTCGACGCGAAACAGTACCGGGCAAAGATTCAGACCCTGCAACGCTCGCGCCTCCAGGCGCAGGCAGAGGGCGAGAAGAGCGCGTCGCAGGCGTTTCTGGACAAGGAGGCCGGCATGGAAGGCGCCGAGCGCAGCACGTCGGGGCTGGTCTACCGGGAGCTCGAGGCTGGCAGCGGCGAGAGTCCCACAAAAAACAACACCGTCCGGGTTCACTACCACGGAACGCTGCGCGATGGAACGGTCTTCGACAGCTCGGTGGATCGGGGCACACCGTTCGTCACCAAGCTGACCCGCGTGATCCCATGCTGGACCGAGGGCTTGCAGAAGATGCGTGTGGGCGGCAAGGCTCGACTCGTCTGCCCGTCTCAGATCGCATACCGCGACCGGGGCTCCCCCCCTCATATTAAGCCAGGCGCAACCATCGCCTTCGACGTCGAGCTGATCGAGATCGTCAAGTAGCGACGGGTCTTGGGCGGCCGGAGCCCGCCAGGACCCCCACCAGCAGTGTGGCCAGGCCCAGACTGAGACCACTCCAGCCGAAGGCAGGCCGCCCCAGGAGAAGGCCGCCGGTGCCGAGCAGGAGCGCGTAGACGCCCAGCGTCGCGCACGCCACCTCGACCCACGGCCATACGCCCAGGGGCTGCCCCTTTTCGCCGAGCGTGGCGGCGACCGGTCCCCACCAGCCTGCCGGCCGCACCCTTTCGTAAAAGGCGCGCAGGCAGGCGGGCTCCTCCGGCGAGGTCAACCAGGTGAGTGCGAGCGCGAAGGGGACGGAGATCGCGACCACCAACGCAAGCGAGAAGGGGAAGGGAATGTCCGTGAAGAGGAAGAGCCCGTTTGCGAGCAGCAGCGATGCCGCCATCACACCGATCTCGCTCCAGGCGTTGATGCGCCACCAGAGCCAGCGCAGCAGCACGATCAGCCCCGTGCCCGCGGAGATCGAGGCGAGGAACTTCCAAGCGCCCGAGATCGAGGGCATGGCCAGCGTGGCCAGGGCCCCCAGGGCGGCCAGCAGGACGACACTCGCGCGGGCCACGCGCATGAGCGCTAGCTCGGAGGCCCCGGGTCTCAGAAAGCGCCGGTAGACGTCGTGTGTCAGGTACGACGCGCCCCAGTTGAGCTGGGTATCGATGGTGGACATGTACGCGGCAAGCAGACTCGCCACCATCAGTCCGCGTAGACCGTTCGGGAGCTGGTCCAGCATCACGCGCACGTACCCGGCCTCCGGATCTTCCAGCCCGGGATGCACGACGAAGGCGAAGAGCCCCACCAGAATCCACGGCCAGGGGCGCAGGACGAAGTTGGCGACGGCGTACCAGATGGCCGCGAGACGGGCGTGCCGTTCGTCCCGGGTCGCCAGCAGACGCTGGGCAATGTAGCCACTGCCATCGGTGTTTCCGCTCGACCAGCCCTTGACCGCGACGTAGATCACGAAGGCCCAGAAGGCCTCCCGCTCGGGCGGCACCAGCGCCAGGGTGCGGCTCGCGGCCCGCGTGCCGTGCACCAGTCCCAGCTGCTCGATCAAGCTCCCCAGCCCCCCGGCGGCTCCGACGGCCAGGACCGCGAGCAGGATCGAGCCCACCATCGCGAGCGTGAACTGAAGCACGTCCGTCAGCACCACACCCCATAGGCCGGAGAGCAGCGTGTAGCTCAGGGTGAGCGCAAACAGGCCCGCCAGCACCCAGCTTCCAGTGGCGGGATCCAGGCCCAGCGCAAGCTGAAGCACCTTGAGCATGGCCAGGTTCACCCATCCGATCACGATCGCGTTGCGCAGGACGCCGAAGTAGAGCGCTCGAAAGAGTCGCAGGCCCGCGGCGCTACGGCCTCCGTAACGAAGCTCAATGAGCTCGTTGTCGGTGAGGACCCCGCTGCGGCGCCAGAGATGCGCGATCAGGAACGCGCCCAACATGGCGGGCAGCACGTCTGCCCACCAGAACCAGTTGCCCGCGATGCCCTCAGTAGCCACCAGCCCGGCAATCGCCAGAGGCGTATCCACGGCGAAGGTAGTGGCAACCATCGACGTGCCTGCGAGCCACCACGGAAGGCCGCGCCCGGCCGCAAAGAACTCCTCAGTGCTCGAGCCGGCGCGGCGCGCGTGCCACGCGCCCCAGGCGAGGGTCACGAGCAGATAGCCCGCCACCAGGATCCAATCCAGGTCCGTCAGCGCGAAGACCCCCGGGGAGTGGATTTAGCGCAAACGCAAACGCTTGGCGTGATATGAGAGAATCGGAAACCCTCGCGCGACGTAAGCGCCGCCAGCAGGAGGTCCCATGATTCAGCTCTACACCGCCCCGACCCCCAACGGTTGGAAGGCCTCGATCATGCTTGAAGAGCTCGGGGCCCGCTACAGCGTGCGGCCGATTCGACTCGACCAAGGCGAGCAGAAGGAGCCCTGGTTCCTGGAGCTGAACCCGAACGGCCGCATTCCCGTGATCGTCGACACCGAAACCGAAAACTTCGTCGTCTTCGAATCGGGAGCCATCCTGATCTATCTAGCCGAGAAGCACGGCCGCTTCCTGCCAACCGATCCCAAGGCGCGCTGCGAGGTAATCCAATGGCTCATGTTCCAGATGGGAGGCGTGGGACCCATGCAGGGACAGGCGCACGTCTTCCTCCGTTACGCGCCGGAGAAGATCGAGTACGCCATCAAGCGCTATCAGGGGGAGACCGCTCGGCTCTACGGCGTTCTCAACGCGCGGCTGAAGGATCGCGAATATCTGGTGGGGGAGTACTCGATCGCCGACATCGCGACCTGGCCCTGGGTGCGCCTGCACGGCTGGGCCGGTGTGGAGATCGACGATCTCACCCATCTAAAACGCTGGTGCGAGACCATGGAGAAGCGCCCCGCGGTGCAGCGCGGCTTCGAAGTCCCCGGCAGCGATCCCGAGGCGCAGCGCCGCTGGCTGAAGGAGTTCCAGAAGGGCAATGCCTAACGCCCTCCGGGGAGGCGCCAACGCAGTCCGGCGCCCGCGCGCAGGCGACAAGGCAAAGCGGAGCTTTGCCGTGCCGGCAGGCGGGCTTGACCCGCCGATACCCGGCCAGTCGCGCTCGCCGATAACGCGCTACCTGGGCGCCGACAAAGTCCGGCGCCCGCGCGCAGGCGAGCTTAGCTCGCCGATAACGCGCTAGTTAGTGAGGCAGGCGGATCTCCGCTACCAGCGCTTGGACTTGGGCGGGAGGTCGCGGGGTTAGCCAGCTGACCACGGTCGTCACCGCGAAGTTGAGTAGCATCCCGACGGTACCGATCCCCTCGGGGCTGATCCCGAAGAGCCACTCGGACTCGCCAGCGCCGCGGTTGAAGAAGCGGAAGTAGATGATGTACCCGGCCGTGAACAGGATGCCGCTCAGCATACCCGCGATCGCGCCCTGCTTCGTGGTGCGCGCGCTGAACACACCCAGCACCAGGATCGGGAAGAAGCTGGCCGCCGCCAGCCCGAAGGCGAAAGCAACCACCTGCGCCACGAAGCCCGGAGGGTTGATGCCGAAGTAGCCCGCCACCAGCACCGCGACACCCGCCGTCCAGCGCGCGAGCAGCAGCTCCTGACGCTCGCTCATGTCCGGCCGCAGCATCGATTTCACGACGTCGTGCGAGATCGACGAGGAGATGACGAGCAGAAGCCCGGCAGCGGTAGAGAGCGCGGCGGCCAGCCCGCCAGCCGCGACCAGAGCCACCACCCACGCGGGCAGCCGTGCGATCTCGGGGTTGGCCAGAACGATGATGTCGCGATCGATCACGAGCTCGTTGCGCGATTCGTCCCCGCTGTAGTTGATGATTCCATCCCCGTCCTTGTCAACGAACCGTATGAGTCCGGTCTTCTCCCAGCTCGTGAACCACTCGGGCGCATCCGCGTAGCTCGCGCCGTGCAGGGTCTGGATCATGTTCACCCGCGCGAAAGTCGCCACCGCGGGCGCGGTCGTGTACAGGAGCCCGATGAATACCAGCGCCCACACCGCACTCCAGCGTGCCGCGCGCGGGCTCGGCACGGTATAGAACCGGATCAGCACATGCGGCAGACCGGCGGTCCCGACCATGAGGGCCATGGTGATCGCGAGCACATCGATCATCCCCTTCTTCCCCGCCACGAAGGCGGCGGTGTACTCGGGCAATCCCAGATCGCGATGGATCGCATCGATCGCCTGGAGCAGGTACATGCCCGCATTCGGTCCTTCCGTGATCTTGGAGCCAAATCCGAGCTGTGGGATAGGATTTCCGGTCATTTTCCAGGAGATGGCAACGGCGGGAATCAGGTACGCAACGATCAGGACCGAGTACTGCGCCACCTGCGTGTAGGTGATCCCGCGCATACCGCCGAGCGTGGCGTAGAGGAGCACGAGCGCCATGCCAGCGATGACGCCCGTGTTGACATCCACCTCGAGGAAGCGCGAGAAGACTATGCCTACGCCGCGCATCTGACCGGCGATATAGGTGAACGAGATAAAGATCGCGCAGAACACAGCCACAAGCCGCGCGGCCTGTGAATAATAACGATCGCCCACGAACTCGGGCACCGTGTACTTGCCGTACTTTCTCAGATAGGGAGCGAGCAGCAGGGCCAGCAGCACGTAGCCTCCGGTCCAGCCCATGAGATAGATCGCGCCGGTATAGCCCATGAACGAGATCAACCCTGCCATGGAGATAAAGGAGGCGGCGCTCATCCAGTCGGCAGCGGTCGCCATGCCGTTGGCCAGAGGGGACACGCCCTGCCCCGCCACGTAGAAGCCGGAAGTGGAGCTGACGCGACTGAAAAAGGCGATCCCGATGTAGAGTGCGAAGGTGAGCCCGACGATGATGTAGGTCCACGCCAGTATGCTCACGGGCTGCCCTCAGTCCGCGCGGAAGCGGCCATCTACGCGATCCATCCAACACGCGTACACGAAGATCAGTAGGATGAAGATGTAGATGGCGCCCTGCTGAGCGAACCAGAAGCCCAGGGGGAACCCAGCGATCTGGATACGGTTCAGAAGCTCGACCCCCAGGATCCCCAGCCCAAAGGCGGTGAAGAACCAGATCAGCAGCAGGAGGGTCAGGATGCGCAGGTTGGCCCGCCAGTAGCGCGCCTCGTCGACCCGCCTGTCCGCCACCGCTGCTCCTCCTCGGCCTCGAAGGCCGGCGCGAGCGGTTGTACTGGAGCCCTCGACGGGAGTCAAATCGGAGGGCGCTGCGGCCCGCCGCAGAATGCGCTAAAAGGCCACGCCCATGTGGCGGCCCGGCAGCAAGCTCGCTCATCCCTTCAACCCCGAGCTCGGCGTGGGCGTCGTGCGCTCGGTCGAGGGACGCTTTTTGGTGGTCTATTTCCCCTCCGCCGAGCGCGAGCTTACGCTGGCGGCGGAGGGCGCGGGGCTGACCCGCCTGATCCTGCCCGAAGGCGGCCGCGCGCGCTTGCTCGCGAGCGGAGAGGAGGTAAGGATCGCGCGCAGTATTGAGCACCGCTACCTGCTCAGCGACGGCCGCGAGGTGGACGATGCGGATCTCTGGCCGCTCGAGCCCACGGATTCCCCGATCGAGCGACTCGCGGCCCAGCGGCTGGATGCGCTCGCGGATTTCCGCAACCGCATTGACGGACTCAAGCTGATGACACTGCGCGAAGCGGGCGGCCTCGGCAGCTTCCTGGGGGGGCGCATCGAGCTCTTCCCCCACCAGCTCCACACCGCGTTGCGGGCGGTCGAGCAGGAACCGGTGCGCTGGCTTCTGGCCGATGAGGTTGGGCTGGGCAAAACCATCGAAGCCTGCCTGATCATCTCCGCGCTCGTGCGCACGGGTCGTACGCGCGGGGCGCTGATCGTCGCCCCCAGCACACTCACGGTACAGTGGCTGGGCGAGCTCTACCGGAAGTTTCATCAGATCTTCGTGCTGCTGGACCACGACCGCATCGAGAGCGTGGAGACGGACTTCGGGGAGGGCCTGAATCCCTTCGATGTTCATCCGTTCGCGGTGATCTCGATGGAGATGTTGGGCTCCGACCGGCGCCTCGCCCGGCTGGCCGCAGAGGTGAGTCCCGAGCTCGTGGTCGTGGACGAAGCCCATCGCCTGGCGCAGGACAGGTTCAAGAACGCGCTCTCGCCGCTGGTAGCCAACGCACGCCACGCCCTGCTACTGACGGCGACGCCGCTCCAGGCGGACCGACGCGGCTTCTGGCAGCTGCTCTCCCTGCTGCAGCCCGATCACTTCTGCGCTTTCGAGGAGTTCGAGCGCGCGCTCGAGCGTAGCAACACGGTCGTGCCGTGTACGAGTGCCGTACGCCGCGTGGACCTGGGCGGTCTGCCGCCCCGCCGGCCCCGCGCGATCGACCTTCCGCCGCCGGACAAGGCGGTCTCACGCGATCCCCGCGCACGTTGGATCGCGGACCACGTTCGTGTGTGGTTCGAGCGGCGTGAGAAGGTGCTGATTTTCCTGCACGAAGCCAAGGAGCTGGAGACACTGAAGAACTTCCTCGAGACGAGCACGCGTACGCGCATGATGGTCTTTCACGAGGGACTCTCGGCCGTGCGCCGCGACATAGAGGTTGCGGGCTTTCGCGAGAGTCAGGCCCCGGTGCTGCTGTGCTCGGAGGCCGGCGCCGAGGGACGTAACTTCCAGTTCTGCGACCGCATGGTCCACTACGATCTGCCCTGGGATCCGGTCGTGCTCGAGCAGCGCATCGGACGCCTCGATCGTATCGGAAGGACAAGCGACGTGGAGATCATCTACTTCCGGCACGAGGGAGCGAGCCCGGACGTGGCCCGTCTGTACGAACGGCTGGACCTCTTCTCCCGACCGAGCGCCGCTCTGGACGTCGCGCTAACACCTGTCCGGCAGGCGCTCAAGGCGGCGGACGGCGGCGAGCTCGCGCTCAACATGGACCAGCTCATCGCGCGCGTGGACGCGGCACGCAAGGCCCTGGGGTACGACGTGTCTCGGGTCGTCTACCGCGACGGCTACGACCGCTCACGCGATGCGGAGATTCTGGCTCGGGTTCCCCCCGACCTGGAGCTGCGCACGCGCAGCTTCTGCGTCGAGGCCGCTCACCGACTGGGACTCAAGGTGGTGGAGAAGGTGGGGCGCGCACTCTACTACATCGAGCTGGGCGAGCATGCGACGGTGGATTCCCTGCCAGGCGTTGCGGGCGGAACCCGCTACCTCGGCACCTTCGATCGACTCGAGGCCATCCACAAGGACGAGGTCGATTTCTTTGCCAGCGGTCACGCCCTGGTCGAGGGTCTACTGCTCGAGCTGGAGGACGGGCCGCGCGGGCGCAGCTGCCTGTTCGAAGTACCCGGGGACGGCACGGAGGGGGTGGGGCTGCTCTGTCTGTACAAGGAGGGGCCCCGCTGGCAAGCGCGGGTGGTCGACCGCGAGGGCAAGCCCGAGCCGGCCTGGGCCGAGCGCGTGCTGCAAGCGCTGCCCGCCGCCCGCTCCCTCCAGCCCGATGAGCTGGAGCTTGGGGACGACTGGGTCACGAGCGTGCGCGCCATGGGAGCTCAGCTCGAGCGTGCGGGCGCGCGGGGTCAGCTGGTCGCTGCGGCGCTCTTCCGCTTCAGCTAAATGCCGCCTGGCGCAGGCGCTCGGCGGCGACTGCCGCCACCGCGGCCTGTAGGTTGTAGGAGGGAATGAAGCCGGACGTGGGAATCCGCACCAGGCTGTCGCAGCGTTCGAGTACTGGCGCCGGAATCCCATGGGTCTCGCCACCCACGACGAATAGCACCCGGCCCGTGAGATCCACCTCCCACGGCGCCTGCGTGCCCACGTCTTCGATGCCCACGATACGACGGCCCGCCTCCTGCGCACCCGCCAGCACCACGTTGGCGCGTTCCCAGAGCACGGGCATGTACCAGTCCGCGCGCATCGAGAAGCGCAGCGCAGCCTTGCGCTTCGCGCGATCGAGCTCGGCGTCGATTACGACCCCGTCGGCGCCCGACACCTCGGCCGTGCGCGCTACCATCCCGATATTGCCCGGATAGGTCGTGCCGACGAGCAGCCAGACCGCGCCCGGCCCCGCCAGCACCTGCTCCAGGTCGCCACCGGGCGTGCGACCGAGCAGGGCAAGCACCTCGCCCACAGGCTCGACCTGGCTCATGCGCCGCAGTACGTTCGCGCTCGCTTCACGCACTGGAACTCCAGCCGCACGCGCGCGCAGAGCGAGCTCCTGCACGGCCTCGTCCTTGGCGTCCTTCTGCACCAGCAGCAGCGCCACGGGTGCACCCTCGCGCAGCGCGGCGTCTATGCTTGACACACCGCTGAGCTGAAGGATCCGCGTCTCCGGCCGAGCCATGGAGTCCAGTCTAGCCCGGATATTTCACCGGGTTGCCCTAGTAGGCCACCCGGTGAGATTTCCGGGCTTACTTCCTGCCAACTCCCTGCCTAGGGCAAGGCGGGCGCGCAGATCTGCGCGACGCCCGGACCCAGTGTTTCGCGCGCGCGCGTCAGCACCACGAGATCGAGGACATCGCACTCGGCCGCCCCCGATTTCCCCGCCACGTTACACTTGTCGGGGAAGGGTAAAGCCAGCGCCGGCTCAGCCAGGAACAGGCGAACCGCGTCGACATCGCTTTGCAGCACCTTTCCATCGCCGTCCACATCGCCACACTGGCACGGGTCTCCCACGCCGTCGGGCAGGGAGCTCTCGACGCCTCCCGAGTCGGGCTGGGGCGGCGTGCCGTTGGGGTGGACGGGGCAGTTGTCGACGGCGTCCTCCGTTCCGTCCGCGTCGTAATCGCCCGTCGCCGGCGAGAGCGCTCCCAGCAGCCGCGCACGCGTAACAACCCCGTCCGGCGCGAGCGTGAGCCAGATGACGTCGCTGCCGTCCACACCCGCGACCGAGTTCGTGTGCACGAGCATGGGTCCGGGGCAGCACTCGTCTCCGAAGCCGCCCGAGGGTGGCGCGGCAACCTCGGTCTCGGCAGGACCGAAACGCGACGGTAGCAGCGGGTGCGGACGCTCCAGGTTGCGAGGATCGAAGGCGAGCACGCCCAGACCCCCATCGTTGAAGGAGGTGGCCACGATGAAGTCCCCCGAGGCCCCGAACCGAACCTCGACCACGAACCCCGCGGTCCCCGCTGCGCCCGATGGCGGCGGCAGTGCGATCGGATTCTCGAACCCGCGGATCACGCGCTTGCGCAGACAGGGCACGCCACCCGCCTCGGCACCCATCACGTCATTACAGGACGGACGCTGCAGCGTCGGGTCGAGGTCGGGTCGCGGCAGGTCCTGAAGCCCGCGAATGTCCACCGCAAACAGGGCCCGCAGCGTTTGTGAGCCCACCACCGCCACCGAGCCCGTGGGATCGATGGCGAGCGAGAGGCCGCCAGGGTTGACCTTGCCCAGCGGGAAGGACCCCACGATCGTCGCCGCAACCGGATCGATGACGTCGATGCTCCCGACCCCGGTGACCAGCGGCGGAACGGCCACGTCGAGAAGTCCGCTGTTCGTGACGGCCACCAGTCCTCCGGGGAGCGCGGTCAACGCGGTAGGATTGGGGTCCGAGGTGACGATGAAGGGCGGCGTGGCGGGCTCGATACTCGTCTGCGGTCCCGAGTCGTCGATATCAAACAGTAAAACGGTGCCGGGATTGAGAATCGGGTTGCTGCCCACGCGCTCGAAATTGGAGGTGCTCACGAGCAGACGACTCCCGACCCGAAGCACGTCGCTGGTCAAGCTCGTGTCGAAGCCCGTGATCGCAGTCCCAGTTCCGTCGGAATCGTAGGTCGTGAACGAGCCCGCGATACAGCGCTTGGTGGGCACGGAGCGTCTCGACTCGCCCTGGTAGATGACGGGCCAGTCCGCGCCCGTCGAGCTGTTGAACGGTACGACCAACTCGCAGTTGGAGGTCGTGACCCAGCCCCGCGTCAGGCTCCCGTCCATGGGATCGAGGTAGAGGTTTCCCAGCGTGCCAAAGTCGAAGCCCGTGGGATCGCCGCAGTTCGCGAGCGACTCGCTGCAGTTGAGGTTGGCCGGCAGGATGTAGACGGGATCGGCGAAGTCGAGCGCGACGCCGGGCGTGATCCCGATTCCGAAGACGCCCGGTACCACTGCCGCGCAGGACACGAAGGCCAGGTCCGGATCGAATGGATGCGCCTCGATTGCGGGCGGTGCGGGACAGAAGAGCGGAAGCGTATCGACGGCCTCCACGCCCGGCTGCAGCACTACGCCGAACGCCTCGAGCGGAATCAGCGCAAGCAGCAGCGGCAGGCCCGGCGCGCGCATCAGCGCGGAGCCAGGCGCAGGCGCATATACCACAGCGTGTCATCCGGCAGTGGCAAACCGAGCGAATCCACTCGCTGCTCGCCCGTCAGGTTGATCCACTCGAAGCTCAGCGTAAGGTTCTCCGGGACCCAGGCCAGGCCCGGGAGGTCGGACGGACGCAGGCTGATGCCGGCATCGAGTTGGGTCGCGCTATCTACCTTGAACCTCCCGCCTGCGTTCAGAAAGAGGTCGTCCTCGTGGGTGAACTCCACCCACAGCCGGTTGCCCGCAAGGCGCAGCGCGGCCCGACCGAAGAGCTGGTTGCGCGGCGAGTGCGGCAGCGGATTTCCCGTGCTCTTGATCTCGGTATCCAGATAGGTGTAGTTCCCGCCCAGCTCCAGGCGGTTCCAGAGCGTGAGTGAGCCGCGCAGCTCGTAGCCACGGGCCTCTGCCTGACCGGTGTTGCGTGGCACGAAGCTGTTGTTGAACTGGACCCACTCGATGGCCTGCTCGATGTCCCTGTGAAAGAACACGCCCTCCAGGCGCAGCTGAGCGAGGGGCCCCCAGCCGTGGTTCGAGAACTCCAAGCCCACGTCGAAGTTCCAGCTCTGCTCGGGCTCGAGCTCCGGGTTGCCGCGAATGAAGCCGTAATCAGGATGAAAGAGCTCTGCGAAGGTCGGGCGGCGGTAGGCGCGTAGGTAGTTCGTCTTCAGCCGCAGACCAGGCGCAAGCCGCAGGATGGCGCCGATCTGGGGGAGCCACTCGCTACCGTCATCGACGTCGACCTCCTCGAATCCCTTGAACTGCGCGGAGCGAACCTGGCCCGAGCTCGTATCGGCCAGCTCCAGACCGAGTGCGGGCAGCAGACGCAGGCGTCCACCGAAGAGCCGCACTTCCGACTGGGTGAAGAGGTTGCCCACCCAGCGCCGCTTGGAATCCACGTCATCGGTGCGCACGCGTTCGATTCGCACGCTCGAGACCGCACGATTCACCAGCCACGCACGGCCGAGCCGTACAGGCTCCCCGATATAGTTCAGCTCGATACCGGTTTGCGTGTCGGTCGACTGCGAACGTGTACGATCGGGGAAGAGCCTGGCCGGAAAAAAGCCGCAGCGCTGGCCATCGTCGTGCAGCTCCGAGTACTCGTAGCGGTGGTAAACGGAGGCCTTGAACGCACCCGGGCCCAGCGCGCGATCGCTCCAGCCGAGGCTGAACACCGCGCGCCGGAACTGCTCCTCGCCATCGACGCAGCTCAGCTGCTCGTCCGTGACATCTCTGCGGGGGACGCCCAGCGTACCTCCAGGCTGGCCGTTGTCCTTACGCGAGAAGCGCAGAATCGCCGACGCCTCCGAGGTGGGGCCCGTGTCGAGGTAGGATGAGAGCAGGCCCGTCTCGCGTACAAAATCCGCGTTGAGACGTGTGTGACGCTCGTTCTGTGCCAGATCCTGGATCCCGCCGTCGCCCTCGATCAGATCGAAGTCGAAGTCATTCTGGCTGCGCAGTCGGCTGTAGGCGAGGGAGCTGCGCACGCGCTCGCCGTTGAGGGAGAGCAGCAGATCGGCCCCCAGGGTCTCGTAGCTCCCGGTCGTAGCTGACACATCCACAGCACCCTCTTGAGCCGGCGCGCGGCTGGTGATCGAGATCACGCCGCCCATGGCATCGCTGCCGTAGCGTGCCGCGCCACCGCCGCGAATGACCTCGATCCGCTCGATGGTACGCAGCGACAAGCTCGAGAGATCCACGCCGCCGCGCAGCGTCGAGTTGAGCCGCACGCCGTCCATGAGCACCAGCACCTGCTCCGACTTCGCCCCGCGGATCGAGGCCGTGCTGTGCGCACCCAGCCCGCCGAAGCGCCGCACGCGCATGCCCGCCGCGTGATGCAGCACATCCTCGACGCTCTCGAAGCGATCGTCGTACTCCCGGGCCTCGATCACCGTGACGAAGGCCGAGGGAGCCTCAACCGCCTCCGGAAACTCCTGGGCGTGGACCGCGGCGGCCAGGGCCGCGAGGATTAGAAGCGCGAGTACAGGGGTGGCGCGCTGTGCCGGTGGGGAACGCATTTTCGACTCCCTCCTCGGAGAGCGGACTTCCGTCCTTCCACCCCGGCAGGTCTCCTGGCTGAGGGGTCGAGCGCTTGCGGCCGAGCCTTCCCCGATCGGCGATCGAGTGGCGTGTTTCGGCGAAGCTTCCCCATCACAGTGGCGGGACCACGGCCGATTCTCACGGCCTTCCCTTTTGAGTCCGAAATGGACACCGGAGTCAGTGGATCGCTACCACCCGAGGTGCGGTGCTGTCAACTCCAGGCACCGAAGTTGACGGGGCGAAGCCGGCTGCGCTAGAAAGGAGATCACATAGCCGTGGATGGTGTCCCTCGAGCGGACGCTCGAGGGCAGCTCCCGCCCGGAACCTTGACGGGGGGAGCTGCGGGAAGCCGGTGAGAATCCGGCGCGAGCCCGTCGCTGTGACCGGGGACGAGCGTCGAGTAATACCACTGGCCCGCTCAGGGCTGGGAAGGTTCGGCGCTCGCGGGATCCGGGAGCCAGAAGACCGGCCAGCCACATCGGATTTGCGTTTCTCCGAGGTCGAGAAGGCAGAATGATGCACGCCCCCAGAACCCTCTTCGCATTCCCCCTGATCCTCCAGCTGGCGCTCGCGGCCACCTCGTACGCGACCCCCTTTGCCACCCGCGTCGTGGACTTCACCCCGGGCACGAACGGCAGCGCTGGCTTCGACGACCCCGGCGTGGCGCTCGGAATCCCGAGCCTGGACACCGGATTCGGGGACGTAACGCCCTTCAACGCGCCCTTCTCACCGGATCAGATCGTCTCCATCGGCGCGGGCGGCGAGCTCATCGTAAGTTTCACGGAGCCCGTCGAGGACAACCCACTTAATCCCTTCGGGATCGATCTTCTCATCTACGGCAACGCCTTCTTCTTCGACCCGAGCTTCGCGCCCATCGCGAACGACATCTTCGCTGAGCCCGGACGGATCAGCGTGAGCCAGGACGGGGCTTCGTGGTTCGACATCACGAGCATCTTCGCCGACGGACTCTTCCCCACGCTGGCCTTCGTCGACGGCTCGGGCCCGTTCAGCAGCGACGGCACGATCCTGTCGGACTTCACCCGGCCTGTGGATCCCTCCATCGATTGGATGGGCAAGGCCTTCGACGAGATCGTCCAGCTCTACGCGGGGGCTGGCGGCGGGGCCGGCGTCGATATCGCCGAGACGGGCCTACCGTGGATTCAGTTCGTGCGTATCTCGCAGGGCATCGACGACGCGTTCGCGACGGAGATCGATGCCTTCGCCGATGTGCGACCGGTGCCCGAGCCAACGGTGCTGCTGCTGCTCTGCGTCGGACTCGCGGGCCTGGGCCTGCTGCGCCGCGCCGCTCAGGCGTAACTCTAGATCACCCCCGCCTCGCGCAGGCGGCGTCGTTCGGCCTCGTCGAAACCACACTGGGCCAGGATCTCGTCCGTGTGGGCGCCGAGCGCCGGCGCACCGCTGCGTACGGCCGTGGGCGTGCGCGAGAACTTCGTAGCCGGTCCGGTCACGGGTGCAATGCTACCGTCCTCCTGCGGGGTGGATTGGAGCATGTCGCGCTCGAGCACGTGGGGATCGCGCGCGGCCTCGGCATAGGTACGTACCGGCGCCACCGCCAGGCCCTCCGCCTTGAAGAGCGAGACCACCTCGTCGACCGGGCGTGTTTCGAGCCAGTTTGCAAGCAACTCGTTGACCTCGTCACGCCGCTCCACGCGTGCGCGGGGCGTCGCGTAGTCGGGGTGATCCGCCAGCTCGGGACGGCCGATTAGACGCGCCAGCCTCTTCCAGTGCGAGTCCAGCAGCACGCCCGCCATCACGTGGCCATCGCGGCAGCGGTATACGTTCGCGGGCGCGGCGACCACGAACTGGCTTCCCATACGTCGGGGCGGAGCGCCCAGCGCGGCCAGGGTCAGGTACCCATTCGACTGGAAGAGCAGCGCGTCCAGCAGCGCGACATCAATGTGCTGCCCCTCTCCCGTTCGATCGCGATGGCGCAGCGCCGCCAGCGCCGCGACGGCGCCGTGCAGGCCCCCAAGGTCGTCCGCGAGGAAGGTCGGCGACTTGACCGGTACGCCATCGGCTTCACCGTTCAGCGAGATGAAGCCGCTCGCGGCCTGCGCGGCGGGGTCGTAGCCCGCCTGGTCGTGCTCGGGCCCGAACTGACCGTAGCCGCTGATCGAAACGTAGACGATGTCGGGCTTTGCGGCGCGCAGGTCCGCATAGCCCAGGCCCCAGCGCGCCATCGTGCCCGGTCGGAAGTTCTCCACCACCACGTCCGCGCGAGCCGCGAGCCGCAGAAAAACCTCTGCTCCCTCTCGCCGCCGCAGGTCGAGCGTGAGACTCCGCTTGTTGCGGTTGACGGTCGTATGCATGCAGGAGAGCTGAGGCTGCGGACCGGGAAGGAAGGGCGGTAGACGACGCGCCACCTCGCCCTCTGGCAGCTCCGCCTTGATCACGTCCGCGCCGAGGTCGGCAAGCACGCATGCGCACATGGGTCCCGCCCAGGTGGTGGTGGCCTCGAGCACACGCAGCCCGGCGATGGGTCCGGGGAGATCGCGGCGTGCGTTGCGATAGAACTCGCTCTTCTCCACCTAGCGTTCCCCGCGCTTGATCTGCAGCGAAAGGCCCGCCCGCTCCACCGACACCCCCCCGCGCTCGAGCGCTTGCCGGCCAAAGCGATCCTGCACCGCATCGACCACCTGGTTCAAGCGCCGCCGTCGCGGGTCCTCCCCCTCGGAAGGAAGCAGCGCGAGCTGCTCCGCGTCCGACGGCTCCAGCCGACTGAGGGAAATCCCCAGCAGGCGTACGGGCTCCTGCAGCTCCGCGCGAGCGAGAAGCTTCGCTGCCGCACGCGCGATCAGCCGGCCGTCATCGGTCGCAACGGGCAACGTGAGCGAGCGCGAGAGCAGCGGATAGCGGCCGCCGCCAAGACGCCGTGCGAGCTTGAGCTTCAACGTCACACGGCGTCCCCGAATGCGATCTCGACGCAGCCGCCGAGCCACCGCCTCGGCGTGAGCGCGGCAGGCAGCTGCGAGCCGCGCAGGCTTCGAGACGTCCTCGGCGAAGGTGTTCTCTTCACCGTAGGACTTGGCCTCGCGGTAGGGCTCCACCTCGCGTAGATCCTGCCCACGGGCCAGACGGGCGGCCACGGGCCCCCAGCTCCCCATCAGCTCGCGCAGCAGGAAATCCGGCGCGAGCGCAAGCTGACCGATGGTATCGATTCCCCGCTGCGTCAGGGACTGCCGGGCCACCGGACCTACGCCCCAGATCCGTCCCACGGGCAATGGGTCCAGAAACTCCCGAACGCGCTCGGCATCCACCACCAATAGACCGTCGGGCTTCGCGAGATCGCTGGCGATCTTGGCCACCATCTTCACCGGCGCCACGCCCACCGACACGGCCAGCTGAAGCTCCCTGCGCACATCGGCGCGCAGGCGCTTCGCCGCATCCTCGACCGGGCCCAATAACTTCTCGGTTCCGCTGAGATCAAGGAAGGCCTCGTCGAGCGACAGACCCTCCACACGCGGGCTGTAGCGCCGGAAGATCTCGAAGATCCTGCGGCTCTCCCGGCGGTACTTGGCCATGTCACCGCGTACGAAGATGGCCCGCGGGCAGCGCCGGCGAGCCTCCACCGATGGCATGGCCGAGTGGATGCCGTACGCGCGAGCCTCGTAGCTGGCGGCCGCCACCACACCGCGCGAGGAGGCGCCCCCGACGACCACGGGCTGACCGCGCAGCTCGGGACGATCCCGCTGCTCGACGGAAGCGTAGAAAGCATCCATGTCGGCGTGGAGCAGGGTGCGCATGGCCTCGGGCATGATGATAAGCCCTCACTCTGCCGATACGAGCGTGCGATGGCAGTGAGGTCGCCCAGGTGCGGGCGGAATACGCACCCGCCAGAGGACCCGCCAGCCTCCCCGGATCCCAACGCTCTGATGATCGCGGATCGCCTGGCCTCCCTGGGGACGCTCGTGGCAGGCGTGGCGCACGAGATCAACAACCCCATCACCTACGTGCTGGGTAACCTGGGGGATCTGGACCGGCTCGTCGGTGCGATGCGAGAGGCGATCCTGACCTACCGTGGCAGCACCACCCCGGACGTGATCGCGAGCGCCGAGACCAAGATCTTCCAGGCCGGCGGGCTCGAGGTCCTGGACGAGATCCTGTCGGACGCGCAGGAGGGGGCGGTCCGGATCCGAGATCTGGTGCGCGACCTGCTGCTGCTGAGCCGTGTCACTGAGCAAGCCTCGACACCTGTAAACGTGCACGAGATCCTGGACTCCTCGCTGCGGCTGGTGGCGAAGCAGCTGGCCGCTCGTGCGGTTCTGGTGCGGGACTACCGCGCGACCCGCAAGGTCGCAGGCGATCGGGCCAGGCTGGCACAGGTCTTTATGAACCTCATCACCAACGCCATGCAAGCCTGCACGCCACCCGATCCTCCACGCCACAGCATTGTGGTGCGCACGCAGAACACGGACGCGGGAATCGAGCTCGAAATCCAAGACAGCGGCAACGGGATTCCGGAGGAGATCCAACACGAGATCTTTACGCCGTTCTTCACCACCAAGGATTTAGGGGAAGGCACGGGGCTAGGTCTTTACATCAGCCGCAGGATCATCGAGCAGCACGGCGGCAGTATCAGCTTCCGCTGCCCGCCGTCAGGCGGTACCATCTTCAGAGTTCACCTGCCCGAGTGCGGAGTGCCCCCCCCACACCCCCCCCAAGAAGGCTAGATGGCAACTCGCGAAACCGATCTACCCGGCGTTGGAACGAAGTACTCCCTCGACGTCGGAAAAGACGAGCAGCTGGTGGTCGTGCACCACCGTGTCGGTCACTGGGAGCTCGCACGGGTCGACGCCGAGGGAAAAGTCTCTCCTCTCGTTCAGCTCCAGGCCCGAGAGGCCACGGAGCTCGGCCGTATCCTGTCTCGAGGTGAGGTGCTGCAGGAGGACCCGCGCAAGCGCATGCTCTTCGAGGAGTTCGGGATCGAGTGGGTCAAGCTCGAGCCCGAGTCGTCCCTGGTGGGTCTGAGTCTCGAGGAGTCTGGTATTCGAGCCCGAACCGGCGCGAGCGTGATCGCCGTGCTGCGGCCCGAGGGGTCCATCCCGAGCCCGTCTCCCGACACGCGCTTCGCCAACGGCGATACGCTGGTCTTGATCGGCCATCCCGACCAGATCGAGCGCTTCCTGAGCGCTTTTACCAGTCTCTCTTCCGACAAGTAGCTCTCAGTGGAGGGGCACCTCTTTCAGTTCGCCGTGCTCCTGGCGGTCCTCGGTCTGGCTGCCGTGGTCTCGATCGCGCTGCGCCTGCCCGTGGTGCCGCTCTATATCGGCGTGGGTGTGGTGCTCGGCGATCTGCTGGGGCCCGACGACATGATTCGCTTTCTCGGCTCGCTGGGCGTGGTGTTTCTGCTCTTCTCCCTGGGGCTGGAGTTCTCGCAGACGTCGATCACCCGCGACCCCAAGCGTTTCGTGCGCGCCGGCTCGATCGACTTTCTGTTCAACTTCCCGGTCGGGCTCTTCGTGGGCCTCGCGCTCGGCTGGTCCTGGATCGAGAGCTTCTGCCTGGCCGGCGTGCTCTACATGAGCTCGAGCGCGGTCGTGTCCAAGTGCATCGTGGACTTCGGCCGGGCGACACGTCCCGAGACCGAGACCATCCTCTCGATCATGGTCTTCGAGGACCTGGTGATCGCGGTCTACCTGGCGGTGCTGAACGCGTTGATCACGGGCGGCCCGGACCCGACTCTGGCGGGCGTCGGGCTTCAGATCCTCAAGGCGGCGGCCTTCGTGCTACTGCTCCTCTTACTCGCGCGCCGCTTTCAAGGACCCTTCGAGCGAATCATCAGCCACCGCTCCGAGGAGGCCTTTACGCTCGTCCTCTTCGCATTCATCCTGCTGGTCGCCTCCTCCGCGATCGCCGCCGGACTCTCCGAGGCCGTGGGCGCGTTCCTGGCGGGGCTCGTGATCGGGTCCACCCGGCTCAAGGAGCGAGCGGCGCACACGCTGCTTCCCTTCCAGACACTCTTCGCAGCGCTCTTCTTCGTCTCCTTCGGGATGGGTCTCGAGCTGCGCAGCATGCTCGGCGTGCTCGCGCCAGCGCTCTTGCTCGTTGCGATCGGGTTCGGAACCAAGGTGATGGGCGGCTTCCTGGCGGCGCGCAGCACGGGCCACCCGCCCTACCAGGCCGCCGTCGTCGGCCTCTCGCTCGTACCCAAGGGGGAGTTCTCCATTCTGATTGCCGCGCTGGCAGCGTCGGTCGCGAGTCCCGGATCCAACCTCCAAGCGCTGACCGCGCTCTACGTCTTTGTGCTCTCGATCATCGGACCCATCGGCATGCGCGAGGCGGACCGCATCTGGGCCCTGCTCGTCCCCAGCAAGCCCGAGTCCAAGCCCAAACCCAAGCACCAAGGGCCGGCCAACGAGCAGCGTCCGGGGACAAACGCTACGAGCGCCCCGTGACTGGTCCCGGGCGGAGTACGCCTAATCGTCCTGGTTGAAGATCTGGGCACCCAGGAATCCTCCGTCGCAGGGAATGGCGGTGGCTGTGATGAAGCTGGCGCCGGGCGAGGCCAGGAACACCACCAGGTTCGCGATGTCATCGGGCTCGCCGATGCGGCCGACGGGAGTTCGCTTGGCGATGCTGGTGCGCAGCGACCCAGCCATCGAGAGCACCAGGGGCGTGCCGATCAGACCCGGCAGTATCGCGTTGGCGGTCACACCCCCTGGCCCGAACTCCTGGGCCACCGACTGCGTGAACCCGACCAGTCCCGCCTTGCTGGCGGTGTAGGCGGGCTGCGCGGGGCTGGGCACGCGCGCCGCGGCGGAGGCGATGTTCACGATCCGACCCCAGCCCCGGCTCGCCATGGACGGTGCGACCGCCTGCACGCAGTTGAACGCCCCCGTCAGATTGACGCGGAGCTCGCGCTCCCAGGCCTCGAACTCCATCTGGCCGATGGGCGCGATGTTCGTCACGATGGCTGCGTTGTTCACCAGGATGTCGATCGGCGCGAGCTTTGACTCGCACTCGCGGATCGCCGACCGCACGGCTACGGGATCCGCCACGTCCAGCTCGAGCTCCAGCGACGAGCGACCCAGCTCGCGCACCGCGTCGGCGGTACGAACGTCTTCATCCTTTCCCGACCAGCGTTTGCGCAGGCGGTAATACGGCTCGCCCTCGAAGCGCTGCGGGTGGATATCCGCGATCGCCACATCGGCTCCGGCGCGGGCAAGGCCGAGTGCGATGGCCCTTCCGATGCCGCGCCCGGCGCCGGTTACGAGTGCAGTCCTCCCGCTCAATATCCCGCTGTCGACCATCTAGTATCCTGATCCGGAAGTTCGCTCGCATTCTCGGCGCCCGCTGCATCCATGCTCGCGGCGTTGCACTCGCTCGCCGAAGCTACGGATTCGCCGCGCTCGCGCGCCTTGCGAGCGTGGCGCCTCGGCCGCGAGAACTGCGCCGGAACTCCCGCAACAGAACACTAGCGGTAGAGCGGGTTGGGGTGATCGAAACGGCAGCCCGCGTCCCACAGGGAACGCTGGTTCCCATGAGCGGGAACTCCGCCCGCATCCTTCAGCATGCGCGCCAGGTGCATCAGGTTCCAGCTGAGGAAGGTCGTGTTGCGGTTGGTGAACTCGTTCTCGGGACCCCCGGATCCGGGATCGAGATAAGACGGCCCCGGACCCGCCTCTCCCAACCAGCCGGCATCCGCTTGAGGTGGGATCACGTACCCCAGGTGCTGGAGGGAGTAGAGGATGTTCATGGCGCAATGCTTGGCACCGTCCTCGTTACCGGTGATCAAACAGCCGCCTACGCGACCGTAGTAGGCGTATTGACCGCGCTCGTTCAGGTCCCCGGAGGTGGAGTAGAGGCGCTCGATCACCTTGGTGCAGACCGAAGACTTCTCCCCCAGCCAGATCGGCGAGGTGATCACGAGCATGTCCGCCGCCCTCACCTTTCCGTAGATCTCGGGCCAGTCATCCCGTTCCCAGCCGTGCTGCGTCATGTCGGGATACACGCCGTAAGCCAGGTTGAAGTCCACCGGGCGCAGGACTTCGACGGTGACGCCGTTCTTTTCCAGGATCGCGCGCGAGATCTTGATCAGGCCTTCCGTATGCGAAAG
Source organism: Deltaproteobacteria bacterium (assembly GCA_004356455.1). Lineage (GTDB taxonomy): Bacteria > Myxococcota_A > UBA9160 > SZUA-336 > SZUA-336 > SMWZ01. The sequence goes on from SMWZ01000118.1 coordinate 39,858, forward strand.
CTCCGGAGACCGCTTCAGGGTGCAGTTCAGAAAGAGGGCCTTGAGATCCGAGAAATCCCACTTGCTCGACTCGCACAGCTCGAGCTGATGTTCACTGAGCGTCATCATCGCGTCCCTCCCGGTGGCTCTAAGGGAGCGATCTTGAAGCCCGGGCGAGTCCTATGTCAATCGTTCAAGCGGACTCCTGCTCCCACTCCTCGGGCGTGAAGGCGCGCACGGACAGGGCGTGGATGTCGGCCTTCATGGCATCGCCCAGAGCGTCGTAGACCATACGGTGGCGCGCAAGACGCGCATGCCCGACGAAGCGCGGCGAGACGAGCGTCACCCGAAAGTGTCCGCCGCCAGCGGCGGCGCCGGGGTGCCCACGGTGGAGATGACTCTCGTCCTGGACTTCCAGGTGCTCGGGCTCGAAGTGCTCGCGCAGGGTCGTCTCGATCCAGGCCGGGCGCTCGCCCGCTGGGATCACGCGCCCTCCCCCAGGAGCTGACGCAGCACATACTGGAGGATGCCGCCGTGACGGTAGTATTCGAGCTCATCGAGTGTGTCGATACGCACGCGCACCCGGAACTCGCGTGTCTTCCCAGAATCGGTGTGCGCGCGCGCCAGCAGCTCCGCGCCGGGCTCGAGAGCCGTCTCGATGCCATCTACATCGAAGCTCTCATGTCCACTGAGACCCAGACTCTCCACGCTCTCTGCTTCGCTGAACTGCAGCGGCAGCACGCCCATCCCGATCAGGTTGCTGCGGTGGATGCGCTCGAAGCTCTGCGCGATGGCGGCGCGCACGCCCAAAAGCCGCGTGCCCTTGGCCGCCCAGTCACGCGAGGAGCCCGTGCCGTACGCCTTGCCAGCGAGCACCAGCAGCGGTACGCGGGCAGCAGCGTAGCGCTGAGCCGCCTCGTAGATGCTCGTCACGTCACCGTCAGGGAGGTAGGTGGTAAAGCCCCCCTCCGTGCCCGGAGCCAGGCGATTGCGCAGGCGGATGTTGCCGAAGGTGCCGCGCAGCATGACCTCGTGGTTTCCGCGCCGCGAGCCAAAGGAGTTGAAATCCTTGGGCTGGATGCCGCGTTCGATCAGGTAGCAGCCGGCGGGGCTGTCAGCGGGAATGGAGCCGGCGGGCGAGATGTGATCCGTCGTGACAGAGTCGCCGAGCAGCACCAGCACGCGCGCGCCCCGGATGTCCTCGAGCGGCGGGAGCTCGCGCGTCATGCCCTCGAAGAAGGGTGGCGCCACGATGTAGGTGGAGTCCTCAGCCCAGGCATAGCGCTTGCCCTCGGGCACGGGGATGGCGCGCCATTCGGGGCTGCCCTCGAAGACACGCGCGTAGCGCTCGCGAAACATCTCGCTCTTGACCGAGCCCGCAACAGTGCGCTGGATCTGCTCGCTGGTGGGCCAGATCTCGCGCAAGAAGACGGGCCGTCCCTCGGGGTCATGCCCGAGCGGCTCCCGCTGGAGGTCGATGCTCATGTGACCCGCGAGTGCGTAGGCTACGACGAGCGGCGGCGACGCCAGGTAGTTGGCGCGCACGAGCGGGTTGATGCGTCCCTCGAAGTTGCGGTTGCCCGAAAGCACGGAGACCGCGACCAGATCGCCCTCGCGCACGGCATTGGCGATCAGCTCGGGCAGGGGTCCGCTGTTCCCGATGCAGGTGGTGCACCCGAAGCCGACGATGTTGAAGCGCAGCTTCTCTAGGAAGGGAAGAAGACCCGCTTCCGTCAGGTAGTCCTGCACCACGGCCGAGCCGGGCGCAAGGCTGGTCTTGACCCAGGGCTTCACCTGGAGCCCGTGCTCAACCGCGTTCTTGGCCAAGAGCCCCGCAGCCAGCATCACGAAGGGATTCGAGGTGTTGGTGCAGCTGGTGATGGCCGCGATCACCACGCTGCCGTGCGTGAGCTCGAACTCCTCGTCGCCGCTGCGGACTCGAACCTCGGAGCTGCGGCGCTCATCGGTGACCTCTCCCTTCTGACCCAGGATCGTGTCGAGCGCCACCTTGAAGCTCTGACTGGAGGAGCGCAGGGGCACACGGTCCTGCGGCCGTGTGGGCCCCGCCAGGCTGGGTTCCACCGTTGCCAGGTCGAGCTCGAGGGTGGAGGTGTACTCGGGCTCGAGCTCGAGCTCGTCAGCGGTGACGAATAGACCCTGCTCGCGCAGGTACGCTTCGACCAGCTCGACCTGTGACTCCTCGCGACCCGTGAGGCGCAGGTAGTCGAGCGTCTTCTCGTCCACAGGGAAGAAGCCGATGGTCGCGCCGTACTCGGGCGACATGTTGGCGATGGTGGCGCGGTCGGCCAGGGACAGCGAGCGCAGCCCAGCCCCGAAAAACTCCACGAACTTGCCCACCACACCGTGCGCACGCAGCATCTGTGTCACGGTCAGTACGGCATCGGTCGCGGTCGCTCCCTCCGGCAGCTGGCCGTGCAGGCGAAAGCCCACCACATCGGGAATCAGCATGGAGATGGGCTGCCCGAGCAGGCAGGCCTCGGCCTCGATCCCGCCCACGCCCCAGCCCAGCACACCCAGACCGTTCACCATGGTGGTATGGGAGTCGGTGCCGACCAGCGTGTCGGGGAAGGCGACGAGCCCCTGGCCAGCGTCCTCGGAGAACACCACGGACGCCAGGTACTCGATGTTGACCTGGTGCACGATCCCGGTCGCCGGCGGCACCACGCGGAAGCCCTCGAACGCCGACTGCCCCCAGCGCAGGAAGGCGTAGCGTTCGGCGTTGCGCTGGAACTCGATCTCGGAATTCAGGAGCAGGGCCTTGGCGGTTCCGAAGTGATCGACCTGGACGGAGTGGTCGATCACGAGGTCCGCGGGGCGCAGCGGGTTGATCAGAGCCGGATCGCCCCCAAGCTCCGCCATCGCGTCGCGCATGGCCGCCAGATCCACCAGCGAGGGCACCCCCGTGAAGTCCTGCAGCAGCACGCGCGCCGGCCGGAACGCGATCTCGCGCTCGTTCCCGCCGTCGGAGCGCCAGGCGGCCAGAGCGGCGATATCGTCGCGTGTGATGGACTGACCGTCCTCGTAGCGCAGCAGGTTCTCGAGCAGCACGCGAATCGAGCGTGGCAGGCGCCCGAGCTGACCTAGCCCCGCCTCCTCCACCGCCTGCAGGCGGTGGACGCGGTAGCTGCGCCCACCGGCGCGGACAGATCCAAGGCTCCAGCGATTCTCATCCCGTGAGGCGGTCATTGCGACCTCCTAGTCTTTCGCTGATAGCGAAAATAGCGAGAGGATGAGGTTCACGCTGGGGACCGGAGCCTTCGGGCTTCACCGGCTGCGGCCAGCCGGAAGACGAGCGGCGAGTTGGGAGTGCCCACCTGGCCCCGGTCCCAGCGCACGAGCGACCTCGTGATGGGACCTCTGAATCAGTCAGCCCGAGGAAATAGCAGGAATCGTACCGAGAGCGGCGCCGTTCGGGTCTAGTATACGGACCCGAGCGCTTGCAGCTGCTCTTGCCAGCTGCTGTCGGCGACGGGAGGGTCATCGAGGGAAGCGATCTTCCAATATTTCCCGTGGCCCTACCCGTGGCTCATAGCACCACCTCGAAGGCCTCGAGCCGCGGGTGGCCGAGCAGTGTTCCCTCGGGCGAGCGCGCCGACGCGTGAGCCTTGCGAAAGGCCTCAGAACGCGTCCAGGCCTCGAAAGCCTCGCGCGATTCCCAGGTGGAGTGGGAGAGGTAGAGCGTCTTCTCGCCATCGCCGGGACCGCGCAGAAGATGGAACTCGCTGAAGCCGGCGACCTCGTCCATGTAGGTCTCGCGCTCGCGCCAGAGCTTCTCGAAATCAGGCTCGCGCCCTGCCCGGATCTCGAAACGGTTCATCGCGATGTACATGCTACTTCCTCTCCTACTCTGCGCCATTGGCGTCGTACTTGAGTTCCTGTGTCAAAGAGCCGATGTTCTCGTCGGTCGGCCCCTCCCCGACAGTGACCGGGACCGATCATTCGAAAAGGCAGAGGTTCGAGGGACCACCGGCGCGGCATGGCCTGCGATAGGCGTGACCGCTGTCCGACCCCTTGGCGTCGGGCCGATCGAGCCAGAACAGCTCGAAGGGCTTCTGACCCTCTGATCCATAGCGTGTCCGACAGGCACGGGGGAGGGGCCGACAGTGCCCGGCACTACTAGCGGGGTACTAGCGGGGTAACGGCGGGCAAACCCGCCTGCCCGCACTGCCCTCGCCTCTGCCTCGCTGCGCGCGCCGCCCCGCGGCGCTTGCGGGGCGTGAGATCGGCGGACGCCCGGCTGCGCTTGCACGTGCCTCAGGCTAGAGGCCACGGTCGCGGAGCTC
>SMWZ01000119.1 GCA_004356455.1 Deltaproteobacteria bacterium
GCGCGCCGTGGCTATGCGGCGACCGTCGTGCCGGTCGAGCGCACAGCGCAGGACCCAGGCCTCGAAGCGCGCCATGGTCTGACGCAGGGTCTCGCCGTGGCTGTCTGATGGCAGCGCCGGCGCCATCCCCTGAATCTGAGGCGAGAGCATGCGTGCGGTGACCTCGTCCTCCCCGTTCGCATTGGCCACCAGGCGCGCGGCCTCGTTCTCGAGCTCACGCACGTTGCCCGGCCAAGCGTAGGTCTCGAGCAGACGCGCGGCATCGGGCGCGACCGCCCTGGGCCCGCTCCCGCCTCCTATACGCTCGAGGAAGCCTTGGACCAGCGGCACGATGTCTTCCACGCGCGCGCGTAGCGGCGGCAGCATGATGGGCAGCACGTTCAGTCGATAGAAGAGGTCGCGCCGGAAGCTTCCGGTCTCGACCGCATGCAGGAGATCGCGGTTGGTCGCCGCCACGATGCGGGCGTTGATCTGGCGCTCGCGGGTCGAGCCGAGCGGCCTCACGGTCCCCTCCTGCAGCGCGCGCAGCAGCTTCACCTGGAAACCCTGTGAGGTCTCCCCGATCTCGTCCAGTAACAGCGTGCCGTTGTTGGCCTGCTCGAAGTGGCCGCGCCTGGAGCGGTGCGCGCCCGTAAAGGCGCCGCGTTCGTAGCCGAAGAGCTCGCTCTCGAGCAGGGTCTCCGGGAATGCGGAGCAGTTGATCGCCACGAACGCTCCCTTCGCCCGCGCTCCGCCCGTGTGGATGAGGCGCGCGAGCACGTCCTTCCCGGTGCCAGTCTCCCCCTGCAACAGCACCGTCGACTCGCTGCGCTGCGCCTTCTCGACCAGGCCCAGGCAGGCCCGCATCGCGGGACTCCGGGCGCTGACCCCCTCTGCGCCCAGTGGCTGCGCTGGACGCGCCGGGCGGCGGTCCAGGGCGTCGAGACGCGCCAGCACGCTCTCCGGACCACCCGCATCGCGCACGATGATCTCCTCCACGCCCGCGGCCAGCAACTCACAGGTATAGGTGAGCTGTCGGGTGTCGACCCAGGCCAGCACCGGCAGCCGGTTACGCCGCCGGCGCAGCCAGCGAGCGTCCGAGAGGGCACGCTCCACGTCGGCTCGATCCAGACATACTGCGCGGAACCTCTGGCGAGAAAGTTGATCCGCCGCCTCTTCCCGGTTCGCAACCTGGACCATGAACTCCCGGCTCTCCGCCGAGGGTGAATCGGACAGGATCAGGATCGGGCTTCTCATGCTGGGGGCCTCCCTGTGATTGGAGGCAGCGACGAGCAAGGTGTGTGCCATCCACCGACGAGCGCTCGCGGCGCGAGAGACCGCCGCACTGACCGAATCCGGCCACCGACAGCGCCACTTCGCCGGAAACGGCCTGCCCATGCGGATTTTTCAGCGGGTTCCCGTGGGCGGGCGGGCGAGCCTTGTTGGATTCACGCTACCGCTCCACCGCGGCTACCCGTGCGATCTCGGCTGGGGTCAGGAAGTCGGTGTAGATGCCCGAGACGCCAACGCCTTGCAGCTCCCGCCAGACGTCCAACGAATTCACCGTGTGGGCGTAGACGAACACACCCCGTTTCCGGAGCTCTTGCGGGAGCGCCCACTCCCACGGCATCGTGACAGTCTCTTTCAGGCTGCCCGCCGTCTTCGCGATCACCCGCAGGGCGACGAGGTTCTGCGCTTTCACATCGGTGACGATGTGCGCATCCTCATGCCGCCGAAGCCACTCATATAAATCCTCGAGCGTCATCTGCGTAAGGCCGTCCTTCATCTCCATAGCCTTGAATGCTTCGAGTGAGGGCCGGGTATCCGCATCGGCGAACCACTGCTTGAAGCTGCCGTCCCAATCATGGGCCAGGACAAGACGTGCGTCCGTGGTCCAGCTCAGATCGATCTCGAAGCACCGGTGACCTTTGGCGTAGCTCTGATCGAGCGCCTCCTGGGAGTTCGAGTACGTTCCCTCGGCGATCCCCCCCCCCGCATGCACGATCAGAAGCGGGCGTGCCGGCACACTCGGATCCACCGAGATTCGCCCGGGCAGCAAGGCCAGGCCGGACACGGCCACGGCAGCTGCGTGGAGCGCGAGCTTCGCGGGACGGGACTTGCGCATGCGCTAGTTGGGATCGGCATGCCGCCGCGGCGGTTGAACGCTCGGCATCCGGTGTGGCGGCGGCACCTTCCCCGAAACGCCCTCGCTTGACACGTGGGTATCCGGACGGCGGGCGTTTCGTGGACGAGGGAGCGGGCAGGCGGAGTTTTCAGCGGGCTCCCGCGGCGCGTACGAGCTGCGAGAGGTTCGCCAGGCCGGTCGTGAAGAAGTGGTCCGTGTTCGGAATCACCTCGAGCCACGCCTCGTCGAGCGGCGCCAGCAGACGCGTCAACTCTTCAAGCGGCGCAAAGGCGTCGTGCTGGCCGACGATCACGTGAAGCGGGCGCTTGAGGTCCTCGAGCGGCAGGTCGCGAATCATCTCCACCGGGGGCGAGACCAGCAAGAGCTTGCGGACGCGCGCATCGGTCAGCCCCACGCGCAGGGCCGTGGCCGCCCCGAAGGAGTAGCCGGCGGCCAGGAGCGGTGGGGAAACGGTCTGCTCGAGATGTTCGAGCGCCGCGCGGAAGTCTCGCTCGGCGTCTCCCGGCTCTCCGCTCGGCACCCCCTGACTGGCCCCCACGCCCCGCCAGTTGAAACGCACCGAGGCATAGCCCTCGCGGTAGAGAGCGTAGGCCACCTCGTTGACCACCGGATGATCCAGGCTGCCGCCGTAGAAGGGATGCGGAGCCGCGACCACGGCGCCGCCCTCGGTCCCAGCCTGCCAGACACCTTCGAGCACCAGGCTTTCCGAAGGGACCGGGATCGTGATCATGCGCTCGCTCCAGCCCATGCTGGCGCCCGATGATAACTCGCTCTCATCGGTTTTCCCCCATGGCACCGCGATTCTGGGCTACCCTGCGGGCGCGATGCCCCGCGAGAGCAAGCAGGCTCGAGGCCTCCGCGCGAAGCGCATCCTGAACGCGCTCTTCGAGGCGCATCCAGACGCACACTGCGCGCTTCACTACACGAGCCCATACGAGCTGCTCTGCGCGACGCTGCTGTCAGCCCAGTGTACCGACAAGGTGGTCAACACCGTCACGCCCGCGCTCTTCAAGCGCTTCCCCGACGTCGGTCGTCTGGCTCAGGCACGACCTTCGGAGCTCGAGCGGATCATCCGCAGCACGGGCTTCTACAAGAACAAAACCAAGAACCTGATCGGCATGGCCCGCGCGGTCAGGGACAAGCATGGGGGGCACATGCCCAAGACCATGGAGGAGCTGGTCGAGCTGCCCGGGGTGGGACGCAAGACGGCCAACGTCATGCTCGGCAACGCCTTCGGCACTCCGGGACTGGTCGTCGACACGCACGTGGCGCGACTTTCGAATCGTATGGGACTCACCCGCGAGAGCGATCCGGTGCGGATCGAGCGCGACCTCACGCAGTTGATTCCGGAGGAGCACTGGACGCAGTTCTCGCACGCGATGATCTTCCACGGGCGTCGCATCTGCTCGGCCCGCAACCCCAGCTGCGAAAGCTGTCCCGTCTTCTGCGACTGTCCCTTCCCCAGGCAAAGCAGCCGGCGGGCGGGTCGCAAGCCGTGACTCGGCGCGTGCTTCATCGGGGCTCCGTCGGGTCGTTCACCCTCGAGGAGGTAGAACTCCCATCGGGCGAGCGGATCGAGCTCGAGATGCTGCGCCACCCGGGCGCCGCCGCGGTCGTGCCGTTTCTGGACGAGGATCGCATTCTGCTGCTGCGTCAGTATCGCTACGCGGTGGGAGGAACCATCTGGGAGATTCCCGCGGGCAAGCTCGACCCCGGTGAGGACCCGGAGAGCTGTGCAGCTCGCGAGCTCGAGGAGGAGACGGGCTACCGAGCGGGGCGCATCGAGAAGACAGGCGTGATCCTGACCTCACCCGGCTTTACGGATGAACGCATCCATCTCTTCTGCGCCTACGACCTCAAAGGGGGCCGTCCGCAGCACGAGATCGGCGAGCAGATCGAGCTTCACGAGATCCCCTTCAACGAGGCGCTGATCATGATCGAGCGTGGCGACCTGACCGATGCCAAGAGCATCGTGGCGCTCTACCACGTGGTCTGGCAGAGGCAACGGTCGAGGTGAGCTCGCCCGAGTCGGGCGCGCGGCTGGGAGTTGCGCTCACGGGCCACTGGCTCGCGCTCGATCAGATCCAGCGCCTGGCTCGCCGTGCGGACGAGCTCGGTTACGCCGTCGTGCTGGTCGATGGCGACGCAAGCTTACTGCCACAGCGACCGGATGCGCCCCTCTACGATCCGAGCGTGCTTGCCGCGCTCGCCCTGGCAGCAACGAGCCGGACGCGCGTCGGATCGATTCGGCTGCCGGCCTTCTGGAACCCGCTGCTGCTCGCGCGCAGCCTGGTGACGCTGCAGGAGGCCAGCGCGGGACGTATGCTCGGGTTCTTCGGCGCAGGTGTGGGGCGTCGGGTCGGCCGGCTCGGCCTCCCCGTGCTTTCGGGGCGGCAGCGGGTGGCGCAGCTGGATGAGACGCTGGACATCGTGCGTCGGCTGCTCGCGGGTGAGACCGTGAGCCACCGCAGCCCCCGCATCCAGCTGGAGCAGGCGTTCGTGCAGCCACCGAGCCAGCCGGTCCCACTGGTCGTGGCCGCGGCAGGCCCGCAGGGCCTGGCCGTGGTCGAGCGTCACGCCGACGTCTGGGATGCCAACGTGCCTCCGCTGCGCGAGCGCCTGGAGCCTTTGCGTGCGCGCCTCTCGCGTAAGCTCGAGACCTGGATCTGGGTGTTCGCGCGGCCCGGAGCCTCAATCGAGGCTGCTGCCAAGGATTACCATCGCCACTGCCCCTGGTTCGCCGACGTGGCGGGGCCCGCGCTGGAGCGAGCGCTGCTCTGGGGCGAGCCTGACCGCTGCCGGGAGCAGCTGTCCACGCTGCGGGCGCTGCTGGACGTAGATCTGCCCGTGCTGGACCTCGTGGGCCTGGACGAGTCCGCTGCGCTCGGCGCACTTGAAGCGCTCGCGCCAGCCAAAAAGACGAAATTTTCTTAGCTTCCAACCTTGCTGCGGGGCCCCGCCCGGCTCCGAGAAAGGACGGTCCCTTGTACGGTCGGCGTTCCCACGGAGGAGGCGGCTTCCAGGGGCTCACGCCCATGGTGAAGCGCCTCATCATCGCCAACGCGGTGGTGTTCCTGGCGCAGCAGTTTTCGCCGGGCGCGACGAACCTCGGGGTGATCCGCAGCAGCGACTTCTTCGATAAGGGCTACGTGTGGCAGCCCTTCACCTACATGTGGCTCCACGCCGACATGATGCACATCTTCTTCAACATGTTCGCGCTGTGGATGTTTGGCGGGCAGCTCGAGCAGATCTGGGGGTCGAGACGCTTTCTGCGCTTCTACCTCACCTGTGGGATGGGCGCCGGGGTGGTGATCCTGCTCTGGAACAGCCTGTCCCCCGGGGTCTGGGGGATCCCGACGCTGGGCGCGTCGGGCGCAGTGTACGGAATTCTTACGGCGTTCAGCCTGATGTGGCCCGACCGCACGATCATGCTGCTGTTCCCGCCCATTCCCATCAAAGCGATCTGGTTCATTCCGCTGCTGTTCGTGCTCCAGGCTGCGTTCGGAGGCGGCAACGTCAGCAACGCCGGGCATCTCGGTGGCGTGCTGGTGGCGGGGATTATCCTGCGGCGCCAGCTGCGTGAGTACCTCGGAACAGCGTTCAGCCTCGGCGGTCTCCGCTACCGCTGGCGTCGCTGGCGCATGCGCGGACGACTGCGCGCGGTGCGGCGCGAGGAGTGGGAACGCAAACGGAAGATCGACAAGGATGACGACCGCCCCACCTACCATTGAGCGCGCAAGGCCATCCCATGAGCGAGGAGATCCCAACCCAGAGCAGCCCGCAGGAGTTCGAGAACGCAGCGCAGATTCTGCGTGACTCGAAGCATGTGATCTGCTTGACCGGGGCCGGACTCTCTGTCGAGAGCGGCATCCGTCCCTTCCGTGGCCCGGGTGGACTCTGGACCGAGCACGGCGAGCCGCCGATGGACGGCTACCAGCGCTTTCTACGCGACCCGGCCTCCGCCTGGCGTGAACGCATGCAGCCGGAGGGCCCCATGAAGGCGTTCTCGGAAACGCTGCTGCGCGCGCGTCCGAATGGGGCTCACCTCGCTCTGGTCGAGCTCGAGCAAATGGAAGTCCTTCGCTGCCTGATCACACAGAATGTCGACAACCTCCATCGGGCCGCCGGTCAGCAGAACGTGCTCGAGATTCATGGAAACGCCACCCTTCTACGCTGCATCGATTGTCTGGAGCGCCGGCCGCGTAATGCAGTCCAGATCGATCTCGACCATCTCCCGCCGCGCTGCGAGACATGTGGCGGGATCATCAAATCGGACACCGTGGAGTTCGGCGAGCCGATTCCGCGTGACGTACTCGAGGCCTGCATGCAGCAGGGAGAGCAAGCCGACTGCTGCATCGTGGCCGGCACGTCCGCAACCGTCTACCCGGCCGCTCAGATCCCCCTCGACGTCCTCAGCCGCGGCGGGCATTTGATCGAAGTTAATCTCTACCCAACCGAGATCACCCAGCAGTGTGTAATCAGCTTACGGGGTCCCGCTGCTCCAACCCTGGCCCGCCTGACCGAGGACGTACGCGAACACTTGAAGGCGTAGGGAACGGGAGAGTCTAAAAAGACCCAGCGGCACGATGCCGCTGGGTCTCCTCAGGAGATCTCTCCGACCGGCGAACCGACGGAGCGACGCTGGTAACTTCGGAGAGACAAGCTCTTGTAAAGGCTGCTGCCAGGAAGGAAACTCCGTCGATCCGCGCACTCACCCCCCCGACGACCTCGCAGTTTACGGGCCGTTGTGAACCGAGTCAACGTGTTCCAGCGTCGCAACGGCTTCGACTTTCTCCGTTTGCGGCAATGCATCCAAGAGCGAAAGTCCCGTCAGGCGAAAGCTCGGACCGAGTCGCGAGAGATCGCGGGCCAACGTCGACGGCTCGCATGATACGTAGACCACGCGCGCCGGCGCGAGCGCACGCAGCGCGCTCATCACGCGTGGGTCACAGCCCGTGCGGGGTGGATTCATCAGCACCAGATCGGGCTCCAGCAAGCCGACCTGTTGCGGCAACCAGGTCTCGGCGGCGGCCTGTATGACGCGCGCGCGTGTGTTGCGTCGAGCGTCCGCTGCCGAAGCTCCCCACTCCACGGCAATGACCGACTCGAAGTTTCTCTCGATCTCGGCTGTGTAAAAACCCACACCGGCGTAGAGTTCCAGCGCCAACTCGCCGCGACCGCACGCGTCAGAGACCAGCTCGAGCCAGCGCTCCCAAAGCAGCCGATTGGCCTGAAAGAACGCGCCTGGGCCCACCGCCAGTCGCCGGCCGGCGACGTCGACCTTTTCGCCGTAGCCGCGGATCTCGATCTCGCCCGGAGCGCGCGGGGGGTGTTCGCGCAACTGGTTGAGTTGGCTCTGGGTTTCCGCATCCAGTACCAGACAGCGCTCGATGTCGATCACCTCGTGAGAGTGCCAGGCTCGGAAGCCCACACGGCCGTTAGCATGGGCGACGCGGGCACGCGAGCGGTAGCCAAAGGGCTGTGGCGAGCGGACGACGCGGATGGATGGCAGCTCCTTTACACCGCCGATGCGCTGCAGTGCGTCGCGCAGGATGCTCGTACGCCCCGCCTCCTGTGCGTCATCATCGAGATGCAGCCAGCGACAGCCCCCACAACGGCCGAAGTAGGGGCACGGGGACTCGCGGCGGTGGGGCCCAGGCTCCAACACCGAGATCAGCTCGCCGTGGGCGTAGCGGGGGTGGACCCGCAGCAGCCGGGCACGAATGCGATCTCCGGGTGCGGTGCGCGCAACAAAGACCACACGCCCATCGCTGCGTCCAACGCCATCGCCGCCGGCGGCCAGCGTCTCGATTCTGAGCTCGACCTCGGAGCCTTCTGCGTGCGTCACGGTCCCATCTGGAGCAGTTTTTTCGCCGTGCCGACCCGCAGCTCCACCGTGCCGGGATCGATACGATGGATCAGGGCACCGCGCACGATGTCGCCCTCGCGGACCGTGATCCCCCGCCCCCGGTCCACCAGCAAGTTGGCGACGCGCCGGCTCGGGTCGGGATGCCAGCGCACGCTCTCGAGCGCAAGCTCCGGAAACTCGGTGAAGACCCGCAAAGGCTCTCCGGCGTCTGGCACCCTTGCGTCCGCAGGCACGCGCTCCACTCGGGTCACCGGCTTAAACGGCTGCAGAAACGGGTTCGGCCCGGGAAGACTACGGCGCTCGGCTTCGCTTACCTGAGCCGGCGGCGGCACGGGCTTGACCATGGCCTTGGGAGTGCTCTCGGGTGGAGCATTGGGCGCAGGCGTGGAAGCTCTTCCTGTGCTGCGCTGTGCCACGGCTGACGCAGCAGGGGGCGGCTTGGGAGCAGCGGCTGCGGCCGTCTCCTTGGAGCTCCGGCGACGGTCTCGTTGGCGGCGCCCGGAGACGCGCGACTTCGCGGCCGCTGGCTTCGCAAGCTTCTGAACGGCCGCCAGCTCCGGCGGCGGGGCCGGCTTTGCAGCCGCCGGGCTCGGCACAGACGCGCTCGGCTCCGCCCGCGTACTTTCCTCAGCCGGCTTCGCGCTCCTGACGCGCGCGGCAATTCGCGCTGCAAGCGACTCGGCTCGAGGCCCAGGGCGCACGGCCGGCTCGCTTGCTGGTGTGATGGGAAAGAGGGAAGGCACCGCTGCGTCAGCACGCGGTTGGGGCGCGGGGGCGGCTGGCGGACGTCTCGGGTTAGCGCGGCGTGCGGCAGGTGGCCGGGTCGGCCGGGTGCGCGCGGCAGCTGGCAGGTGTCTCTCCGCCCACACGCGCTTTGCTTCCGCAGCCAACGC